>DATJFV010000021.1:0-21310 GCA_035495435.1 Pseudolysinimonas sp.
GGAACAGGTCGTCGGCGGGGCTTTCACGCGCGACCAACTCGGCGACCCGGAGGAGGGCCGCCTGTTCGGCGATGAGCTGATCCACCACCGCCGCACCTGGCACAGGCGTGACCTCATTCATGGCGTTCGACTCCGACCGGGTCAATCTGTCACTCTTGCGAGGGTTGAGAACCCCAGAATGCAGGGAAAGCCGAATCCGCGATAGAGGCCGGAGCACATGGGAACTCGAGTAGTCGTCGTCGATGACGACGTGCTGTTGAGGGAGGGCCTGGCGAGCCTTCTGGTTCGTACCGGCCACGACGTGATCGCCCAAGCATCCGACACCGACGGTCTGCTCGATGTCGTGCGCGACCTGCGACCCGATCTGCTGGTCATCGACATCCGGATGCCGCCGACGCACACCATAGAAGGGCTGGTCGCCGCGAGGGCGGTACGCAGCGCGTACCCGGACGTGCGGATTCTGGTGCTCTCGTCCTACGTCGAAGTCGAACACGCCCTCGACCTGTTGAGCAGCGGCTCAGGAATCGGGTACCTGCTGAAGCAGCGCATCACCGAGATCGACACCTTCATCGCATCGCTCAACCGGGTGGTCGCCGGCGAGTCGGTCATCGACCCCGCACTCGTGGAGGAACTGGTGCTCGCGCGCCGAACGAGAAACCCCTTGGACTCGCTCACCCCACGAGAACGCGACGTCCTCGTGCTGATGGCAGAGGGCCGGTCGAACCTCGGCATCAGCAAGGCACTGCACCTGTCGGAGGGCACCGTCGAGAAGCACGTGCACCACATCCTGAACAAGCTCGACCTCGGCAGCGACGATGACGCCAGCCACCGGCGCGTGCTCGCGGTGCTCAGCTATCTGGATCGCGCGCACTGACGCGAGGTCCTCGTAGTGCGCCCGGAGGGATTCGAACCCTAGATCGAGGGTTGGAACCGCTGGAAAGAGGACTCGATCCCAATGAATATCGGGGCTCTTGGTCTAGTTGGGTTTCTAGTGATCGCGAGAACCCCGGGTAACTTTGGGGCTACTTTCTAGTAGTACCTACGAATTGGTCACTTCGACCTTGTCCCGAACACCCGATCCCAAACTGCACCAATACCCCTCTTATTTAGGAACTGCAGATCGACGAGGTTCGAGATTCGTTGGCGGCTGAGTGTGTTCGGGTTCTTGGAGACCATTCCTTCCAGCAGGGCTCGAATGCGTGATCGCTCCTGAGGGGAAACAGAGGGGCCGCGTTCGAGAAGCGTCGCGAGCGTGTTGAGATCTTGCTGGGCGCCGGCCGAGGCAAGGACGGGCGCCACCGCCACCACGGCCCGCCTGTAGACGCGGGAGGTCGGAGGCGCAGCGAGCAATGGGCGAAGTGCCTCCTCGCGCTGCGGAGCGGAAGTTGCCGTTCGCACCAAAGTCAATTCGGGATCGACAGCGTCGTCCGGGAGCTGTTCCCCGGCCGCCGCTAGAGCTCGATCCGAATCGTCCTCGCCGAGCAGTTCGCGCCACATTAGGACACGCTGGACCTCGTCGACAGCGGAGGCCCACCCCTTAAGAAGGTCGCTCGTGAAAACCGCGGAAGGTAGCGAGCTCCGGACGCGCTCGACCTCCGCGAACGAGGGTCCAGACTCGAGCCAGGCTCCGACGATCGCCGGGTCTGCCGGATATCTCGCGACCACGGACGGGGCGCTAACTAGTCCGGTGGTGTCAGACTTCAGCCCGGCCTGGCATCTGACGACGACTGACGTCGCGAAGTCGTTGGAACTCCAGTCAAGCTCCTCGGCTAGTCTGCGTCGCAGTGAGCCAGGCAGCGCGGCGACGGCTGCCAGGAGCGAATCTTGCGCAGTGGCGTCGGCAGCGCCGTCGTACGCAACAAGGGCGACTGAAAGCTGCAGCTCCTCGATGGCTGAATCTTCACCCACGAGTGATGCGACTACGTTCAGCAGTTCAAACGCGGACTGCACCCTGGTCGATGTCCAGTCGGCGACCGCAGCAAGTGGCTGAGCAGCGTCCACCAATCCCCGGATTGACAGAACCGACTTGGGTTTCAAACCGGTCATCGCGCGTGCGTTGAGCACCGCATTCGTCTGAGCGACATCGTCGGTGCTGCTCGAGCCAAGTTGAATAACGGCCTCAAGGGCTTGCTGCAGCTTGAGCGAATCGACCTCCTGCTCGCTGACCAGTCGGGGTACCCAACGTGCAGCGGCTTCTTCAGGACGCGCTGCAATGGCTTCCAATATCTCGCTGGTTCGCAGCTCAACGTGGGTCGAAGATGCGGCACCAAGGACGAGTTCATCGTGCAAATCAAGAGGCCAGCCGTCGCGACCGTACAAGTCGACCAACACCCGCCTTAGAGCACGGCGAACGGACCCGGAGTCGCGGTAAGGGCCGGAAAGGAGTTGCCCAAAGGCTAGTCGCGCTCGGTCGGACAATGCTTCGTAGTCGGCGACCGCTTGTTCGGCTCCAGCTGCGTCGGCAACTGCAACCCCGCGCCGGGTTGTCGCCGTGACGCTCTCGGGCTCAGCGATTGTGAAAGTTGCGTGGAGAGCGTTTGGGAAGCTTGCGAAGACCGGGTCACCCAAGCGGTCGGTTCGCTTCAAGAGCTCGCTCATTGTCTGCGGGTGATCTAGCGAATCGAGAGCCGCCGTAGTCAGCAGCAGATCGGAGTACGCGAGAAAGTCAATGTCAACGCTGTCTGCATTGATGCGTTCGACAACAGAAGCTTTGGTGGCCGATCGGTCGCTCCCCCACCCGTCGAACGCAGCCGCGAGTACCTCTTTCGCTTCGCCGACGAACGACCGGAGAAATCCGCGAGCGGCGGTAGACGACTCTGCAACCTTCGCGCGCTCAGCGTCCAGGCCCGTCCAGGTGCTGCGCAGTGCGTATTTCAGGGCGTCAAGCTCAGTGACTGAGAGCATCTCAGCGATCTCGCCGATCAGCACGAGTACGGACGAGCGTTCGTCCCCCGGAAGTTCTGTCTCCAGCTGCTCGAGAAGATAAGTTACGGCCTGCACGCGATCAGCAACGTTCGCGGCTGATAGCAGCGCGACAGCCTCGCCACGTGACACGCCGGCAGGATCTTGAAGCAGGTTGTAGATCTCTGGATCGTCGAACTTGAGCAGACCGCCGTCAGCGTGCATGAGTATCAAATCGGCGCGAGGAAGTGTGACGTTGAGTTCCAATAGTCGGCGGACGTACGTGCGCACCTCATCCCGAAGCTCGTCGCCGATGGCTTTCCGTTCGACCTTCTGAGCATTGGGATCCCCGACCAAGACGTCGGCCTCAAGGTCGTCGAGCTCGTCCGGTGCGGCCGAGTCCGCCGGTTCCCCGCTACCGCCAGCCGCTAGATCCGCCTCGCGCAGGCCGCTCGCGATCCGACCAAGCGTGCGGGTGTCTTGTTCCATCGCGTTCGCGACTCCGGGAAACTCGGTCTGGATTACGGTCCAGGCTGCGATCTCCTCAGCCCTGTCGATCCACTCGAAGCCCATTGACTCATACAGCCGCATGTTGATCGCAAAATCGTTCAACAGCACTTTCGTGCGACGAGGGCTCGTTAGATGAATCGGCGACAGAAGTTGGACAACGCGCCGGAGGAACTCGGGCGATCGATCGTTCAGCGAGCCCCACACGCCGCGCTTATTGGCGACGAGAGATAGCGCGTAGCGCCGGGGGCCGTGGTGAGGCTGAGGAGGCAAAGAGACCTGGTATTGAAAGATCTTGTCGAGGTATTCCCCCGCGGTCGCGTAATACGCGCCTCCTTCCTGCAAGGGCACTTTATTTGGGGTCTCCGCACTGACAGCTTCTGCAATAGCCGCTCGATCGAAAGCAACCACAAAGACACAACGCTCGTGACCGAGGAAGGTGCGCAAGCCCTCCAGGGTCGTCATGACGTCCTTTGGGGCGCATCTGTCCAGCTCGTCGATAAGAATCGCGAACCGCTCTCCCGGCCGCTGGTCTAAGAGCTCATTGAAGAGACTCCTGAACTGACTAACGAAACTTGGCTGTGCTTCCTCGACATCGACTTTGGATATGTTCGCGAGGGTTGAGAGCACTAGGTAAATGACTGACGAACCGGCACCGAAACTTATCCACCCGATCCAAATCGGCCAGAAGCGGGGGAAGAAGTCATCGGGGGGCCCGGTCAGCGAAGTCTGAAGCAGCGGAAGTCCGACCACGACGCCCACGGCGATTACCACGGCCGCGGCGATGATGCCCCGCCGCTTCTTGGCGTCACCGGTCGAAATGAAGGGAAGTTTGATCGAGCGCTTTACTGCGAACAACCTTTCGTCCATGCCAGGAAACCCGAGTTCGGACGAGATCTCCGCTAGAAAGTTCTCGCGGAAGCCCGCTCCAGCGTTTTGCCAAGCGTCGAACCGCACCGGTGTCAGTGGTTTGGCTAGACGTCCGAGCTCTTGTTCGAGGAGACCAAAGAAGCTGCTCTTACCGGACCCCCACGGGCCGAATACGGCGATGTTCAGCTGACGTTCGGCAGTTCCAGCTAGTTGGGCAACGCGGCGGGCCGTGCTCCTATGGTTCAGCAGGTCGAGTTCGTCCGGGATCGACGTAGAGCCGGCGATCTTGTCGAGCGGCTCGTCGCGGACCAGATCCTCGATTGTGAGCGGCGACTCGGTGGGCGGCGTGGGCACGACCGGAGGCGTGGACTTAGCCACGCCCGCCCCGCACTTCGACATTCTGCGATGTCATCTTTGATTGATCCACAATTGGCCCCTCGGGAGTGCGACTGGTTGTCGGTAGGCACGGAACTGTATGTCGCTCAAAACTTAGTGCCTCGACACTCACAAATACGGAGTCGGCAGAGTCATCCCGTTCGTGACAACGAAGTCCCTCTTGACCCGCAGATCAGAGCGGGCCGATACCCAGAGTGCGATTCATGATGCCCAACAGATCGCCCCGTGCGCGCTGGAGTTCCGACACATCGACAGCGACCACCGCCTCGAGTGACTCGGCTGTCTGGTGTGCCTCGATGTAATCCACCACGAGGGCGCTTTCCGAGTGTCTCGCAGACCCCAAGTCTTGAGACCGATCCCACGCTCGTCGGTTAGAGCGCGCGTAGGGCGTGCACAACTGGGCCCTGACAGGCCCACCGCCGTCTGGATGCCGGCTTCGGCGTGATTAGGTCACGGGTCGACGGTGATTTCTGGGCTGTTCGGTGTGGGATCGGGGATTGGCGACTCGAAGCGTGTCGCAGCGGTTTGCGTTGCCGCTGGACGGATGCCGGGGTCGCCGCGGATATTGTTCTCATGGGTGGAGGTCACGCCCCAGATTGGAGGTCGACGTGTCGGCAGGGCGTGACTTCATTCGTGAACTCGCGAACATTCCGCGAGACGTCGTGAACGCCCACGCTGAGGGGCGCTTCGTGGAAGGGTTCAACGAGGCTGCGGCGATCAGCTTCGACGCAATCGCGATCAAGATTGATTCCCTTAAGGAGCAGGTGCGCCAGGGCGGGGAACTCAGCACGTCAGAACAGGCCATGCTTGTCGGTCTAAGCGATCTTCGGTCGGATCTTGAGATTCGACTTCGTGACTACCTCTTCGACGACGCGGCGGACTGACCTTCGCGCATGCCGCAGTTCTCACCGCAATCAGTAGGTATCCTCGCCCAGCTCCTTGATCGCGGCTGGCGGCACTCCGACCTCGACAACCTCATCCTTCGGTACCAGCTCACGGATGCACCGAAAAGGGGCGGCCAGGTGCCTAACAAGAAAGTCCGCGCCACGACCGCCCTCAGCGATGCACTGAACCGCGGTCAGTACGACACGATCAAGCGGATTATCGAGGAGTACATCGAGGACCGATCGACTGATGTCGAAGAGCCTCTCATGAAGTCTTTCATCACCGAGCTTCGGGGCGACGGTTGGTCACTCGACGTTGTCGAGTATCAACCGACCAACCGGAGCCCGTGGGACACCAAGGTCTACACGCGGTACGAACTGAACGTGCTTGGAGGAGGCGTCGCGCCGCTCATCGATGACACGACGGCGCTGGGACGCCTCCTTGTGCGAAACTCACTGAATACGGCGGCTGGTCACTACAATCAGGCCGTCGATGCCAACGCATTGGGCAAGTGGGCCTCGGCTAATGGGCAACTGCGATCCGCGCTGGAGTCCGTACTCGTGGCGATATCTGACAAGCTCACGGGCACCCCTGCCGCTTCAGGCGGTGGCGCGATCAACGCCCTCGACCGGGCCGGCCACTTCGACAAGGGTGCACGAAACTACATCGAAGGGCTCTGGACGCTAACGCATTCGAACGGTTCGCATCCCGGGCTGAGCGACGAAGAAGAATCGACCAATCGCATACAGGCCGTGACGGCAGCCATCGCGTACCTGCTTCGCCGCTTCATGTAGCTGCCGTCGTCACACCGCTCAGGGCGTTGCGGGTCGAGCAGGTACTCGCCTGGTCGGATCTCGGCTCCGACTCAGTGACGACTACTTTCCCGTGTCGCAAGCTGAGCCGCCCTCCTTGGGATCGGGGTTTGGCGGCTCGAAACGACGCGAGGTTGCCGGAGAAGATGTCCGCGGATGTCCTGGGCGGGAGATCCAACTGTGAGAGCTGATGCGTGAGAGGTGAGTCGCGACATGCGTGACAGTCGCTTGCATGTCGAAGCATCGGGTCGTGGTGTAGAAGGTCGTGGCGAAGCAGCTCGCAGTGACGCAGGCGGCTGCCGAACACCTTCTCAGCCGAAAGCAGATCTACCTGCTCCTTGCCCGATACCGGGACGGGGGCCTGAACGCGGTCGAGCCTCGGTCGCGGCGCCCCAGAACGAACCCGAGCACGACTAGCGACACCATCCGGGGTCGGACTGTGCAGCTACGCAGCGCCTGACCGCGGCCAGCCATGATGCCGGACCAGTGACCCCGACCGCAGCTACTGGCGCAACCTAAGACAAGAGCCCGGCCGGTGGCCGGGCTCTCACACAGATTCGTTACCGATGTCGCGACTCATAACTTCGGTGCGCCCGGAGGGATTCGAACCCCCAACCTTCTGATCCGTAGTCAGATGCTCTATCCGTTGAGCTACGGGCGCAGTGTTGCGAACAACCTCACGAGTGTATCAGCGCCGCGGGGCACCTTGTATCAGCGCAGTCGGGGCACCTCGCACCCCTAGACTCTGAGCCACTCAGTGGACCACCTAAGGAGAAAACCGTATGGCTGCTGTATCCACCTCCCGCCGGGCAACCGCCGGGATCGTCTTCATCATCGCGGGGGTTCTGCTCGCGCTGGCCATCCTGCTGCCGCTGCTCGGAATGTCGGGTGTGCCGTGGCTGCTGGCCCTGGCCTACATTGCGATCGCGGTCGCGTTCGGCATTCTCGGCATCGGCGCCGTGAACTCGACGCTGGCGAAGATCACCCTGATCGCTGCCGCGGTCGGCTGGTTGCTGCTCGGCATCGCCAAGCTCGGGCTGTCGCTGCCCGGCGTGCTGCTCACCATCGCGGCGCTGGTCGCCGGTGTCGCCGGCCTGATCGCCGCGGTCGTGCTGTACGTCGGCAAGGAGGTGCGCAACCTTCCCGCGATCATCTTCATCATCACCACCGCGCTCGGGCTGCTGTACCTGCTGCCCGCGATCGGCGTGAACCTCGCCGGGCTGGCAACGATCATCGCGGTGCTGTTCGCCGCCGGTCTGATCGTCAGCGGAGTGCTGTTCTTCCAGAAGGAGCGTCGCCGCCGGTGACCACCTGAGTGCTGCCCGGGCGTTGCTCGCCCGGGCAGCACATCCGGCTTAACGTCGGACCATGGCACAGACAACCACCGCGGGCGCCCGCACCACTCGCCGTCAGAACGCCGAGCACGGGTTCACCGCCTCGAAGACCCTCACCACCAACCTGCAGAGCGTGCTCGTCGATCTGATCGAGCTGGCCAGCCAGGGCAAGCAGGCCCACTGGAACGTGGTGGGCAAGAACTTCCGCGACACGCACCGCATCCTCGACGAGATCATCGAGGCGGCACGCGGCTTCAGCGACGAGGTCGCCGAGCGGATGCGGGCGCTGCACGCCATCCCCGACGGTCGCAGTGACACCGTCAGCGCCAGCACCACGCTGCCCGAGTTCCCCGCGGGCGAAGTCGCCACGACAGACGTGATCGACCTCGTCACCGTGCGGCTCGAAGCCGCCGTGCACACCATGCGCGAGGTGCACGACCAGGTCGATGAGGAAGACCCGACGAGCGCCGACATCCTGCACGGGATCATCGAGAAGCTCGAGCAGTTCGCCTGGATGGTGTCGGCCGAGAACCGCACGCCCGCCAAAGGGTAGCCAGAGAGTCGTCTACACTCTCCCTACGTGTCAGCACTGAGAGGTTGGTGGCGTCCCGGCCGCCGCGAAGCCCTCCTGCGCAGGCTCGTGTTCTCGGCGAAGGAGCGCTGCGCCTGCGGGGCCGGCTTCGCCTACGACAAGCGCGCATCGCATCCGGTCTGGGATTGCAGCGCCATCCTGCTGGGTGACGCGCTGCTTGCCGGCGAGTCGGGGGCGTGCACGCACTCGCGACCGTGCGAGTACTTCGAGATGCTGTCTGAGAAGCACCCGGTCGCCCAGGGCGCCACCACGCGCCCCGCCGCCGCGTAACAGCCGAAACCGTCTATATCGCTTTTGTGACGCTCGTCATAGAGTCGTCACATGGCTCCCGACGATGCGACGCCGCTCACCTACGGCAGTTACCTCGCCCTCGATGACGTGCTCAGCGCGCAGCACCTGCGCAGCGTGCCGGCCCACCACGACGAACTGCTGTTCATCGTGCAGCACCAGACCAGCGAGCTCTGGTTCAAGCTGATGCTGCACGAGCTGCGCTCCGCCCGCAGCGCCCTCGACCACGACGACCTGCAGACCGCGCTGAAGCGCACGGCGCGGGTGAAGCAGATCCAGGTGACGCTCACCGAGCAGTGGTCGGTGCTCGGCACCCTGACCCCCAGCGAGTACGTCGAGTTCCGCGAGTTCCTGGCCACCTCGTCGGGGTTCCAGTCGTACCAGTACCGCGCGGTCGAGTTTCTGCTGGGCAACAAGAACCCGCGCATGCTGTCGGTGTTCGACGCCGAACCGGGCGCCCAGGCGATGCTGCAGACCGCCCTCGACGAACCGTCGCTCTACGACGCGTTCCTGGCGTTCCTCGCCCGTGCCGGCTTCCCCATCCCCGCGGCGGTGCTCGACCGCGACGTGTCGCAGCCGTGGGAGTTCAGCCCCGACCTGGTGCAGGTCATCCACGACATCTATCGCGACTCGACGAACCACTGGCGCTACTACGAGGCCTGCGAAGAGCTGGTCGACCTGGAGGAGAACTTCCAGCTCTGGCGGTTCCGGCACCTGCGCACCGTGCAGCGCATCATCGGGCTGAAGTCGGGCACCGGCGGCAGCGCCGGCGTCGCCTACCTCGAGCGCGCGCTCAGCCAGACCTTCTTCCCCGAGCTGTACGCGGTGCGCAACGAGATCGGCGCGTGATGCTGCTTCCGGTGTTCACCGACTCGCACGTGCATCTGGGGTTGGCGGATGCGGCGGCGCTGCGAGCGGGCGGCATCGGCCGGGTGCTCGATCTGGGCTGGGACCCGGCCATCGCATCCGGCTGGCGCGGCACCCACGCCGACGGCCTGCGGGTCGATATCGCCGGGCCGCTGCTGGCGGCACCGGGCGGGTACCCGCTGACCTCTGGATGGGCGCCGCCCGAGGCGACGCTCGAGGTCGCGGATGCCGCGGCCGCCGCATCCGCGATCGCCCGTCTGGTGCACCTCGGCGCCGCCGTCGCGAAGATCACCCTCAACGCGGAAGCCGGCCCCGTCTGGAACGACCCCCTGCTCGCCACCGTCGTCGCACGCGCCCACGAGGCGCAGCTGCCCGTGGTCGCCCACGCCCAGGGTGCGGGCCAGGCCGAACGCGCCCTCGACGCCGGAGTCGACGCGCTTGCCCATACCCCGTGGAGCGAGTCGCTCTCGGATGCGGTGATCGCGCGGATGGCGCAGCGTATGGCGTGGATCAGCACACTCGACATCCACGGCTGGGGCGCGTACGGGGACGACTTCGGGCGCGCGTTCGGCAACCTCGAGCGCTTCGTCGCCGCGGGCGGAACCGTGCACTACGGCACCGACCTCGGCAACGGTCCGCTGCCGGCCGGGCTGAACCGCCGCGAACTCGAGGCGCTCGACGCGGCCGGGGTCGACCTGGTCGCAGCCCTGCGCGGAATCCTGCCGACCGACGATCACGTCGATGACCGCCTCGTCCAGGACGTCCCCGTCGACACGCTCGCCGACATCACCCTCGACTCCCTGCTCGCCTCCACCGTGAAGGACCGCACATGACCGCGCCCGCCATCCCCGCCACCCCTGCCGCCCCCACCGCCGCCGAGCTCGACGCCGCCGACCCGCTCGCCGCGTACGCTGCCGAGTTCGTGCCGAGCGACCAGGTCGTCGCCTACCTCGACGGCAACTCGCTCGGCCGGCCGCTGCGCGCCAGCGAGCACCGTTTCGCCGACTTCATCGCACGCGATTGGGGTTCGCGGCTGATCCGCTCGTGGGACGAGCGCTGGATGGAGTTGCCATTCACCCTCGGCGACCGCATCGCGAGCGCGACGCTCGGGGCGGCATCCGGTCAGACGGTCGTCGGCGACTCGACCACGGTGCTGCTCTACAAGCTGGCCCGCGCCTGCATCGACGCCCGCCCCGGCCGCGACGAGGTCGTGGTCGACACCGGCAACTTTCCGACCGACCGGTTTCTGCTCGAGGGCATCGCCGCCGAACGCGGGCTGACGCTGCGCTGGATCACCCCCGACGCCGCCGGCGGGGTCACTGTCGACCAGGTCGCCGCCGAGGTGGGCGAGCGCACCGCGCTGGTGCTGCTCAGCCACGTCGACTACCGGTCGGGGTACGTCACCGACCTGCCCGGCATCACCGCGGTCGCGCACGATGCCGGGGCGCTCGTGCTCTGGGACCTCAGCCACTCGGTCGGTGCGCTGCCGGTGGGGCTCGACGCGTCGGGGGCGGATGTCGCGGTCGGCTGCACCTACAAGTACCTGAACGGCGGCCCCGGCGCGCCCGCGTTCGCCTACGTGCGGGCCGACCTGCAGGATGCGCTGCAGCAGCCCATCCAGGGCTGGATGGGTGCCGGCGACGTGTTCGCGATGGCCGACGAGTACACCCCCGCCGCCGGGATGCGGCGCTTCCTCAGCGGCACCCCGCCGGTCGTCGGCATGCTCGCCCTGCACGACATGCTCGACCTGATCGAGAAGGTCGGCATCGAGGCGATCAGGCAGAAGTCGGTGCAGCTGACCTCCTACGTCATCGACTGGACCGACCAGCACCTCGCCGGCCTCGGCGTGCGGGTGTCGAGCCCGCGCGAGGAGCGCCTGCGGGGCGGCCACGTGACCCTGTCGCACCCGGCGTTCCGGGAGGTGACGGCGCGGCTGTGGCAGCGCGACGTGATCCCCGACTTCCGCTTCCCCGACGGGCTGCGCGTGGGGCTGTCGCCGCTCAGCACCACGTTCGCCGAGGTCGAGGCCGGGCTCGAGGCGATCCGCGAGGAGCTGCAGGCGCTGGTATGACCGGCGCGGAAATCGCGGGCGTGCTCGACGACATCGACGCCCGGCCGGGCAGTGCGGTGTCGCTGCTGCGCACCGTCGTCGGGCTCTACCTGCGGCGGCAGGGCGGCTGGATGCCGGTGGCGGCTCTCGTGCTCGTGCTGCGGCACCTGGGGCTCGACCCGTCGGGCGCGCGCACCGCGATCTCGCGGGTGAAGGCGGCCGGGCTGCTGGTGCCCGAGGCCCGCGGCGACGTGAAGGGGTATGCGCTCGCTGCGGGCGCCGAACCGATGCTGGCGGCCGGGGATCGGCGCATCTTCCACCCGAGACGCATGTCCCGTGGGGAGAGGTGGTGCCTGATCTCGTTCTCCCTGCCCGAGGAGCGCCGGGCGGTGCGGCATCAGCTGCGGCGGCGGTTGCAGTTCATCGGGTGCGGAACGGTTTCCGCGGGGCTCTGGATCTGCCCGGCCACCCTCACCGGGGAGGTGGAGCAGATCCTCGCCGACCTGGGGGTGCGCGACGAGGCCACCCTGTTCGAGACCGGGGATCCGCGGCCGCTGACCCCGGCATCCTGGTGGGATCTCGACGCCCTGGCCGCACTGCACCGTGAGTTCGCCGCCGGGACCGAGCCGCTGCGCGCCGAACCCGACCCCCTCATCCGGTATGCGCGCGGCATCGACCTGTGGCGGCCGATCCCCTACCTCGACCCCGGTCTGCCCGAGCACCTGCTGCCCGCCGACTGGCCGGGCCGGCGCAGCGAGCAGCTGTACACCGAGCTGGCGCAGCTGGCGCCCGCGGCCGAGGCGCGGCTCGACCTGCTGCTCCGTGCTTCCCCGGCATCCGCTGAACGCGCGCTGGACACAGCCCGGGCGGGGACGCGTCCCGCCTAGCGTCGGAACCATGGCATCCGCACCCGCGACACCCACCGCCCTGGTCCTGAACTGCACCCTGAAGCCGAGCCCCGAGCGCTCGAGCACGCAGAAACTCGCCGACGAGGTCCTGGCCGCGCTCGCCACCCACGGCATCACCGGCGAGACCGTGCGGGTCGTGGATCACGACGTGAAGCCGGGCGTGTACGCCGACATGGGCGACGGGGACGAGTGGCCGGCGATCCGCGAGAAGGTACTGGCGGCGCGCATCCTGGTTTTGGCCACCCCCACGTGGATGGGTCACGCGTCGAGCGTCGCCCGGCGGGTTCTCGAGCGACTCGACGCCGAGCTCGCGGAGACCGACGACAGCGGCCGCCCCACCATGTTCGGCAAGGTCGCGGTCGTCGTCGCGGTGGGCAACGAGGACGGCGCCCACGAGATCTTCGCCGAGGCCGCGCAAGGGCTGAACGACGTGGGGTTCACGATCCCGGCGCAGGCCAACACCTACTGGAACGGCGAGGCGATGGGCAGTACCGACTACCAGGATCTGCCCGAGACCCCGGAGGCGACCGCCTCGGCCACGAAGACCGCGGCCGCGAACGCGGCGCACCTGGCCCGGCTCCTCGAGTCGACCGCCTACCCCGCCCCGTAGACCCGGTGCCCTAGCTGAGCAGCACCAGCTGCTGCGTCGCGCGGGTCATCGCGACGTAGCGGTCGACGGCGCTCCAGCGTTCGGCGCCGACCAGCACGACCAGGTCGAACTCCAGACCTTTCGCCTCCGCGGGCGACAGCGAGCGGATGCGGGGGCCGCCCGCGTAGGCCGGCTCGCCGATGACGCACGCGACCCCGTCCTCGGCACCGGAGGCCCACTCCGCAAGGATCTGCTCCAGGTCGCCCACCTCGCCCCGCCGCACCGGGATCCCGCTGCTGCGGATCGACACCGGCACGTTCGCATCCGGCAGCACGGCGCGGATCACCGGCTCGGCCTCGGCCATGACCTCCTCCGGCGTGCGGTAGTTGATGGTGAGGCCGGCCACCTGCGCCTGGGGGATTCCGACCCGCTCGAGGCGCTGCTGCCAGGTCTCGGGGAACCCGTGCCGGGCCTGCGCCCGGTCGCCGACGATCGTGAAGCTGCGCGACGGGCAGCGCGACAGCAGCATCTGCCATTCGGCGTCGGTCAGCTCTTGGGCCTCGTCGATGACGATGTGGGCGAACGGCCCGGCCAGCTCGTCGGGGGCGAGCATCGGAACGCCGGCGTCGTCGACGAGCGCGTCGTGCATCGCCTCCTGGCGCAGCATGGCGAGGCTGCCCTCGCCGTCGTCCATCTCGTGCGACTGGATCAGCTGGTCGATCACGTGCGACATCTGCTCGCGCTGCGCCTCGAGCTGCGCGGCACGGCGACGCCGGGTGAGTGACGCCTCCGGATCGCCGATGCGCTGCCGGGCCGCGTCGAGCAGCGGCAGGTCGGGCAGGGTCCAGGCGCGGGGCTCGGGTCGCTGCAGCAGCGCCACCTCGTCGTCGCTGAGCCAGGGGGCGCTGCGGTGCAGGTAGGCGGGGCTGCTGAACAGGTCGGCGACCACACCGGCGGGGTCGAGCAGCGGCCAGGCGCGCGAGAACACGCGGCGCAGTGGGGCGCTCTGCTGCATCGCCCGGCGCAGCAGGTGCGGCGGTGCCTCGTCGACGCTGTCGTGCAGCAGGGTGACGAGTTCGTCCCAGATGACGTCGCGCGCCTCGTTGTGCGGGGTGCCGGGCTCGACGGCGGCGTAGGCCTCGGCCCACTCGGCCGGCGTGACCAGCAGGTTGCCCCACGATGTCTCGACCACCGCGTCGTCCTCGGGCATCCGCTCGTGGTAGCGCACCGCCTCCTCGATCGCGCCGACGATCGCGACGGAGGATTTCAGGGCGGCGACCCGGTCGTCGGGCTCGGCCGCGGCATCCGCCCCCTCGGTGACCAGCGCGCGCAGGGTGGTCAGTTGCACGCCGTCTTCGCCGAGGCTCGGCAGCACGTCGGAGACGTACGAGAGGTACGGACCGCTGGGGCCGACGAACAGGACCCCGCCGTGGTGCTTCGCCAGCCGCGGGTCGGAGTAGAGCAGGTACGCGGCGCGGTGCAGCGCGACGACCGTCTTGCCGGTGCCCGGCCCGCCGTCGACGACGAGCGCGCCCCGCGATCCGGCTCGGATGATGGCGTCCTGATCGGCCTGGATGGTGCCGAGCACGTCGCGCATGCGCGGCGATCGGCTGGAGCCGAGGCTGGCGATGAACGCCGACTCGTCGTCGAGCGCGGCGTCGCCGGCGAGGCCGTCAGCGGTGAACGCCTCGTCCCAGTAGTCGGTGATGCGGCGACCCGTCCAACGGTAGCGGCGGCGGCTCACCAGGCCGTGCGGCTGGGCCAGTGTGGCAGCGAAGAACGGCTCGGCCGCCGGCGAGCGCCAGTCGACGAGCAGCCGGCTGCCCTCCGCGTCGGTGAGCCCGAGCCGCCCGATGTACACCGGCTCACCCTCGACCGGCACCATGCGCCCGAGGCACAGGTCGACGCCGTAGCGCTCGAACGCGGCGATGCGGCCCGCCAGCCGCCGCACCTCCAGGTCGCGCTCGACCAGCTCACCGCGCTCCTCCCCGCGGCTGCGCTGCGCCTCGTCCAGACGGTCGCGCAACTGCGCCACGGTCGCCTCGATGCTGTCCGCGACGCGATGCAGGTGGCGCTCGTCGGCGGCGATCAGGGCGTCGTCGCGCTTGGCGGCGAGACGGTCGGGCAGGGCGAAGACGGATGCGGTGGCGGGCACAAGCGTCGATTCTGCGCCCCCAGGGGGGCCTTGCCGCAAGCCCCCAGGCGGCGGGTATCCTGGATGTACCGGGCGCTAGAGCTCCCACTCGATCCGGTCGAACGGTGTCGTGGGCCAGGATCGGCGCAGATCGCGCATCCGCTGCGTCACGTCGGCGATGAATCCGTCGCCGTCCGGGTCTGCGGCTGAGTTGATGACGGGCTCGCTGAGCAGCTGACTGGCCGGGCCGATGACCACCGAGATGTCGAACGGCTGCCCGAACTCATCGAGCGCCGGAACGTGCACGTTGGCGGCCCGATCGGCGTTGGCCAACTGGGCGGCGTACTCGAGCAGCGTCTCGGCGATCGCGTCGCTCGTGATGAACGACCCGCCGGCATAGACGACTTCTCTCATGCCAGCCAGTCTGTGCCGCGTGGTCGGATCCCTCAACGGACTTGCGCGGATGCGGAGGCTGCCGTAAGGATCACGATTGCCGACCGAGCGGCCTGAGCGGGGTCTGAGCCACTGCTGGGCGTCACCCGGGCGTCGGCCCTGCGGCTCGAGCCGCAACCTAGCGTGGCAGGCATGAGCCAGATCATCGAAAGCATCGACGTCGACGTGCCCGTGCGTGCCGCGTACAACCAGTGGACCCAGTTCGAGCAGTTCCCCCGCTTCCTCGAACACATCGAGTCGATCACCCAGCAGGACGACACTCACACGCACTGGCGGGTCAACATCGGTGGCCAGGTGCGCGAGTTCGACGCCGAGATCACCGAACAGCACCCCGACGAGCGGGTGGCCTGGAACAGCACCGGCGGCGACGTCGACCACGCCGGGGTCGTGACCTTCCACAAACTGTCGGATGCGCAGACGCGCGTGACCGTGCAGCTCGACTGGGAGCCGCAGGGTCTGCTCGAGAAGCTGGGCTCGGTCACCGGTGTGAGCACCCACGCGGTGAAGGACGAACTGCAGCACTTCAAGACCTACATCGAGCAGCAGGGTACCGAGGACGGCGCCTGGCGCGGGGACGTGCCGGCGTGAGCTGAGGTGCCGCTGCCGCGGTCAGTCGTCCGCGGCGGTCGGCCAACGACGCAAGGCAGAGAAGTCACCCTTGAACACGTCGAGTTCGTATAACCCCCCGTGAGAGTCGAGATAGAGGGCCGCGGAGACGCCAACCCCATCCGAGTCCCGAAACTCAACCTCACCCACGACCTCGCCGAACCTCTCCACGCCGTCGATATCGAGGCTGAGGCTGCCCATTCCACCGTCGTCGAGCGGGCGCACGAGCGAGCCTGCCGCGGGCGGTGCCACCGGAGAACCAGACCGGCGGAGGATCAGTTCGATGAGCCGAAGCTCACCCTCGTTGATCGGCCGTACGACGCGGCCGTGCTTTGGGATCACCGTCGGCGGCTCACCGCTGGTGCCGGTGGTAGAGGAGCCCGGCGAGCAGCGTGAAACCGAAGGCGGTCATCCCGATCAACACCGCAGGCAGAGGATGCACGAACCCGGAGTACACAATCACCGCGATGGTCGCACCGGCTCCACAGAGGGCGCTCAATCGCCACGGCCATGGTGACGGTGGCCTGCGAGAGCCAGCCGAGCGAGCTTGTGGTTCGTCGCGGTTCGACGTTCGCGCCATCACGCCTGCGCCTCTCGGCGCCGCTGGAGACGGAGCGCAACCGCGCGGGCGGCAACGGCGATCGGGATGGCGGACACCGTGCACAGCGAGACGGTGATCCACGTCAGCGGCTGCACGAGGAATGCGAACGTGACGAGTGCAGTGCCAGCGCCGGCGCAGGCGGTAGCGACCGCGATCGTCGCTGCACACCCCAGCCCGCGACTCGCCGCGAGCCGGAGCACAGCCCACGTCGCGAAGCCCGAGATCGACCCGCCAATCGCACCCCAGAATCCGCCGAAGGCCAGCCCGAGAAGCATCCAGACGGGGTTCCGGGCCAGCGCTGCGGCGTAGATCAGGCCGTACAGCGCCACGCCGAGCCCGACGAGCGCGCCGACCTCTGGGCGAGAACGGGCGTCGCTCAACGCGGCGCTCATCGGCCCAGCCAGACACTCACCACGGCGATTGGCAGGGCGAGCACGCTGGAGACCGCGGCTACGCGCAGGACCATGGTTCGGTTGGTGCGAATGGTGACGACCACGAGCGTTATCGCGACCAGCCAGAATGCGAATGCAAGAAGACCGACCGCGCAGGGCAGAAGTATCGAGCCTGGGCCGCAGTAGACCTCGCAACTCGAGCCGCCGGCAGACACCAGATCGTCGAAGGCGAGAAAGACGCCCGCGGCGGCGAAACCGAAGGCCACGGCGAAGGTGCTGGACTTCGACTGCTGCCCGTCGGCCGAGGGCAAAGCGACTCCCCCCGCCTCGGCCAGCCTCGCCGCAGCATGCTTGCGGAACGTGACCGACACCTGGAATACGACGAAGCAGACGACGAGGGCGAGTCCCCACGCGATGACGCCGGCAAGACTTCCGCTAGACGTGACCAGGACGATTCCGACCGCCAAGAGAAGCACGGCGGCAACGAGCATCACGACGCGGGACACGAGGTAGGTGCGCTCCGCCGCTCGACGATCGCCGTCATTCACGCGAGCTCGCCCTCCGGATGCGGCGGCCGCTTCGTGGCGAGCGAGAACGACACGACCGCGGCGACACCGATGCCGGCGCCTTCGACGACCGCCGCGACCACGACGTTTATCGGGAGCGTCGACGCGATAACCGCGGTGATTACGGCCCCAGACGCACTCGCCGTGAGTACGAAGAGGAGCGTGTCCAGATCGGCAACCTGGCGGACCAGGATGGCGACGTTGCCTATAACCCACCCCGCGAATGACGCAACCAGTCCGACTGCAGCAGCGAGGGGCCCCGCGAACATGGCCGCGAGGACCCCGTTACCCCACGCAAAGACGATCTGCTCAGGTCGCTCCACGAGGGAAAGCGTCGCGATGGCTAGGAATGCTCCAGCGATGTTGGCGACAGTGACGCTGACAGCAGTCCGCATGCTGGCCCGCAGGACCGCGTGTCTCCTCGCTCGGACGTCTGCCCGCCTTGGGAGTGCGGGCTCGGCCATAGCGGAAGTGTATCTCCCGAGGATTTCTCTGTCAGTCCCACGCCGAGACGACACCCGCCGCCGTCGCTTCGTCGGCCAGCCAGAGGGCGAGGTAACGCTGGTGGAGCGGGTTATCCTCTGCCAGGTCGTCGATGCAGATCGCGATGAACTCATCGTCAGATGGCGGCAGATCGTCGACGTCTACGTAGGTGCCTCCCGGTCCTGGGGTGGCGATCGAGCGCACCTCGCCTGCGGTGCTGTCGATTGTCGCGACAAACCCGTTGTCGGGATAGACGCTCACGCACAACGCATGAGCTCTTTCGTCTTGAGTGCCGTTCGCTAGAGCGTCAGTCAGCAGCGGAGAAACGTCACGCGACGGAGTCGTGCACCCGGCGCACGTGGACGCCATGACCACCGCAATCACGACAGGTGTGAGGCGTGGCCTCTTGCTCGATCGCATCAACCTGCCGCCTTCTTGATGTCAGTAACCCTCTGCAGAGTGCAACCAGCTTCCAGGCCAGGTTTCCACCCTGCCTCCAGGGAATATTGGCCAGGCCCACTCATGCTTCCCTCTCCCCCGGTGCGCGACACCATGCGGCTCGCTGGGACTACCACCGCGCCTGAACAAGAACCGCGAGTGCGAGCACATCAACCTGCCATTTTCTTCAACGATGAGGCGAGCTCGATGCGACGGCGGTTCACGACACCCAGCGGCACGAGCGTGTGAGAGCTGACTATCTCAAAGGAAAGCGACGAGTCGCGAGCGCTTATCGAGATCCGGGAGGGCCGCTCCTCCGCTGCGACCTCGTTGACATCCGCAAGCGGAATCGTCAAATGAGGTCGATCGGGGTTTGCCCAGAGCGTGATCTCACCACGAAACCCCAGCGCCTGATAGTGCGGAAGCGCCACGCGCACGCCGTCGATGTCGATCTGACGGACGAGCAGAACGTGCCCACCCAGACGGGCGTCCAGGCTGCGAACGAGCCATCTACCGCGCTGAGGCGCGAGTACGAATGCAAGGAGGGCCAACAGGATGAATGCGGTCACTACCCAGACTCCGGGCCCGTCGAAAAGAGCCCAGACTGAGCCACGCCCATTCTGACCGCGCAACACTCTGACCACTCCCCCGGTCGCCAGGCCTATGCATCCAATGATGACGAGGAGCGCGACGGATCGAGACGTCAAGTTCACCTGCTCGCACCAGCATCTGGCGAGAAGGCAGTCGCGACTGCTGATCCCCGCCGCCTTGATGGCGAACACGCCGACGCCCAATCGCAGAACTTGCTTCCGTTCAACCTGAATCCTCGACTGGGTAGCGGTCACCGGTCTCAAGAAATTCGTCGAGATCCTCGATAAGGCCCTCGAGGCGCTGTCTTGCCTCGGTCGGCGTTATCGACTCCAGCGCCAGTCCAGCAGCATCTAGAACCAGTGATTCGCGGTCCGAGAGGGCGGCTCGCAACCATTGAGTTGTCACTCGATCCAATCCGAGCGACAGGTGCCAGCTCGGCGATTGAATCTCTCCCCCGTAAGACAGCCCAGCTTCTTCGACGAGGTTCAAGATCTTCTTGGCGCGGTCCTCGGACAGGCCGGGAAACAGGAGGCCCCACGGCGGATTAGCCCAGTCGGGAGCTCGCCCGTCACTCGGATTGCAGAGGTTCAACTCTCAGTCAGCCACTCTCTGGTTCGGGTATTTGTTGTAGCTGCCCAGTCCTGGCTAGTCAAGGTGGGCCAACGAGACTTCGCCCAACCACCTTCTCGCATGCACGATCCGACCCGTCGCATCCCGCAGGCGGTAACGGACACGCCGGCTCCGCAACCCAGGGCCCGGATGACGCTGGCTGCGTTACGCGAACCATCTCAGATCACTCGGTACTTGACCTCCGTGCTGACGAACAAATTCTCGAGCCACTTTTCGGGCCCGGTGCCACGAAGGAACTCTCAGCAACGAGTGAACCAAAAGGGTGACGCCAGCGACACCCATAAGCGCGGCAAAGGGAATGATCACCCACCCACTCAACTCCTCCAACTTGGTCAGGAGAAAGGCGCTGGTTCCTACGAACGCAGCACTCAGCGGGATATTGAGATAAGGGTTGTGCATCACCGGGGTGAGTGCATAAGCCCCACGACTGTGCCCGTGCGCTCGAGGGCCGAATCGGCCCGAAACCTTAGCAATCGCGGCTTCCAGATCTTGATCGGAGCCCGAACGAGTCTGATCTGCGTACCACCCCTCGCCTTCCCAAGGCAGCTGAATGTCGTCGCGCGAACCTTTCACCAGAAGTACTCCTTGCCTCCCCACCGTGGTGGACGCGTAGAAACTGCGACAGTCCTCATTTTGAGGGACACTCGATCCGTGCTGTACCCCGTTGGCCCCCGCAGCCCTGCACCCGCCGTCGGCAAAGCTGCACCGCCGAACCTTTTTTCCACCCCGCGCGTCACGATTCGCTCCCCCGCGGCTCTACCTGAGTGAGGGGGCCGGGCCCCCGACGCAGAAAGGGGAGCGCCCATGATCGTGGGCTCGACGACTCCGCCGCCGGACCACCTCCGTCTCGCGGCGGGCTTTTGGGGAAATGTGCAGTCCCTTCGTTTCACCCGGCCCCCTCATCCGCCCCGCCACCGCCGTGCGTCGGCAATGATCCCCGGGGCGGATGAGCGGCTCGTCCGCGCGGACGAACTGCTGCTGCTCGGCGGCGACGCCGAGGGGTGACGGCCGCGGTCAGCTGATCCGACGGCGGTAGACCACCATCGAGACCGCATATGCGACCACGAGGATCCCGACGATCCACGCCAGCGCGACCCACAGCTCCGCGCCGACCGGCTGCTGCTGGAACAGCGCCCGGATCGAGTTGACGATCGAGGTGACCGGCTGGTTCTCGGCGAACCAGCGCACCGGCCCCGGCATCGACCCGGTCGGCACGAAGGCCGAGCTGAGGAACGGCAGGAAGATCAGCGGATAGCTGAACGCGCTCGCCCCGTCGACCGACTTGGCGGTGAGCCCGGGGATCACAGCCAGCCAGGTGAGCGCCAGCGTGAACAGCACCAAGATGCCGGCGACCGCGAGCCAGGCCCCGGCATCCGCCCCCGACCGGAAGCCGATCAGCAGCGCCACACCCACCACG
>DATJFV010000022.1:0-28588 GCA_035495435.1 Pseudolysinimonas sp.
ATCTGGGCGAGTTCGTGGCGGATGCGGGGGTTGGCGAAGCGGTCCAGCAGGGCCGCGCAGTACGCGTCCAGCTGCAGCGACTCGTCGGCCAGGACGCTGCGGGCCTCGTCCCAGAAGCGCTGGACGGCCTCACGGCAGGAGGCGTCGTTCACGGCCTCGGCGACCAGGGTGTGGCCCCGTCCGATGCCGAGGTAGGCGAGCAGGGAGTGGGCGCCGTTCAGCAGCCACAGCTTGCGGTTCTCCCACGGGGTGACGTCGGCGACGAAGCGCGCGCCGGCCTGCTCCCACGCGGGCCGCCCGTGCGGGAAATCTCCCTCGAGCACCCAGTCGTGGAACGGCTGGTCACGACCGGCGCACGATCGTCCCACCCGGTCAGCTCGCGCGCGGTGATCAGGTCACCGGGCACCGCGCGCGGGGTGATCCGATCGACGCTGGTCGAGACGACAGAGACGTTGTCGGCGATCCAGGCCGCGAGTCCGTGCCCCGCGTGGTCCGCCAGCTCGAGCAGACCGGTGCGCAGGAACGCGGCGTTGCCGGGGATGTTGTCGCAGGGCACGAGCGCGATCGGCCCACCCGACGCGCGGCGCGCCTGCAGCCCCGCCAGAAGCCGACCCAGGGTGGACGTCGGCTCCCCGCCGCCGCGCAGAGCAGCGAGGTCATGCGCTACAACGGGGTCAGCGGTGTCGAGGTGGCCCTCTCCCGTCAGCCGGTAGCCCGCCTCGGTGATCGTGACGGTGACCAGCGCCGTTGTGGGCGCGGCCAGCACCTCGACCAGCCGAGCGACATCGGCACCGTCGACCGCCTCGGCGATGCTGCCGACGACCGCCGCCTCATCCCTCTCGCCGCCGCGCACGATCAGCGTGTAGAGCCCGTCCTGGGCGGCGAGGGCGTCGGCGGCGTCCGCACGCCGCCCGGTGAAGGCGGCGATGCCCCACTCCCGGCCGGTGTCGACGGCATCCGTGTACCAGGCCTGATGGGCGCGGTGGAACGCGCCGAGCCCCAGGTGCACGATCCGGGTCGGCGGGGTGGCGATGCCGGTCGCGGCGCGGCTGAGGGCGGTCACAGCCGGAACGCCCGACGCGGGATGGCGTCGACCAGATCGTGGGCGATGCGTTCGGCCTCTGCGCGCGAGATCCGGCCCTCGACGACCAGACGGGCCAGGTAGGCGCTGTCGAGCCGGCGCGCGGTGGCGTGACGTGCGGCGATGGAGAGGAACGCGCGGGTGTCGTCGATGAAGCCCGAGCCTCGGTACAGGCCCGCGGTCTCGGCGGTGGCGGCCCGGAACCGCAGGATGGCGTCGGGCGCATCGAGGAACCACCACGGCGCACCGACGAACACCGCCGGGTAGAACCCGGCGAGCGGGGCGACCTCGCGCGACCACACCGACTCGTCCAGCGCGAACAGGATCAGGTGGAACCCGGCGGCCGTACCGAAGCGCTCCAGCAGCGGGTGCAGCGTTCCGGTGAAGCTCGTGGCGAGCGGGATGTCGTGGCCGGTGTCGGGCCCGAAGTCGCGCAGCGTCGCGCTGTGGTGGTTGCGGTGAACGCCGGCGTGGACCGTCATCACCAGGCCGTCCTCGACCGACATGCGGGCCGACTCGAACAGCATGTGCGCCCGGAACACCTCCGCTTCGGCCGCGTCGATCGTCCCTGCCATCCCCTTGTCGAAGAGGGCCGCCGCCTCGGACGGGTTGAGGTCGAGCGAGGCGGCGTGCACGACGCCATGGTCGGCCGACACGGCGCCGTGGTCGAGGAAGAATGCCCGACGCGCCCGCAGTGCGTCGAGGTATCCGGTGTACCCGGAGGCGCCGAGCCGCTCGACCGCGTCCCGCCACCCGGGGCGCGACGGGTCGAGGTAGGCGTCGGGGCGGAACGTCGGCAGCACCCGCCCGGGAAAAGCCGGGTCGGCGGCGATCGCGGCGTGCGCGGCCAGGTCGTCCATCGGGCCGTCGGTGGTGGCGAGCACGTCGATGCCGAACGACGCGAAGAGGGCCCGCGGCCGCAGGCGCGCCTCCGCGAGCTGGGCGCCGATCAGGTCGAACACCTCGTCGGCGTTGTCGCCGTTCGGCGGTTCGGGGAGGGAGAAGATCGTGCCGAGGGTCTCGCGCAGCCAGGTGCCCGACGCAGTCCCGGCGAACAGGTGCCACCGGGCCGAGAACGCGCGCCAGACCTCGCGGGCGTCGCCGTGCAGCAGCAGCTCGAGCGGCACCCCGTCGGCGTGCAGCAGGCGGGTCACGTAGTGGTCCGACGACACCAGCAAGGCGGCAGCATCCGTGAACGGGGTGTCATGCAGCAGCAGGCCGGGGTCGACATGCCCGTGCGGCGACACGATCGGCGCGTGCTCGACGAGCGCGAAGAGGTCGCGCGCGACCGAGCGCGTCGCGGGGTCCGGCGGGAAGAGCCGGTCGGGGTCGAGCCAGGTCGCAGTCATCGGTCGAGCGTGCCCACCCGGCGGCGGACCTCGTCCATCGTCTCCATGACCTCGATCGAGAAGTCGATCGGATGCAGGGGCGAGTCGCGCAGGCCGTCAGCGACATGCTGGGCGATGGCTGCGGCCTCCCAGGCGATCCCGTCGCGGAAGGCCAGCCCGGTGTCGTTCCCGTAGCTCAATCGCGTGTCGCCCTTTCCGGGGGCGATCAGGTCGAAACCGGCCGGCACCACGAACCAGGGGTTGATCTCGATCCGCGCCTTCGTGCCGTTGATGCTGGCGCGTTCGGGGCTGAAGTGCAGCAGGCTGGTGGTGAGCACCGACTGGGCGCCGGAATCGAACTCGAGCACGATGGCGGTCTGCGCGTCGACCCCGGTCGCGGTGAGACTGCCGAAGGTGTTGACCCGGTCGGGGACACCGAGGAACAGCTGGCTGATCCAGATCGGGTAGATGCCGAGGTCGAGCAGCGAGCCGCCCGCCAGGTCGGGGTTGTAGTTGCGGCCCTGCGGGTCGGTCGGCGCGATGGTCGCGAAGTCGGCCAGCACGAGACGAATGTCGCCCAGCACCCCGTCGTCGACCAGCTGCATCATCACATCGGTCTGCGGCAGGTAGCGGGTCCACATGCCTTCCATCGCGAAGACGCCCGCGGCCCGCGCGGCATCGCGCACCTGTCGCGCCTCGGCCGCCGTGACGCCGATGGGTTTCTCGATGAGCACGTGCTTGCCGGCGGCGATCGCCATGAGGGCCAGCCGCGCGTGCTCGGTGTGCGGCGCGGCGACGTAGACGATGTCGATGGCAGGGTCGTCGACGAGGTGCTGATGGTCGCCGTAGGCACGCGGGATGCCGTGCCGGGTGGCGAACTGCTCGGCCCGCTCCGCCGACCGTGACGCCACCGCCTCGACCCGCTGGTCGGTGTGGGTGTGGAGGGCATGGACGAAGTCCTTGGCGATGTCACCGGGGGCCAGGATTCCCCACCTCAGCACGGGGCCGCCGCGCAGGGGGTATGCGCGGGCGGAGGGAAGGGCGGAGGGGAATGCGGTCATGCGTGCTGGCCTGCTTTGCGGACGGGAGAGCCGGCGACGGACTGCGGCAGCAGGTCGGCGACCTCGGATGGATGGTGGGCGATGACCGCCGCGCCGGCGGACTCCTCGGGGGCACCGTACCCCCACGCTGCGAATACGGCGGGGACCCCGACGGCGGCGGCGCCCTGGACGTCGAACGACCGGTCGCCGACCAGGGCGGGTGCCGAGACATCCGCCCCGAGCGCGGCGAGCCGCCCGATCGCCGACCGGATGACGGCGTCCTTTCCGGCGGACGTGTCGTCTTCGGCGGCGCCGCTGATGACCGCGAAGCGGCTGTCGAGCCGGTGCCGTTCGAGCATCGCGCGGGCGTGGCTCTCGCGTTTGGAGGTGGCGACCGCGAGAGGCAGCTCCCGCGCACGCAGGGCGTCGAGCAGGGCGGGGACCTCAGGGAACGGGGCGCTCTGCGCGATTCCCTCGGCAAGGTAACGCGCCCGGTAGTGGGCGACCACGTCGGGCAGCCGACCCTCGGGGATTCCGGTGAACGCCCGGAGGGTCGCGGTGACGGGTGGTCCGACGAATTCCACGAGCGCCGCGGGGCGGACCGCCGGGCCCCCGAAGTGCTGGATCGTCTCGGCGAGGCAGCGGGTGATGCCCGGGGCCGAGTCGACCAGGGTGCCGTCGAGGTCGAACAGGAGGCAGCTCACGCGGGCGGGCAGCGTTGCGGGCACCACGGGCTCCTCGGCTCGGCCGGTCGTTTGACCGGGGGTTCGACTATGTGCGAACATTCTGTCATTACTTCGGTCGCGCTGACAATCTCACCCGTGACCCCAGACGTCGTCGTCGGAAGGACGCCCTCACATGCCTGAAACACTCGGTATCGCCATGGTCGGCTGCGGCGGAATCGCCCGCAGCCACGCCTTCGCCCTGTCGAAGGTCGAGAACGCCCGGCTCGTCGCCAGCGTCGACATCGACGAAGCCGCAGCCCAGCGGTTCCAGAAGCGCTTCGGCTTCGAGACCTGGTCGACCGACCTCGACGCCGTGCTCGCGCGCGACGACGTCGACGCGCTCGTCATCACCACCTCGTCGAAATCGCACGGTCCGCTGATCATCAAGGCGCTCGAAGCCGGCAAGCACGTGCTGGTGCAGAAGCCGATGACCGCAGACGTCTCCGAGGCGCGCGCCGCACTCGCGCTCGCCGAGAAGACCGGGCTGAAACTGATGGTCTCGTTCTTCGAGCTGTTCCTGCCGCCCGTCGAGCGCGCCCGCCAGATCATCGAAGCCGGCCTCATCGGCGAGCCGTTCCTGTTCAAGGCGATCATGGCGTGGCACACGCCGGATGTCTCGAGCAGCTGGCGCTTCGATCCTGCGCTGGCCGGCGGCGGCATCATGCTCGACGGCAACGTTCACCACGTCTCCAACGCCCTGTACCTGCTCGGCGACCCCGAGATCCGCAGTGTGTACGCCGAGTACGGTGCGCTGACCGCTGACATCCAGGTCGAGGACACCGCCGTGATCGTGATCCGCACCGACAAGGCGATCCTCGAGATCTCCGGCTCCAACCGGCTGCAGGAACCGGGCGGCGCGACCATGGCCTTCAAGGACCAGTGGGCGGTGTACGGCACGAAGGGCACCGTGCAGTGGGACGCCGCCGCGCGCCCCACCTTCCGCGTCTTCACCAGCGACCCGGCAGCCACCGACACCCTGCTCGCCGACGGCTGGATCAGTCCGAAGCTGCCGGTCATGGCGGCGGATCACCGCGAGTTCTCGATGCACATCAACGGCGAGGAGAGCCCCTGGGTTCCCGAGCATCAGCACTTCGTCGACGCCTGCCTCAACGACACCCCGGTGCGCAGCGACGGCAACTTCGGCCTGAAGACGCAGCTGATCCTCGACGCCGCGTACCAGTCCGGGCGCGAGGGGCGCAAGCTCACGCTGGCCGACGCGGAGTAGCGGATGGCGCGCACCATCATCGATGTGCACGCGCACATCGGGCACACCATCACCTCCGACATCGGGCAGACCGTGCCCGACTGGATCGCGCTGATGCGCGCCAGCGGCGTCGACCAGGCGATCCTGTCGGTCGCCGCGGGCGGGCTGCAGGACGAGGGCATCGTCTCCACCCGGCGGGCGAACGACACGATCGCCGCGGCCGTCGCCGAGCACCCCGAGCTGTTCCCGGCGGGGTTGGCGAGCGTCGAAGTGCGGCACGGCGCCGCCGCGCACGCCGAGGTGCGGCGGGCCTTCGACGAGCTCGGGCTGGTCGGGCTGGCCTTCCACGCCACCTTCGAGGGCTTCACCGTCGCCTCGGCCGCCTTCGACGCGGTGCTCGCGGCGACCGGCGACCGGCGGGGTCTGGTGCTGCTGCACTCCACACCGGATGCCAAGGCCAGCCCCGCAGCGATCGCCCAGGTGGCCGCGCGGTACCCGGGACTGACCTTCGTGCTCGGGCACCCGGTGTTCACCGAGGGGCAGCGGGCCGAGGCGGTCCGGGCCGTCCTCGACACGCCCAACGTGCACCTCGACGTCGCCTACCAGGCCGACCCGGCGACGACCGAGTTCTTCGTGCGCGAGCTCGGAGCGCAGCGCGTGCTGTTCGGCAGCGACGCCCCGTTCTTCGCACCGCGCGAGGTGATCGCCTCCATCGAGAACGCCGACATCACCGACGCCGACCGCGACGCGATCCTCTCGGGCAACGCCCGCGCCCTGATCGACTCGCTCTAGACACGGCCCGACAGCACGACCTCGCGGCCGGACGCCATCGCGCGCTCGGCCGCGTCGAGCACCGCCGTGACGTGGGCGCCGAACCACAGGTCGCTCGCGTGCGCGCCGGCGCTGCCCTCGACCTGGTCGGCGAGGTGCGTCAGGGCCACCCGCGCCGCGTTCTGCGCCGTCCCGGTCCAGTCCGCGATGGCGGGCTGCACGACCCGGCCGGCATCGCCGATGAACACCGCTCCCGAGCCGGCCGGCGCAGGCGGCGGAAAGTCGGCGCCCAGCGCGACCGTCGACACGGCGCCCTGCTCGTGGTGGAGCCGCACGACACCGACATCACCCCGGCCGTGCGCGGCGGCGACCCGCTCGACCGAGCCCAGCACGGCGCACAGCTGCGCGACCGCATGCGGGCCCAGGTCCCACAGCGCGCCGACCCGTGTGCGCCATCCGGAATGGAACGGGTTGCCCGCGTCGACGAGCACCGACGAGAACGACTCGGCGTGACCGAGCACCCATCCGCCCCGGTCCCGCTGCGCGGTCGCCCACTGCGAGACCTCGGGATCGAGGCGGTGGGGGAAGAACGTGATCGCGTGCACCCCGCGCCGTTCGGCGGCCACCGCCAGGTCGTGCGCGGCCTCGGTCGTGAGCGCGACCGGCTTCTCGAGGACGACATGCCTGCCGGCGGCGATCGCGCGAGCCGCCAGCACCGCCTGGACCTCGGGCGGCACGGCGAACACCACGGCGTCGACCCGGTCCCAGAAGTCGGGCGGGTTCATCCGCGCGGCGACCTCGTCGGGCAGACCCACCGGCTGCGACCGCGCGAGAATGCCGACCAGTTCCACCCGGTCGCACGTGAGCGCGGCGGGGATGTGCACCATCCGCGCCCACGCGCCCGCGCCGACGATCCCGACGCGGAGAGCGGCCACTAGTGAACGAATCCGCGCAGGTTGTCGCGCGCGATCAGGAAGCCGCGCTGCACCGCCTCGACCGATCCCTCGAAGGCACGATCCTCGTGCTCGACCGAGGCGACGTAGTCGTAGCCGACGGCGTACAGGGCCCCGAAGAACGCACCCCAGTCGACCTCGCCGAGGCCGCACAGCCGCGGCACCTGCCACCCCACGCCGGCGCTCATCACGCCGTGCTCGTAGAGGCCGTCGCGGCGCACCTCGAGATCCTTGGCGTGGACGTGGAAGATCCGGTCGCCGAACTCGTGCACCGCGCGGGGAATGTCGATGAACTGCCACACCAGATGCGAGGGGTCGAAGTTCAGGCCGAAGTTGTCGTCGGGGATGATCTCGAACATCCGGCGCCAGTTGGCGGGGCTGTAGGCGATGTTGTTGCCGCCGGGCCATTCGTCGCCGCTGAAGATCATCGGGCAGTTCTCGATCGCCACCCGCACCCCGAGGTCGCCGGCGAAGTGCACGAGGTCGGGGAACAGCCCGGCGAGCCGGTCGAAGTTCTCATCGAGCGAGGTGGTCTTGTCACGCCCGGCGAAGGTGCCGACGGTGGGCACCTTCAGCATCGCGGCGGCGCGGATGACCGCGCGGAGGTGCTCGAACGCCGCCGCCGACTCCGCCGCGTCAGCCGACAGCGGGTTCGGGTAGTACGCGAGTGCCGAGATCGTCAGCCCGCGCTCGGCGAGGTCGCCGACGATGCGATCCGCCCCGGCCTGATCGAGGGTCTGCACATCGATGTGCGCGGTGCCGGCGTAGCGCCGCGCCGCTCCGCCGCCGGTGGGCCAGACGGCGATCTCGATCGACTCGAAGCCGTTCGATGACGCCCAGCCCGACACCTCGTCGAGGGTGAGGGTGGGGAACGCGGCGGTCAGCAGTCCGAGCTTCATTGCTTCTCCTTGGTGTGCGAATGGGGGATGTCGTCGACGGCGACCCAGGTGCCGGTCGCCGCGCTGCGCGCAACGGCGTCGATCACGAGCGACTCGTCGTGCCCGTCGGCGAAGGTCGCGTAGAGCGGCGCGGGCGAGGGGCCGCCTGCGGCGACGTCGGCGTAGACCGCGCGGTAGAGCTGCACGAACGTGTTCTCGAACCCTTCGGCGTGACCACCGGGGAGCGCCGCGATCCGTGCCGCCGGCCCCGACAGCAGCGACGGATCGCGCAGGAGCAGCTGGTTGGGCTGCGAGCGATGGCCGATCCAGAGTTCGTCGGGGCGCTCGCTCTGCCAGGCGACCGATGACTCGGATGCGGCGATCTCGATCGAGAGCGCGTTCTTGCGGCCCGCGCTGACCTGCGAGACCGACACCGCGCCTCGCGCACCGCCGTCGAAGCGCAGCAGGACGCTGCCGGCGTCCTCAGAGGTGACGTCGTAGGGGACGGTCTCGCCGCCGGAGGCCGCGAAGGTGGCGACCTCTCCGACCGGCTTGCGCCGCACGGGCACGAAGGTGGTGAGGTCGGCGAAGACCTCGGTGATCCGCTGCCCGGTTACGAAGCTCGCCAGGTCGAACCAGTGCGACCCGATGTCACCGATGGCGCGCAGGTCGCCGCCGCGCGCGCTCTCGACGCGCCAGTTCCAGTCGGTGTCGCGCAGCAGCCAGTCCTGCAGGTACGAGCCGGTGACCAGATAGGGGCGGCCGGCCTCGCCGCCGGTGATGCGCGCCCGCATCTCGTGCGCCTGCGGGTAGAAGCGGATGTTGAAGTTGACCGCGGCGACGAGCCCGGTGTCGGCGGCGAGGGAGGCCAGTTCGGCGGTCTGGGCGGGGGTCATCGCGAGCGGCTTCTCGCAAACGACGTGCTTGCCCGCCCGCAGCGTGTCTCGCGCCTGCGCGAAGTGCTCGTCGTTGGGCGAGGTGATGTGCACCACATCGACGTCGGGGTCGGCGAGCAGTTCATCGAACCCGGCGTAGGCGGTCGGCACCGCCCACTCGGCCGCCTTCTGCGCGGCACGCTCGGGAGACGAGCCGGCGATCCCGACCACCGGGATCGCCAGGCGACGCAGCGCGTTGAGGTGGACCTCACCGATGAAGCCGGTGCCCGCGATGGCGGCACGGGGTCGCGGAGTGGACGTCATCGTGCGGGGTCCTTTCGGCTGGACATCGGTACGTCATGCAGTCAGAATGTCATTACATATTAGCTCAGGAGGCCTCCGTGGCAAGCACATCCCGCCCGACCGTCGTGATCACCGGGATCTCGCGAGGAATCGGCCGCTCGGCCGCTCTGGCATTCGCGCGGCAGGGTTACGCCGTCGCCGGCATGCACCGCGGCAGCGACCCGGCCGTCAGCGACCGGCTGACCGCCGAGATCGTCGCGGCGGGCGGCGAGGCCCTCATCCACGTCGGCGACACCGGTGCCACCGCCGATGTCGATGGTCTCGCGGATGCCGCGGCCGAGCGCTGGGGCGGCATCGACGTCTGGGTGAACAACGCAGCTCGACTGCTCGTCACGCCCTTCCTCGGGATGACCGACGACGACTGGACGAACCTGCTCAACACCAACCTGCTGGGCTACATCCGCGGTGCGCGCGCCGCCGCGCGGCACATGGTGCCCGCGCACTCCGGCACGATCATCAACATCAGCTCGGCCGTGGACCCGTATCCGCCCACGGACATGACCGGCTACGTCACCGCCAAGGGCGGCATCGGCGGATTCACGCGTGCCCTCGCCGTCGAGCTCGGCCCGAGCGGCATCACGGTCAACGCCCTGGCCCCCGGCGCCACCGAGACGCCCCTGAACTCCGACAGCTGGGACGAAGAGGTGCGCGCCACCTACCGCGAGAAGATCCCGCTGCGGCGCATCGCCGAGCCCGAGGACATCGCGGACGCGATCGTCATGTTCGGGTCGGCATCCGCCCGCTACATCACGGGACAGTTCGTGCTGGTCGACGGCGGGCTCACCCTGAACGGCTCGGTCGGGCACAAGCACAACTGACCGTGATCACGCTCCGCTCCCCCCACCTGACCGTCGAGCTCGACCCCGATCGGGGCGGCGAGCTGCGGCACATCGGCCTGCCCGGTGAGGCGAACGTGTTGGCCTGGCACGACTGGAACGCCCCGCTGTCGGCCGACGACGGGCCCTCCTACGGCAGCTCCCAGCGCGACTGGGAGTCGCGCTACCGGGGCGGCTGGCAGGTGCTGTTCCCCAATGCCGGGGCCGAGAGCATCGTCGACGGCGTGCCGGTCGCCTTCCACGGCGAGGCGTCGCTCGCCCGGACGACCGTCCTCGAGCAGACCGCCTCGGCCTGCACCCTGCGCGCCACGGCCCGGCTGCCCCTGGAACTGGTGCGCACCGTGCATCTGTCGCCCGATCACCCCGCGGTGCTCATCGAGGAGACGGTGACGAACGTCGGGGCGCGGCCGGTGCCGTTCCTCTGGGGGCATCATCCGACCTTCCCGGCCGTGCCGGGTTCGCTGATCGACCTGCCGGGTTCGCCCGCCGTCGCCGTCGAGCCGGCGACCCCGGGTGCACTGGGCGGCGCGGGCGGAACGTGGCCGCTGCTCGACCGCGCCGACGGCGGCACGGAGGACCTCTCGACCATCCCCGATGAGGTGCAGGTGCGGCTGACCTACCTCAGCGGCCTGCCCGAGGGTTGGGCGGCGCTGCGACCGCCCACCGGACCGGGCGTGGCACTGGCCTGGGACCAGCAGACCTTCCCGTTCCTGTGGATGTGGCTGCTGAACGGCGACCCCGGATTCCCCTGGTACGGGCGGGCGCGGATGCTGGGGCTCGAGCCCCAGCGGGCGTGGCCGTTCGACGGTCTGGCCGGCGCGCGCGACCGCGGGCAGGAGCTGGTGCTGGAGGCCGGGTCCTCGACCACGAGCTGGATCACGCTCTCGGTGTTCGGTGACACCGCGGTGCCGGTGTCGGGGGTCGGCCGCGACGGAACAGTGGTCAGGGCACCACGACGGTCTTGATCCCCTCACCCGCCGCTGCGGAGGCGAACGCCTGGTCGAATTCGGCGATCGGCACCCGGCGGCTCACCAACGGTCCGAGCGTGACACGGCCCTGTTCGATGAGCGCCATCGCGCGACTCCAGGACACCGCCGTGGACGCGAACCCGCTCGACACCGTGAGCTCCTTGTAGAGCACCAGGTCGAAGGGCAGGGTCACCTCGGTGCCGAAGATCCCGACCTGCACGTAGCGTCCGCCGCGCTTGGCCGCGCGCAGCGCGGCTGCGGCGCCGGGTGCGCTTCCCGAGCATTCGATCACGACGTCGAAGCTCTCCTCCGGCGGGATCGAGGTCAGCGCCTCGATCCCGAGCCCCTCCGCGACGGCGAGGCGCTCGGCGTCTCTCGGCAGACCCGCGAGGGTCACCCGCGCCCCCTGAGCCAGGGCGACCTGGGCCGACAGCTGGCCCATGGCCCCGGGCCCGGTGACGAGCACCCGGTCGCCGGCGTTCACGATCGCCGGGTCGAGCAGGCACTGCGCGACGCAGGCCAGGGGCTCGGAGAGAACGCCGTCGAGCTCGCCCAGGCTGTCGGGCAGCGCGTGCAGGTTGATGACGGGCATCACGACGAAGGCGGCGAACCCGCCGTCCTCGAACGAACCGATCGACCTGCGCGACGGGCAGAGGTTGCGCCGGCCGGCACGACACCATTCGCAGGTCTCGCACGCCGAGTAGTAGGTCTCGCAGGCGACGCGCGCGCCGAGCCAGTGCTCGTCCGCAGCAGCGCCGACGGCGTCGACGACTCCGAGGATCTCGTGGCCCATGACCACGGGTGCCTCGTGCCGGTACTCGTCGTGGGCTACGTGGATGTCGGTGCCGCAGATGCCGGTGGCGATCACCCGGACTCGGGCGTATCCCGCCGTCGGGGTGGGCACCGGCACGTCGCGCAGGAGCACGTTGTCGGGGCCGGGAGCGGTCTTGACCACCGCACGCATTGTCGTCTGCTCCAACATTTCCTCAGAACTCCTGCTCAATCATGTCGTTTTGTCCTATCATTGTTGCATCACGGCGTATGTTGGTCACCCGCGCCGCCCGAGCAGAGAAGAGAATCCGATGACCGTCTCCACCGAAGACCTCTTCATGGATCTGGACCGATCCGGTCCCATCCCGCTCTACTACCAGATCGCCCGCCGCATGCAGGAGGCCATCGAGAGCGGGGTCCTCGCCCCCGGATCCCGCATCGAGAACGAGCTGAAGCTCGCCGAACAGTTGTCGATCTCGCGGCCCACGATCCGGCGTGCGATCCAAGAACTGGTCGACCAGGGGCTGCTCGTGCGCCGACGCGGCGTCGGCACGCAGGTGGTCCGCGGCCGGCTCACCCGCAGCGTCGAACTCACCAGCCTCTACGACGACCTCAGCCTGTCGCACCACTCCCCCACCACGACGGTGCTGCTGCACGAAGAGATCGTGCCCTCGGCCGAGGTGCTCGAGTTCCTCACCCTGCCGCCGAAGACCTCGGTACTGCACATCAAGCGGCTGCGGTACAGCGACGGCGTGGCGTTCGCGCTGCTGGAGAACTTCCTGCCGCCCGAGTTCCTGAACCTCACCCCGGAGCAACTGGAGAAGCACGGCCTCTACCAGCTGATGCGCGCCCGCGGCACGACGATGCGGGTCGCCCGGCAGACCATCGGGGCGCGGGTCGCCACCGCGGAAGAGGCCGAACTCTTCGGCCAGAAGGCCGGGTCGGCGGTGCTCACCATGTCGCGCACCCTGTACGACCAGTCGGGGCACGCCGTCGAGTACGGTGAACACTCCTATCGCCCCGATCTGTATTCGTTCGAAGTCACGCTCGTCGAGAAGTAGGCGGTCAGCCGCTAGCCGGCACCGTGCACCAGGTCGGCGGCCCGCTCCACCGCGCCGGCCACGTCCCCGTCGGGCGGGTAGAGCAGCGTGCGCCCCACCACCAGCCCGTGCACGCCGGGCAGGCGGAGGGCCTCCTCCCAGGCGGCGTAGATCTCGTGGGATGCCAGGGCCGGGTCGCCGCCCAGAAGCAACGTCGGCAACGTGGTCGCCTTCATCACCCGCGCCATGTCCGGCACCACGGGGAGCTTCAGCCACGTATACGCACTGCTGGCCCCCAGAGCCGACGCGATCGCGACCGACTTGATCACCGCATCCGCCGTCAGGTCGTTCTTGATCGAGCCGTCGACCCATTCGCTCATGAACGGTTCGATCATCAGCGGCAGCCGCGACTCGGCCGCACGGGTGATGATCTCGGCCGCCGTGTGCAGGGTGTGCACCGAGCCCGCGTCGTCGAGGTTGATGCGCACCAGCAGCTTGGCGAAGTCCAGCCCGAGCTCGCGGATCGTGTCGAGGTTGTACGCGGTGAAGCGGTCGTCCATCTCGAAGACCGCCGCCTTCAGCCCGCCCCGATTCATCGACCCGACCACGATCTTGTTCTCGAGCGCACCGAGCAGAGCCAGATCCTCGACGAGGTCGGCGGTGCCGAGGAAGCCGTCGACGCGCGGGTTCTCGAGCGCGTCGGCGAGGCGCTGCAGCAGGTCGTAGCGGTCGGCCATCGCCATCTCGTCCTCGCGGACCCCCAGCGAACCGCGCGCCGGGTGATCGGCGGCGAGGATGAAGAGCCGGTTGTCTCCCGCGAGCAGAGGCCGGCGCGTGCGCTCGAGCAACGCACGCCGGATCGCCTCCGGCTGGGAGGCTCGGGCTCGGCGCACGGCCTCGAAGTCGTGGACGGTCATCTCGAGTCGGCCTTTCCGATCAGCTGCTCAACGTCGTCTGTGGTGGGCATTGCCGTCGAGCACTCCCGTCGTCCGGCGACGATCGCGCCGGCGATGTTGGCGAAGCGCAGGGTGCGCTCGAGCGACCACCCGCTCAGCAGCCCATGACACAGGGCCCCACCGAAGGCGTCACCGGCACCGAGCCCGTTGACGACTCGCACCTGATGGGGTGCGACCTCGACGGTCTCGTCGCGGGTCTTGGCCAGGACGCCCTTCGGGCCCTGCTTCACAATCGCCAGGGCGACCCCGCGGTCGAGGAGCGCGTCCGCCGCGCGGTGCGGATCGGTCTCGCCGACCGCGATCTCGCACTCCTCGCGATTGCCGACAGCGACGGTCACGTGCGCCAGCGCCGCGGAGACCTGCTCGCGCGCCTCCGCGGCATCCGCCCAGAACATCGCCCGGTAGTCCAGATCGAGCACGGTGTGCTCGGCCCGACCGCGCGCCGCCCAGGCCGCATGATGCGCAGCGCGGCTGGGCTCCCGGCTCAGACCCGTCACCGTCGACCAGTAGATGCGGGCCGTGCGGATGGCGTCGAGGTCGAGCGATGCGGCCTCGACCAGGAGGTCGGGAGCGATGGGGTCGCGGTAGAAGTAGATCGGGAAGTCGTCCGGCGGGAACATCTCGCAGAAGGTCACCGGGGTGTGCACCGTGTCGACCACGCCGATGTACCGGGGATCCACGCCCAGCCGGGCCACCTCGCGGGTGACGTAGCGACCGAACGGGTCGTCGCCGACCGCCGTAATGACCGCTGACGTACGCCCGTGGCGGGCGGCCGCGATCGCGACGTTGGTCGCACTGCCGCCGACCGACTTGCTGAAAGTCTCGACATCCTCCAGATGCGTCGCCTCCTGCAGCGGGTACAGGTCGACCCCGACGCGTCCGAAGGTGAGCACGTCGAACACCGGCGTCATCCCTTCACCGCCCCACCGGTGGTGCCCTGCGCGATGTACTTCTGCACGAAGAAGCCGATGATGATCATCGGCACCATCGTCACCGTGGCGGCCGCGCTGCTGAGTCCCCAGTCGACCGAGATCGCGCCCACGAAGCTGGCGATGCCGACCGGCAGCGTGTAGGTCTCGAGCGTCGTCAGCTGCAGCGAGAAGAGCAGCTCGTTCCAGGAGTACTGGGCGCTGAGGATGAAGACCGCCGCGATCCCGGGGATGACGACCGGCAGGATGACCCGCCAGAACGCCTGCATCCGGGTGCAGCCGTCGATCATCGCCGCCTGCTCCAGCTCACTGGGGACGTCGCGGAAGAAGCCCATCAGGAGCCAGACCGCGAACGGCAGGTTGAGCGCGACGTGCGCCAGGATCGGCCCGGCCAGCGTGCCGCGCAGACCCACCGCGTTGATGATGACGAAGGTCGGCAGCAGCATCGCGATGACGGGGACCAGCTTGCCCAGCAGGAAGCCGTTGGCGATCGTGTTGGCGAACCGCAGCCGGAAACTGGTCAGGCCGTACGCGGCGAAGGTCGCCAGGGTGATGACGATCAGGGTCGAGCAGGCGGCGACGATCGCGCTGTTGCCGAAGTACTGACCGAAGTCGCTTTTGGTGAACGCGTTGACGTAGTTGTTCAGCGTCGGCTCGAAGAAGACCTTCGGCACGTCAGTGAAGATGTCTTTCGCCTTCTTGAACGAGTTCGCCACGACCAGCACGATCGGCACGATCGTCCAGAACAGGAATACGACGACGACCGCCCATTTTGCGACCGAGGTGAGTCTGCGTGTGATCATCAGTCGTTCTTCCCCCGTGCCGAGTTGCGCATCAGCGGGCCGAACAGCACGACCAGGCCGAGCAGGGTGATGACGGCGACCGCCATCGCGTACCCCATCTGGTTGTTCTCGTAGGCCTGCTTGTAGGCGTAGATCGAGAGCGAGGAGGTCGCGTTCGCCGGCCCGCCACCGGTGAGTCCGTAGATCAGGTCGAAGACGCGGAACGCGTCGGTGCCGCGGATCAGGATCAGCACCACCAGGGTCTTCATCAGCAGCGGGATCGTCACGCTGAACAGGGTGCGGAGGGCGCCGGCTCCGTCGATGCGGGCCGCCTCGTACAGCTCCTCGGGGATCACGGTCAGGCCGGCGGAGGCGACGAGGATGATGAACGGCACCGCATGCCACACATCGGTCACGACGATGCTGAACAGGGCGGTGGTCGAGTTGGTGAGGCCGCCGAAGTCCTGCAGCCCGACCAGACCGAGGACGTAGTAGATGAGGCCGTAGGTGGGGTCGTACATATAGCGCCAGATGAGGCTGACGATGATCGGCGAGATGAGCAGCGGCATCGCGAAGATCGCGCGCAGCACGTTGCCGATGCGGGTGGGAAGGCTCTTCAGCAGCACCGACATCCCGACCCCGATGATCAGGCAGAGCGACAGCGACAACACGGTGAAGATCACCGTGTTGAGCAGCGACTTGAGCGCGACCGGGTCGGTGAAGAAGGCGACGTAGTTGTCGAGGAAGACGAAGACCGCTTTGTCTTCCTGCCCGAGGCTGTACTGGAAGGTGCTGGCGCCGAGCGCGAAGCCGAGCGGCACGATCATGACGATGAAGATCGCGATCGCCGCCGGAAGGATGAGCAGGACGGCGAGCCGCAGATCGGCGCGGGCGTAGCTGCTCATCGCGCGCCGGGTGTACACCGGCGGGGCGGTGCGGATGCTGGTCATCGAGAGACTTCCCTGTCGTGGTCGATGGTCGGATGCCGGTGCGGGCGGAGCAGATCCGCCCGCACCGGCATCTTCAGGCAGCTAGAACTGTGACGCCAGCGTGTCCTGGATGCCCGCGAGCATCTTCTCGGGGTCGTCGCCGTTGGTGACGACACCCGACAGGCCCACGCTGAGCGCGTCGGTCAGCGCCGGCGCGTTCGGCTGCAGCGGAACGGTGACACCCTTGGCGAGCGCTTCCTGCACCGTGGGGAGCCACGGGGCGTTGGCGGTCAGGTCGGGGTCGGTGTACAGCGACTCGCGGAAGCTGATGAACGACGGGTCGATCGTGCTCATCTCCTTCTGCGCGGCCTTGCTGGTCAGCCAGGCGCCGAGCTTGAACGCCTCCTCCTGGTTCTTGGAGTCGGCCGGAACCGCCCAGCCCCAGGTCTGCAGCAGACCGGCCGGGGTCTTCGCGTAAGGCAGCGGGGCGTAGCCCAGCTTGCCGGCGACGTTGGACTCGTCAGCGTTCTCGAGCGCCGTGAACAGACCCGAGGTGGTGATGCCGATCGGAGCCTGGCCGAACTGCAGGGCCTTGTTCACCTCGTCCCAGTGCCAGCCGTTGCTGCCCTCGAGGCCGTACTGGCTGAGCTGCTGGATGAAGTCGACGGTCTCGACGACGCTCGGGTCGGTGAGGTCGAGCGCACCGTCGGCGTTGAAGAAGTCGGTCTCGTTGCCGGCCAACAGGACGGCCATGATGTTGACGATCGCGGAGCCCTGACGGAACGGCAGAGCGATGCCCGTGCCCTGCTCCTTGAAGTACTTGGCGACGGCGAGGATGTCGTCCCAGGTCTTGGGGGCCTGGAGGCCCGCCTTGTCGAGAGCGTCCTTGTCGTAGACGACCAGGGGCGTCTGCACGAAGTACGGCAGGGCGTACAGCTTGCCATCGCGCGTGTACACGTCGACGCCGCTCTTGTTGAAGTCGCTGAAGTCCCAGCCGGCTCCGGTCAGCGACTCGTCCTTCACGTAGTCGCTCAGGTCGCTGAGGTAGCCGGCCTCGGTGTACTCGCCGACCCACGCCTCCGGCACGTAGATCAGGTCGTACTCGCCCGTCTTGGTGCTCATGTTGAGGGTCTGCTTCTGCTTGAGCTGGCCGTAATCGATCGCGTCGAAACGGATGGTGACACCCGTCTCTTTGCTGTACTCGTCGAGCAGCTGCTGCTGGGCGTCGGCCTGCGGCCCGGCCCAGCGTGAAACGGTCAGGGTGACGTCGCTCTTCGGAGTGGAGCCGTCGGTGCTGGTGCTGCAGGCCGTGAGCCCCGTCAGCGCCATGAGCGCTGCGAGTCCGACGGCAACGCTGCCTCGTGATCTACGCATTTCTACCTTCTCTTGTGTGTGGGCGAGTGTGTGGAGGGTGGATGTTCAACACGGGAAAGCCCGTCCGCGTTGTGCCCATCTAAATGTACTGACAAAGTTATGTCAATCCAAAGTCGGGATGTCGCGCACAAACCGACCGCCGCATCCCGCGGCGCAATGACCGCAGGCGATGACCCAGCGACCACCCGGCGGCCACCGAGGCGACCGAGGCGAGCCTCTACCGCCCGCGGTTCCAGGCGGTCGCCGCGACGAACAGCACACCGGCCAGAATGCTGACCCCGGCGACGATGGTCAGCGGCGCACCCGTGACGGTCGCCTGCAGAAACCAGTAGTCCAGATCGGTCGCCGCCGCCCCACGGCCCGACACCAGCAGACGCGCCTGGTTCGCCCAGATCAGACCCCCGACGGTGAGGGCGAGGCCCAGCACCACCAGCGCGACCAGGAACGGGTTGCGGCTGAGCCGACGCGCGGGCGACACCGCGTCCGGGTCGGGTTCTGCGCCATCCGCCGATTCCGGCACGGCCCGCCGCGGGTCATGAGCCTCGTCTGCGGATGCGGCCGCGGCATCCGGGCGGGTTGCCTCGCGGTCCGGCGCAGCACGGTAGGGCGCCGGCGTGACGATCGCCGCATCCGGAGCCTGGGCCGGGTGCCGGCGCAGCCCCGACGTGACCGCACCCTCGAACCCGCGCTGGAATGCGGGGTCGTATCGCGGGTCGACCCGCTTCTCGTCGGCCACCTGGTCCTCCGATTGTGGGCATCAGATCGTGGGAATCAGATCGTGGGAATCAGCATATTCCGACGGATGCCGTGGGGGCGTGCCACGATCGGCCCGGTTCCGCAAGGGGGGTGCGTCCGCTTCACGGGCCGACGTAGGGTCGGCAGATCGCACAGGGCACCTGTGCCGGGGAGGCTGACGAATGACCGACGAGACGCTGCGGGCGGCGACCATCAACAACGAGTTCCTGCGGGCGCTCGGCGAACTCGTCATCGCGGGCTCGCGGCTCGAGCACCTGCAGATCTCGCCCGTCGAACCGGCCGAAGACGAGAGCCGCATTCCTGCGTGGGCGCGGCGTGCACGCGAGTTGCTGGACGAACGCGACCGGTTCATCCACGCCACCTCGGTCGCGCACGAGGGGTCGACCGTGATCCGGGTGACCGCACGCGACGGCTCGGTGATTCCGGGCGACGCGACCTACATCGTGCACCTGGCGGCCCGGATCACGCGGCATCGGGGAGCCGGTCTCGCCATGGGCGTGCCGCTGGCCGAGGGCTTCGAGTCGACCGCGACAGGGCCGATGCCGATCGCCCGCCAGGACGTCGGCTAGCGCTCCAGCGCCTCCAGCCGCGCCTCGGCTCGCCCCACCACGCGCTGGGCACCCTCGTGCTGCCGCCCGGCGCGGTCGCGCGAACGGATCGCCTCGCGGCGGCGCCGTTCCGCGTCGGCCACCTCGCGCTCGAGCCGCTCCGCCTCGGCGAGCGCGCGATCCCGCTCCTCCACCACCGCGGCGTGCTGCGCGGCCGCCGCCGCGAGTTCCTCGTCAGCGGACTCCACCTCGGCCCGCGCGGCATCCGCCCGAGCACGTGCCGCCTCCAGGTCGGAACGGGCCTGCACCCGCGGATCCGGCCGCCGAGAACTCGCCGCGCCCGGAGCGCCCGCACCGCGAGCACCCGCACCCCGAGCACTCGCACCCCGAGCACCCGCACCTGCATCCGCACTGCCGCGCCCCGACGCGGATCCGGCCCGCAGCTCCGCCCCCGGCGCCGCGACCGCGCCCTCCAGGTCGACCGGGTCTCCTCCGATGCTCTGCAACGCCCGCACCAGACGCCCCGAACGCACCGCCGCGCCGGCCGCCTCATCCGCGATGCCCGCCACGAAGGTCTGCTCGACGTCGTCGGCGATCGCACTCGAGAGCGGGCGGCCGCGCTCGGCCGACACCCGCCGGGCAGCCTCGGCGAGCTCACGGAGGGCATCACGACGGCGGGCGGTCAGCTCGCGCAGGGCGTCGCGGTCGAACGCCGCCTGGGCCGCGCGCAGCTCGTCGCCCAGATCCAGCGCGGCGACCACCGCATCCGGTTCGGCGCGCACGACCTGATTGACCAGCCAGGCGGCCGCCGACGGTTTCGGCAAGGCGGCGACCACGGCGCGGCTCTCACCGGTCAGGGCCGCGGCGAGCCGTTTGCGCTGCGCGATGAAGTCGGCCAGGTCGAGCGCGTACAGCTCGCCCGCCGCCGACTCCACCGCCGACCCCACCGCCGCCGACTCCACCGATGACGCCTCGGCCACGGTGCTACGCGAGCGACCGCGACGTGAGGCGCTCGATCGCGTGCACCGGGATCGGCAGCCAGGACGGCCGGTTGCGCGCCTCGTAGCTCGCCTCGTATACGGCCTTGTCGAGCTCGAACGCGGTCAGCAGCGCGTGGTCGCCGATGATGCCGCCGGCGTCCTCGTATCCGGCCAGGTAGGCGTCGCCGGCGCGGCGAGCCCACGCGCCCGCCTCGGGGTGGGTGGACGATGCGGCGGCGTAGTCGAACGAGCGCAGCATGCCGGCGAGGTCGCGCAGCGGCGGTTCGGGTCGGGTGCGTTCCTCGATCGTGCGCAGCGGCTCGCCCTCGAAGTCGATGAACACCCAGCGGTCGGCGGCGTCACCCCGCACGGTGTCGCCCCGCACGGAGCCTCCCTGAATGGAGCCGCCCGGCACGGTCGCGTGCAGGATCTGCCCCAGATGCAGGTCGCCGTGGATGCGCTGCAGCCGCGGCCAGTCGCTCGTGGCCGCGGTGGCATACGCGGTCTGGATCTCGTCCTTGTGCTCGACGAGCGACGGCACATCGCGGATGGCGGCCTCGAGCCGTGCAGTCCACATCGCGGTGATCGCCGAGACCGTCTCGGGGCTCGGGGGCTCGGTGGGAAGTCGCTCCGCGAGGGTGGCGTGCAGCGCCGCCGTGGCCCGGCCCAGCTGGAACGCCTCATGCGAGAAGTCGGCCCCGGCATCCACCGACCGACGGGCGGTCAGCCAGGCATCCTCGGCACCGCGCAGAAACTCCTGCGCGATCGCCAAATGCCCCTCACCCAGGGTCTCGCCCGCGTCGCGCCAGGAGGCGTCGAGGGCGCCGACGAAGCGGGGCACGTAGCTGGCGCCGGTAGAGCTCAGCGCCCCCTGCAGCTCGGCGTCGGGGTTGCGTCCGTGCTGCACCACCCGGAAAACCTTCACCATCACCTCGCCGGCGTCGCGGGTCGACACCACGATCGAGGTGTTGGACTGCTCGCCGGTGAGCACGCCGCTGCCGGTGATCTGCTCGCCGGGGGCAGGGTGCGCTGTGGTCGGGTGCGCGTTGCCGCGGATCGCGTCGAGCACGGCGGCAGCGAACACCGGATCGTACGGTCCGTCGAAGACCGCGCGGTCGCCGTTCGGGCCGATCAGGTGGGCTGCCGCTCCGTCGGGAACACCGCGCCGTTCGACCACCGGCACCTGGTACACCGAGTTGCGCGGGTCGGCCTCGTCGGCCATCAGCAGGATGTGGACCAGCGCCTCGGGGTCGGGGCTGTCGAGAGGAATATCGCCCACCGTTCGCAGCCGCGGGACGCCCCCTTTCCCGGCGTACCAGCGCTGGCGGGCCATCCACCCGCCGACCAGTTGCGCCAAAGCGTCCATAAGGCATGGTGACACTTTCGCCCGCGAAATGGGCAGGGTGACCGGGAATGACCCCCGATTAAGAGGCAGCAGTCAGCCTCTGATGCTGGATGCTGCCGCGAGATCGCCTGGACGTTCCCTGTATCGGCGACCGCGGCATCCGGCAGCACGGAAATGTGGGGTGCGCCCCGCTACGAGCGGGACACGAAGGAGATCATCACCATGAACATCCTGGTTGCCATCATCGCGATCATCGCCGTCATCATGCTGCTCACGGGCGGTTTCGTCCACGCGCTGAACTTCCTGCTGTGGGTCGGCCTCGTGCTGCTGGTGCTCGCCGCGATCGTGTGGCTGGTGCGGTTCCTGTCGGGCCGCCGAACGGTATAGGCCTCGGAACGGTCTCAACAGACTGACTTTTCTGGGGATGAGAGACCCGGTTCCGCCTCGGCGGGCCGGGTCTCTCCCTGTGTCGGGCTGCGCCCCGTGTCGGTCTCTCCCCGGGCCCGCGACGGTGCCGCCTGCGACAGTGCCTGCGACACTGGGAGGGTGAACGCCTCCCGGATGCGCCCCGAGACGATGAAGACCGTGGGAGCGGTGGGCGTTCCCCTCGTCGGGGTGGTCACCCTCGTGCTCGGCTGGAACGCGAAGCCGGGCGTGGTTGTCGTCGTACTGATGGCTGTGGTGCTCGCCGCGACGGTGCTGGCCGCGGTGCACCACGCCGAGGTGATCGCGCACAAGGTGGGCGAACCGTTCGGGTCGCTGGTGCTGGCGGTGGCGGTGACCGTGATCGAGGTGGCGCTGATCATCACCCTGACTGTGTCGGGTGGACCGGAGGCGGCGAGCCTCGCACGCGACACCGTGTTCGCGGCGGTGATGATCACCGCCAACGGGATCATCGGACTGTGCTTGCTGGTCGGGGCATTGCGGCACGGAGTCATCCGGTTCAACGCGGAGGGGGCGGGGGCGCTGCTGGCCACGGTCACCACGCTGGCGGTGTTGTGCTTCGTGCTGCCCACGTTCACGTCGGGGGCGGCGCAGCAGTTCTCGACGTCGCAGCTGGTGTTCGTCGCGGTGGCGTCACTCGCGCTGTACGCGTTGTTCGTGACCACGCAGACGTTGAAGCATCGCGACTTCTTCCTGCCGGTGGAGCCGGATGACAGCACGGCGGGCCCCGCGAGCTCGGACGAGCCGGAGCACGATCATGCATCCGCGCCGTCCGCGCGGCAGACGCTGGTCAGCCTCGGGCTGCTGCTGCTGTCTCTGGTGGCGGTGGTGGGGCTGGCGAAGCTGGTGTCGCCGTCGATCGAGGCGGGGGTGGCGGCGATCGGTTTTCCGGCGTCGTTCGTGGGGGTGGTGATCGCACTGCTGGTGCTGCTGCCGGAGAGCATCGCGGCGGTGCGGGCGGCGCAGCGCAACCGCATCCAGACGAGCATCAATCTGGGGCTGGGGTCGGCGATCGCGAGCATCGGGCTGACGATCCCGGCGATCGCGGTGGCGTCGTTCTTCCTGCCGGGGCCGCTGCTGCTGGGGCTCGGTCCGACCCAGATCGTGCTGCTGGTGCTGACGGTGCTGATCAGCATCCTGACGATCGCGCCGGGTCGGGCGACACGGCTGCAGGGCGGGGTGCATCTGGCGGTGTTCGCGGCGTTCGTGTTCCTGTCGATCGCGCCGTGAGCCGGGGTGGGTCGCCGGAGGGTGAGTGCGCCGGGCCCAGCGTCAGCCGGACGGGCCCACGCGTCAGCCGGACGAGCCCACGCGTCAGCCCACGCGTCAGCGCGCCGGGATGGCGTCGGCTGCTGCGATGACGCGGTGCAGCACCGTGCGCATCGCGGCGAGTTCGGTCAGATCCATGTCGAGCATGGCCGCCACCCGCGGGGGCACGGTCTCGGCCGGAGACCGCAGCGCGCGACCGGTGTCGGTGAGGTCGACATCCAATGTGCGCTCGTCGGCGCCACGCGCGCGGGTGATGTACCCCGCTGCTTCGAGGCGCTTCAGCAGCGGTGACAGGGTGGCCGGCTCGAGCGCCAGAGCGCGCGACAGGTCGACGACGCGGCGGGGGCTGTGCTCCCAGAGCGCCAGCATCACCAGGTACTGGGGGTGGGTGAGCCCCATCGGCTCGAGCAGCGGACGGTACGCCGCGATCACCTTGCGCGTCGCGACGGCGAGCGCGAAACACACCTGGTTCTCGAGGGCGAGCATGTCGGTGGTGGTCACCGTGCAATCCTATTCATTTCGTTAGTACACTAATGGTTGTGACACGAACTAACCGTGGTGGGCGGGGCGATGCGCAGCCGGCGAACGACTTCGAGGGCGGCGGTTTCTTCAACCGGCTGAACCGGCGGCTGTTCCCGTATCTGGGCCCGCCGCCGCTGGGACCGTACGATCAGCCGAGCCCGGCCCCGGCATCCGGACGCGCTTGCCCGCTGTGCGGGGCGCCGATGGCGGACCACGAGTTCGACCGTTCGGGTGGGGCGAACCGGCCGACGAAGATCTACTGCCCGGCGTGAGCTGACCGGCGTGCGCCGCGCACGCCACCGCCGGGGCGCGGTTCTGCCAGGCTGGCGGCATGAGTTTCGATGTCGCAGCTTTGCGTTCCGAGTTTCCGTCTCTGCAGTCGGGCATCGCCCATTTCGATGGGCCGGGTGGGACGCAGACCCCGCGCGTGGTGGGTGAGGCGATAGCCCGCACGCTGACGGGGCCGCTGTCGAACCGCGGCACGGTCGGTCTCAGCGAGCTCCGGGCCGACGAGGCGGTGGCGGGGTTTCGGGCGGCGTACGCCGATCTGCTGGGGGCGGACCCGCGCGGCATCGTCTACGGCCGCAGCGCCACGCAGCTGTGTTACGACTTCTCGCGCCACCTGGCGAAGACGTGGGCTCCGGGCGACGAGGTGGTGGTGAGTCGGCTCGATCACGACTCGAATGTGCGGCCCTGGATCCAGGCAGCTGAGCGGGCTGGTGCCGTGGTGCGGTGGCTCGAGCTGGACCCGGCGACAGCCGAGCTGGATGCGGCGAGCGTCGAGGCCGCGATCGGGGAACGCACGCGGCTGGTGGCGGTGACGGCGGCATCGAACCTGCTGGGGACGAAGCCGAACGTGCGCGCCATCGCCGACCGGGCGCATGCGGTTGGTGCGCTGGTCTACGTCGACGGGGTGCATTTCACGGCGCACGAGCTGGTCGATGTGGGGGCGCTCGGGGCGGATCTGTTCATGTGCTCGCCGTACAAGTTCTTGGGCCCGCACTGCGGGGTGCTGGCAGCGTCGCCGGAGCTGCTGGAGAGCCTGCACCCCGACAAGCTGGCCCCGTCGACGAATGTGGTGCCTGAGCGGTTCGAGTTCGGCACCCTGCCGTACGAGATCATGGCCGGTGCGACGGCGGCGGTGGACTTCTTGGCCGGCATCGCGCCGGGAACCGCGGCGACCCGTCGTGACCGTCTGGTGGCGTCGCTGCACGCTGTCGATGAGCATGAGCTGCGGATGCGGGGGCTGATCGAGCAGGGTCTGGCAGCGCTGGGCGACCGGGTCACCCTGTGGTCGCGGGCGGCGGATCGGACGCCGACGCTGCTGATCACGGTCGAGGGTCGCGATCTGGGCGACGCGTATGAGTTCTTGGCGACGCGCGATGTGCTGGCGCCTGCGGGGTCGTTCTATGCAATGGAGCCGTTCCAGGCGCTCGGGCTGCGTGACGAGAACGCGCTGCGCATGGGTGTGGCGCCGTACACGAACGAGTCGGATGTCGAGCGTCTGCTCGACGGCCTGGCGGCCTGGTTGGGCTGAGCCAGGGCCGGCCGGGGCGGGCACGGGCGCTTCGCGCGTCATCCTGTGCGATCCAGTGCAGAGTGGTGCAGCGGGTGCTTGGAGGGAAGTTCTCGAGGCGCGGCCCCGTGGGGTGAGTGCAGCCAATACCGCCCGGTGTCGTAGGTGATGCGGTGGTCGGTGTTGTGCACCCACATGTGGTGGTGCCTGCACAGACTGATCCCGTTGACCAGGTCGGTGCGCCCACCACGGGACCATTCCTGGCAGTGATGAACCTCGGTCCAGGATGGTGGGCGGTCACATCCGGGAATCATGCACCCGCCGTCCCGTGCGGCGATCGCGATGCGTTGTCGGGACGTGAAGGGCCGGATCTCTCTGCCGACATTCACGCCCTGACCGGTGTCGTCGAACAGGATCGGAAGCCCGCCCGACTGGCAGAGGTAGCGATGCACCGTCGGCATCCCGACGGTGGCGTTGCTGCCCTCGATGACGCCCAGCCCGACGCCGGTCTCGACGGCGTCGGCGCGCACGTGGATGCGCACCGCGGGCGCTTTCACGCCGAAAACGCTGCCGTCGTCGACGCCGGCGGCCAGGACCACGAACTGCACCAACGCATCGAGCATCGTCTGCTCGATCGTTCGCGGGTCGCGCAGCGCGGCCTCCTCGCGCGATTCTTCGACGGCGTTGTCGACGAAGCGGGGCCCTCCGCGCCGCGGCATGGTCACACGGTCGAAGGCGTCTTTCGCCAGCGCGTATGACTCCGGGTCGAGGTGAGCGTGCAGCTCGGCCGAGCCGTCGGCGTGCTCATGGATGCGCAGGTAGCGCTTCTCGCGTCGAGCCGCCTCGCGGTCGGCTACGCCCTGGGCGTCGAGTTCGTCACGCGCCTGACGGGCCAACTTGCCCGCCGCTTCGGGCGTGATGCCCACCGCATCGGCAGCGAGCTTGCCAGCCGCAACGCTCAGGGTCTGCGCATCGATGTCGAGATTCGGCTCTCCCAGGCCCGCCTTGATCGCTGCCGCGGTCGCTACCCCGATACCGCCCGAGGTGACGGCCCCCGTCAACGGCTTCAGCCATCCGTCGCTCGGAATCGAGCCCACGCTCACCAGCGATCGCGCCTCAGGTGCCGAGACCCCGGTCAGAGTCGACACCAGCTTTTCGGGGGTGCGCGCCCCCAGGCGTTGCGCCAGCCCCTGGTAGCCCAGCGCGACATCCGACCGCCGGGCGAGCTCGCCCGCAACCGCCGCCGACGCGGCATCGATTCGCCGTCGCTCAGCGGCGAGGTCGCGAGCGCGCTGGATGAGCGCAGCGTCGGACAGCTGACGGAGGCTACCCGCGACATGGGAATCCACAGTGTCGGGTGGCGAATCTGAGACGCGTGACCCATCCGCGATTGAGAGTGCGGGAGGGGAGGTGGTCATGTACCTATAATCGCAGGAATCGAACATACATGCTACTCATTGATAGCATTCTGTGGGGAAGATTCGGATGCGTGTTCGGTGAAGGAGAGGACGTCACCGGCGGCCCGCGTCAGCCTGGCAGCAGCTCCACCTCCATGATCCCGATCGCGTCGGCGCGATGATGCTCACGGACCCGTGAGGGGGCGAGGCCCGGCGATCTCAAACTCTTGAATCTGGCTCCAGTCTGCGGGGGTGGAAGCGCTCCTGAGCGCCTCCCTCAGGCTGGGGTTCGCGGTGTCGGGCTGTTCGCTGTCGAGCAAGACGGTTTTGAACGGCACTTCGCCGCCGCGCCAGGCCGGTCCCCTGCCCACCGTCGTCGACCACGCGGCGCCGACGTCGGTCATGACTCTGAGGAACGTGACCCTTTCAGCAGGCGAGTCGTGCAGGAGCTCAGACGAGTCATGCACGGCGACCAAGTAACGCTGAGCAGGGCACCAATCCAGATCGGTTAGCAACTCCGCAAACCCCGCCCAGTTGCCTCCAAAGTACGACGGAAACTCGAACCGCTCGGCAAAGAGCCGGAAAAGAGCACCAAGGTCGGCAGCTTCCCGCCCCGATATCTCCACAATGCGAACAGCCGCAGCCAACTCAACAGGCACCGAAGGGACTCTGCCGTCCTTCTGAAGCAGCACCCAGGGTCGACGATTTGACCACAGTGACTCCATTACTCGGCCCCTCTCGACAGTGCTGTAGTGATCCGGCGTGTACGGCACTCATCCACTCCGAAGAACGGTTCCCGTGTTCACTCTCTCGTCGGCGTCGTCGCGCTCGGGAACAGCCCACCTGCCTGGAAGGCCGCGGCTATTGGAGATCACATGTTGGGCTGGTGTGGCGGCCCAAACGCGGAACTGAGCGCGCTAACGAAGTCGCAAGCTTCCTGTGACTCAGCGAGGGCGCTAACGCTCCAAGTGGTGCTGTCGAAAGCATCCACGAAGGCGACATCCGCGTGCGGCGAGTGAGCGACATCGGATGCGATCGCATCCAACCAAACGATGTCCTCGACTTCGCGACTGAGCCGAACCATTTCGCTATGGCGCAGAGGCACCTCCCCGTCTTGGAGTACTGCGACCCGCCGAACGCGGGCACCCAGTTCGTCAGGCTCATTGGTGAAGAATATTCCTTCAAATTCCCGAATTCGCCACACCCACTCCAGGGGCTCTGGAGCGAGCTGCAGCACGTCCAGAAGCTGGACCTTGTTACATGGCCGACGCCACATCGGAAAGGTCACCGAGACCACGTCCCGCGCTACCACAGAGGTGTCGCTCCTTCTCTCTTCGGAGTCCCGCCCGTCGGGTTCGGGGCCCAAACATGCTGGTGAGGATTTGGATGATCGGTCGGGCGCCCGTGATCGGTGAAATCGATATCTCTGACGGGACTGCCATCGGCATCAAACTCGCGCGCTTGAGGGTAGTCACCATTTCTACCCTGCTTCCAACCAAGTTGCGTGTGGGCGACACCCGTCGCATCCGAGTCCGGGATTGGCACACCTCTCGCGTCTCTTGCCAGGCTTCGGTCTGGAAACCACTGGCCGGCAGGCGCAGACACAGGCTTGTTCGCAGCTACGCCGCCTCTAACCGCTGCCCCCACGGCAGCGGTGCGTGTGGCGGCGGTTCGTGCTGCGGCGGCGGCGATCACTTTGGATGCCACGGCGCCCCCGACCCCCCCGGCGACACCTCCGAGGGCACCGGCGCCGACCGCGATCGCCATCCCTTCCGGGGTTTTCGGGCCGGACTGCAGCGAATAGGTCACCGCACCACCCACCGCACCACCCGCAACAGCTGCCGCGATCGCGGCACCCACCGCCACCCCGCACACCCCAGCCGTGACGACCGTGCACGCCACAGCACCCACGATCGCGGCCGTCACTGCCGCCCCGACCACGATGCCCGTCGCGATCGCCGCCGCATCCTGCCACGCAGCCGCATCCCATGTCGTCGGGTTCCACCAC
>DATJFV010000023.1:0-38646 GCA_035495435.1 Pseudolysinimonas sp.
GAAGGCCACGTCGTGGAGCGACTACCAGTGGGAACTGGTGCATCCCGGCCCGCTCTCGCCGCTCATGCACCTCGCGTTGGACGAGGTGCTGACGCAGGAGGTCGGCGAAGGATCGCGGCGACCGACCCTGCGCATCTGGGAGTGGGACTCACCCGCGGTCGTCATCGGCAGCTTCCAGTCGGTGAAGAACGAGGTCGACCCCGAGAACGCGGCGAAGTACGGGCACCAGGTCGTCCGGCGGATCTCGGGCGGCGGGGCGATGTTCATCGAGCCCGGCGGTGCGGTCACCTATTCGCTGTATGCGCCGGCCGACCTGGTGGCGGGCATGACCTTCGCCGACAGCTACGCGTTCTTCGACGAGTGGGCGGTGCAGGCGCTGCAGAGCCTCGGCATCGACGCGACCTACGTGCCCCTGAACGACATCGCGAGCCCGTCGGGCAAGATCGGCGGCGCCGCGCAGAAGCGACTCGGCAACGGCGGCGTGCTGCACCACGTCACGATGGCCTACGACATGGATGGCGACCGCATGGCTCAGGTGCTGCGCATCGGCCGCGAGAAGCTCAGCGACAAGGGCACCAAGAGCGCGGCGAAGCGCGTCGACCCGCTGCGCTCGCAGACCGGGCTCACCCGCGAGCAGATCATCGACACGATGGTGCAGACCTTCCGCGCTCAGCACGGTCTGGTCGAGGGTGGCATCACGCCCGCCGAGTACGACGCCGCCGAGCAGTTGGTCGCCGAGAAGTTCGGAACCGACGAGTGGCTGTACCGCGTGCCGTGAGACGCCCGGTCGTCTGGCTGGCGATCGCGGTGGTGCTGGTCGCCGGTGTTCTGGTGTCGGCGCTGGCGGGGCAGCTGCCGGTGACGCCCGCCGAGGTCGGGGGCTCGCTGCTGCGGGCGGCAGGCATCCCCAATCCGTGGGCGCCGTCGGATGCGGTGGTCGAGTCGACGCTGTGGGTGGTGCGCTTCCCGCGGATCGCGATGGCGGTGACGGTGGGCGCCGCGTTGGCGGCGGCCGGTGCGGTGATGCAGGCGGTGTTCGGCAATCCGCTGGCGGAGCCGGGTGTGGTGGGGGTGTCCTCCGGGGCCGCGCTGGGTGCCGCGGCGGCGATTGTGCTGGGGCTCGCGGCGTTCGGCGACGGGCTGGTGGCGGCGCTGGCGTTCTGCGGCGGGCTGCTGGCGACGCTGCTGGTGTACCTGGTGTCGCGCGCGAACGGGCGCACCGAGGTGGTGACGCTGCTGTTGACCGGTATCGCGGTGAACGCGTTCGCGGGGGCGGGGCTCGCCTTCCTGCTGTTCAGCGCGAGCTCGGCGAACCGCGAGCAGATCGTGTTCTGGCAGCTGGGGTCGCTCGGTGGGTCGCTGTGGCGCGAGGTGCTGGTGGTGGCAGTGGTCGCAGTGCCGGGTGTGGTGGTCGCGGCCCTGCTGGGGCGCCGTTACGACGTGCTGGCGCTGGGTGAGCGCAACGCGCGGCACCTGGGTGTGGATGTCGAGCGGCTGCGCATCGTGTCGGTGGTGCTGGTCGCGTTGCTGACGGGGGTGGCGGTCGCGTTCGTGGGCATCATCGCGTTCGTCGGGTTGGTGGTGCCGCATCTGGTGCGGATGCTGCAGGGTCCCGCGCATCGGCCGCTGATCGTGGCGAGCGCGGTCGGCGGTGCGGCGCTGATGGTGTGGGCAGACCTGTTGGCCCGCACCCTGGTGGCCGGAGCCGAGTTGCCGATCGGGTTGCTCACCTCACTCGTGGGCGGGCCGTTCTTCTTCTTCCTGCTGTGGCGTCAGCGGCGCCGGGCGGGGGGCTGGGCATGATCGCGGATGCGGTGGTGGTGCAGCGCGGCGGCCGTCGCGTCCTCGACGGGGTCACCCTCGAGGTGCGGCCGGGCGAGGTGCTGGCGCTGGTCGGTCCGAACGGTGCGGGCAAGTCGACGCTGCTGGCGGTGCTGAGCGGCGAGCTGCGTCCGGATTCCGGGTCGGTCACGCTGGACGGTCGGCCGCTGGCCGACTTCGCACCGCGCGAACTGGCGCGTCGACGGGCGATGCTGACGCAGGACAACGCGCTGAGCTTCCCGTTCCGGGTGCGCGAGGTTCTGGAGATGGGCCGCAGCCCGTGGATCCGCACGCCGCAGCAGGAGGATGACGGGCGGGTGCTTGCCGAGGCGGCTGCGCGGGCCGATGTGGAGCACCTGCTCGACCGGCGCTTCACCGAGCTCTCCGGTGGCGAGCGCGCCCGTGTGTCGCTGGCGCGCGTGCTGGCGCAGGACGCCGGCATCGTGCTGCTCGACGAGCCGACCGCTGCGCTCGACCTGCGGCATCAGGAGGAGGTGCTCACCGTCGCCCGCCACCTGGCCTCGGCGGGCCGCGCCGTCGTCGTGGTGCTCCACGACCTGTCGCTCGCCGGCGCGGTCGCCGACCGCGTCGGTCTGCTCGATGGCGGGCGCCTGGTCGCGCTCGGTTCCCCGCGCGAGGTGCTGACGGCATCCGCGCTCTCTGCGGTGTACGACGTCGACGTCGAGGTGCTCGAACGGGACGGCACCCTGCTCGTCGTGCCCGTCCGCGGCCCCTCCCGCGCCTGACCCGCGCCTGACCGCGCGGCGCCACCCCCGCCCGCACACCGCCGAGCCACGGGACAGGAGCACCCCTCTGCCCCCCTCGGATTCGGTGACACGGTGTCACCGGTGACCCGATGTCACCGGTCGGGTGATGTCACCGGTGGGGTCATGTCACCGAATCCGAGGCGCGGGAATGGGGGCGGCTGTTCCGGAGCGCGCTGATTGGGAGCCGGGCGCGGCGGCGGGCCGGGCCGGGGGGGGGGGGTGGGGCGGGTTGGGCTGGAGCGGTGATCCGCGGGTGCATCACGTAACGTGGAACGGGTGGAGTGGGCGATCGCGGGCGGGGTGGCGGCGCTCGTCGTCGTACTCGCCGTGGTGGCCCAGCGCAAAGGCTGGATCGACCTCACCGGCAGGCACGCAGGCGGCCGCAGCGGCGGTGTCGCCGGGCTCGTGGGCGGCGTCGACGAGGTGTTCGCACCGATGAAGTACGAGGTGTCGAAGATCCAGGAGGCGCAGAAAGAGATGCCCGCACCCGCGCCCACTCCGGGCGACGGCGACAAGAACATCTTCAGCGGCGGCGGCCGGGTGAAGATCGACCTGGATGAGGAACGATGACCGACACCGTGGTGCACGACGAGGCGGGCAAACGATACGTGCTGATGCGCAGTGAGCAGGAGCTCGGCGCCAGCTACTACGAGACCGGCAAGCGCGGCGAGATCGTCTTCACCCACACCGAAGTCGACCCGACCCTGCAAGAGCACGGGCTCGGCTCGACGCTCGTCAAAGGCGCCCTCGACGACGTCGCCGCCAACTCCACCGCGAAAGTCGTGGCCAGCTGCCCGTTCGTCTTCAAATACATCGCCGAGCACGACGAATACCAGCCGCTGACCAGCCGCTGACCCCCAGCAGACGCCGTCAGGCGGAGGTGCGCTCGATCACCTTCACCGGCATCATCGTCACCCGCTCGACCTCCTCGCCGTCGATCAGACGCAGCAGCACCGACGCCATCTTCGCCCCCACCTCGGTGGTCGGCTGCTCGATCGTCGTCAGCGGCGGCTGCGCCGACTGGGCGAAGTAGTCGTTGTCGATCGTCACCATGCCGAGATCGTCGGGAACCTTCAGCCCCGCCTCGCGCAGCACGCTGAGCGCCCCCGACGCCATCAACGCGGATGCCACGAAGACCCCGTCGAAATCGCGCCCACCCGCGAGAAGGCGCCGCATCGCATCCGACCCGCTCGCCGGAGTGAAGTCGCCCCGCTCGATTCGTCCCTCGGGCAGACCCGCCTCGCGCAGCGCTCGGCGCCAGCCTTCGAGCCGGTCGAGCCCGGCCGCCATGTTCGCCGGGCCGGCGATCGTGGCGATGCGGGTGCGGCCCGCCGCGATCAGCCGGGTCGTGATCTCGCGCGACGCCTCGACGTTGTCGACATCGACGTAGTACGGGTTCGGGCCCTCAGAACTCATCGGCCGCCCGCCGAACACCACCGGGATGCTGCGGGCCAGCGCCACATACGACCGGTCGTCGCTGTGGTGGCTGAGAATGATCGCGCCGTCGACATTGCCGGCCTGCAAGTAACGCCGGGTCTTCTCGGCATCGTTCTCGGCAGCGATCAGCAGCGTCAGCGTGTAATCGGTGGCCGACAGATGCATCGCCACCCCCTGCACGACGCTGGCGAAATACGGGTCCGCGAAGAACTTCGCCGTGTTCTCGGGGATCACCAGAGCGATCGAGAACGTGCGGCGGCTGGCCAGAATCCGTGCCGCCCGGTTGGGCACGTACCCCAACTCCTCGATCGCCTTCGACACCGCCGCGATCGCCTCCGGCGTCACGTTCGGCGACGCGTTCACCACCCGTGACACCGTCGACCGCGACACCCCGGCCGCCGCGGCGACCATCTCGAGCGTGGGGGCAGCCGTCGTCATGGTGCGCCCATCCTAGGACGACGCGCGGATCAGCTCGGCGAATGCGAGCCCGCTGTCCTTCACTGTCCTCTCCATCGTGTCGTAGTCGACCCGGACGATGCCGAAACGCTTGGCGTAGCCCCACGCCCACTCGAAGTTGTCCAGCAGCGACCACGCGAAGTAGCCGCGCACATCGGCGCCGTCCGCGATCGCCGCCGCCACCGCATCCACATGCGCCCGCAGGTACGCGACCCGGTCGGCGTCGTGCACCGCGCCGTCCGCCGAGACGGCGTCGTCATAGGCCGAGCCGTTCTCGGTCACGTACAGCGGCGGAAGCGTCGGGTACTCGCGCCCCAGCCGCACCAGCAGGGCACGCAGGCCGTCGGGGTTCACCTCCCAGCCCATCGCCGTACGCGGCAGGTCGCGCGGCGGGAAGGTGACATGCTCGCTGCCGACGAACGGCGATGCGCCCGGCTTGTCGGTCGGACGCAGCCCCGGAGGGGTTCCGGGCGGCAGCGGACGGCCGCTGACGTTGTCGTCGTGGTAGTGGTTCACGCCCAGAAAGTCGATCGGCTGCGCGATCAGCCCCAGGTCGCCGTCGCGGACCAGCTCATCGAAGCGGTGCTCCGCGACATCCGAGAGGAAGTCCTCGGGGTAACGCCCCAGCAGCAGCGGCTCGAGGAACGCGCGGTTCCACAGCGCGTCGATGCGCCGGGCGGCATCGACATCGGCGGGGTCGGACGGGTCGTCGGGCACCGCGTTGGTGAGGTTCAGCGTGATCCCCAGCTGCTGCGCCCCGCGCTCGCGCAGGGACGCGACGGCGAGGCCGTGCGCCAGGTGCTGATGGTGCAGCGCAGCCAGCGCTGCCCGCGGCTCGGTGCGCCCCGGCGCGTGCTCACCCGCGGCGTAGGCGATCAGTGACGAGCACAGCGGCTCGTTGAACGTCGTCCAATGCGTGACCCGGTCGCCGAGGTGGTCGTGCACCAGTTCGGCGTACTCGAGGAACCGCCGCGCGGTGTCGCGGTTGGCCCAGCCGCCGGTGTCCTCCACCGCCTGCGGCATGTCCCAGTGGTAGAGGGTCAACCACGGCAGGATCTCGGCCTCGAGCAGCTCGTCGACCAGCCGGCTGTAGAAGTCGAGCCCTGCCGGGTTCGGCGCGGCGTCGTCCGGTTTCACGCGGGCCCAGCTCACCGAGAAGCGATACGAACGAAGGCCCAGGCGACGCATCAGCGCGACGTCCTCCGGCATCCGGTGATAGTGATCGACCGCGCGCTCGGGGGTGTCGCCGCCCGCGATGTTGCCGGGGGTGCGCGCGAAATGGTCCCAGATGGAGTCGGTCTTGCCGCTCTCATGTGCGGCGCCCTCGACCTGGGCCGCCGCCGTCGCGGCGCCCCAGAGGAAGTGCTCGCCGAACCGCCTGCCGCTCATCCCTTGACCGCGCCCGACATGATGCCGTTGATCAGCTGCTTGCCTGCGGCGATGAACAGGATCAACAGCGGCACCACCGAGATGACGGCACCGGCGAGCACCATCGAGTGGTCGGGGGTGTGCCCGCCCGCAGCACTCAGTGCTGCGAGGGCGGTCTGCACGCTCGGGTTGGTCGGGCCGAGCACCAGCAGCGGCCAGAGGAAGTCGGTCCACGCCGCCATGAAGGTGAACAGGCCGAGCACCGCCATTGCGGGGCGTGCGGCGGGCAGGGCGACGTTCCAGAACGTGCCCCACATGCTGGCACCGTCGATGCGGGCCGCCTCGATCAGCTCGTCGGGGATGACGTCGACCAGGTACTGCCGCATGAAGAACACCCCGAATGCGGTGACCAGCCCCGGCACGATGACGGCGCCCAGAGTGCCGGTCCAGTGCAGGTACTTCGACATCAGGATGAACAGCGGGATGATGCCCAGCTGGGTGGGGATCGCCATGGTGATCACCACGGCGACCAGCAGCCCGTTGCGGCCACGGAAGCGCAGCTTGGCGAACGCGTAGCCGGCGAGCGTCGAGAAGAACACCACCGACACCGTGATGGTGCCCGAGATGATGATGCTGTTCAGCAGGGCCTTGGCGAAGTCGACCGTCTCGAACGCCTTCGCGACGTTGGTCAAGAAGTTCGGCCCCGGGATCAGCGCCACCGGCACCAGGTTGATGTCGCTGGCCTGCCGGCTGCCGATGACGAACGACCACCAGAGCGGGAACGCCGAACCGGCGAACAGCGCGATCAGGATCGCGTAGGTGAACGCGCCCGGCCGGTCGTACGCACGCCGCCGGCGCCGCCCGCGCCGGTCGAGTGCCCGCGAAGCGGGTGTATCGAGACCCATGCCCTCGGTGCTGCGAATCAGGATGCTCATGCCTGTGCCCCCCGGATGGTGCGCGAGACGAGGAAGTTGATGACGCCGAACAACACGATGATGAGGAACAGCAGCCAGGCGACCGCGGCGGCGTGGCCGAAGTCGCGGCGCGGGAATGCGAGCTCGTAGAGGTACAGCACGAGCGTCTGGTACTGCCGGTTCGAGCCGCCGTACACGTTGCCCGACGAGCCCTGGTCGAACAGCTTCGGCTCGGCGAAGATCTGCAGGCTGCCGATCGTGGAGGTGATGATGACGAAGATCATGGTGGGCCGGATCATCGGGATCGTGATCGACCAGAACCGCCGCACCCGGCCGGCGCCGTCGATGGCCGCCGACTCGTAGAGGTCGCGCGGGATCGCCTGCATCGCGGCGAGAAGAATCAGCGCGTTGTACCCGGTCCAACGCCAGTTCACCATGCTCGCCACCGCGATGTGCGAGGGGATGACGTCGAACGACCAGCGGATCGGGGGCTGCCCGATCGACTCGAAGAACCCGGCGATCGGTCCGTTGTACTGGCTGAAGATCTGGGTGAAGATGACCGCCACCGCGACGGGGGCGACGATGTACGGAAGCAGCACCGACATCCGCCAGAACGTGCTGGCCCGCAGCGCCTGATCCAGCAGCGCGGCGATGATGACGGCGAAGATCAGCTGCGGCACCGCCGACAGCAGGAAGATGCTGACCGTGTTGCCGAACGCGTTCCAGAACAGCGCGTCCTGCAGCACGTCGAGGTAGTTCTGCAGGCCGACGAACGGACCCTGGCCCTTCAGCAGATGCCACTGGTACAGCGACACGTTGAGCGTGTATGCGATCGGGAAGACGCCGATCAGTGCGAAGAGGATGAAGAACGGCGAGACGTAGAGGTAGGGCGAGACCTTGACGTCGAAGCGCGACATGCGCTGCCGCAAGGTCAGCCGGGGGATGAGGGTGGACATGTGCCGTTCCTTCGAGGGTGCGGCCCCTCCGGCCAGGGGGTGACCGGAGGGGCCGCGGTGTGGGGTAGTGGGTGGTGCTAGTTGGCGCTCTCCGGGACCAGCTGGTGCAGCAGGTCCATGGCGGCAGCCCAGGCGTCGTCACCGTTGGTGATGTCGCCCTGGCTGACCTTGTCGAGCACCGCGCCGAACACGTTGTCCTGGATCACCGAGTCCTCCGAGCCCTTCACCTGGGCGACGACGCCCTGCGAGCGGTTCGAGAAGATCTCGCCGACCGGCGCGTCGTTGAAGAACGCGTTGGTCGAGTCGGCGACCAGCTTCTGGCCGGCGGACGAGCTCGGGAACGGCCCCGCGGCCTCGAACGCGACCTTGTTCTGGTCGGGTGCGGCGAGCCACATCGCCAGGTCGGCGGCGGCCTTCTTGTGCTCGCTCGACGCGGAGACGCCGAGGAACGAACCGCCCCAGTTGGCCGAGCCACCGGGCATCACGTCGGCGAAGTCCCAGCCGCTGTCGGTGGTGCCGGCGTCGTAGTAGCCGCTCACCACGCCGAGCATCCAGCTCGGGCAGATGTAGGTCGCGAACAGGTCCTGCTTGGCCTGGTCACCGACGCCCCACGCGGGGAGGCCCGCGCCTTCCTTGGCGTTGTCGACGATCAGCTTCAGCTGGTCCTTCATGGCCTGGTTGTCCTCGATGTTGAGGGTCACGCCGTCGGACTTGTAGTAGCCCTCCTTCTGCTGGTTCACCCACGCGTTCCACTGGAACGACGGGTTGTGGAAGAACGGCTTGCCGGTGGCGTCGACGTACTGCTGGCCGACCTCGTAGTACTTCTGCCAGGTGGCGTTGTCGCCGCCGAACAGGTCGCGCACCGCGTCGCGGTCCTTGGGCAGGCCGGCCTTCTCGAACAGGTCGCCGCGGTAGCACAGGCCCTCGGGGCCGATGTCGAGCGGAACGCCGAACTGGCGGCCGTCGGCGTCTTGACCCTGCTTGACCTTCCAGTCGAGGAAGCCCCAGTCCTTGGTCTCGTCGGCGAAGCCGTAGTCGTTGAAGTCGACGAACGCGTCGGACACGTCGCGGATGCTGCTCAGCCAGCCTTCCTCGATCGCCACGACATCCGAGAGCCCGGTGCCGGCCGCGATCTTGGCGTACGCGTCGTCGCGGGCGGAGCCGCCGTCGGCGAGGTTGGTCGCCTCGATGGTGACGTTCGGGTGGGCCTTCTCGTACGCCGCGTAGTTGGCGTCGATGCCCATGGTGCCGAACGTGGTGATGGTCAGCGTGATCGGCGTGCTGTCGTCTTCGGTGCCGCTGCCGGTGCCGCAGGCGGTGAGGCCCAGGACGAGGGATGCGGCACCGATGGCGGCGGCCGTTACTGCAGTGCGTCGTGAGAGTCTCACGGTCACTCCTTTGTGTGCGTGGATGGGGGTCTCGGATTCGAGAGACTGCGTGAGAGCGCTCCCATGCTGCAGACGTGAGAGCGCTCTCACGGAATCGGGAACACGCTAGCGGGGACTTTTCCCGCTGTCAATGGGAGCGCTCTCACGAATCGGATTCGGGGGGCCGACCACGGCATCCGGAGCCACCGTGCGTGGCCCGCGCGCACCCCGTCGGCGCACGGCGCGCCGCGCACAAACGCGACTGAGGCGCACACTTGACCCGCGGGGGCGGGTGAGCGTGCGCCTCAGTCGACGTCGCGCGAGGGGGGCTAGCGGCGCGACGGCTCCGGTTCGGCGGTCGGCACCGACCCGGTCTGCGGGCCGACGAACGAGCCCGCCTCGGCGGCGGCGAGCCCGGCCTCCGACTCGAGCTCCGCCTCGGCGTCACCCTCGCCGGCGCCCGCGGCTGCAGCCGCGCGGGCATCCGCCGCCTCCTGCACGGCCGACTTCTCGCGCAGCGGTGTCGCCTTCAGGAAGAAGCTCAGCAGGAACGCGAGCAGCACCACGAGCGCACCGACCCGGTAGACGACGACGGATGCCGAGGCGAAGCCGTTCAACAGCGGCGCCTTGAGCGCGTCGTCGGCCTCGTTCAGGAACGAGGTGTCGCCGTTCAGCGAGGTGCTGAGGTCGCCCGAGCTCGACGACCCCGACGGCAGCTGGTCGATGTTCGCGATCACCTGATCGACCACCGCAGAGCGCTGCGTGTCGTTCGACAGGTCGACCTGCGGGGGCAGGTTCGCTTCGATCTGCCCTACGATGGGGCCGTAGATCGCGTCCATGATCGGCTGGTTGTTGGGGGCGGATGCCACGGCCGGGTCGAGCGCGGCATCGAGCGCGTCGTGCAGCAGGTCCTTGTTCTTGAACGAGTCGCCGATGGCCCCGGGGAGCACGCTGAACAGCACCGAGAAGATGATCGCCACGCCCAGCGTGCCGCCGATCTGCCGGAAGAACGTCGCCGAGCTGGTGGCCACGCCGATGTCGCGCGGGCCGACCGCGTTCTGCGACGCGATGGTGAGCGTCTGCATCAGCTGGCCGAGGCCGAGACCGGCCAGCAGCATCCCGCCCATGGTGAAGATCACCGGCTTGTCGTAGGTCGAGAAGCTGAGGAAGAAGAACGCCCCCGACAGCATCGCGGTGCCGACGATCGGGAAGATCTTGTACCGGCCGGTGCGGGCGATGATCTGACCGCTGGCGATCGACGAGATCATGAGGCCCACGATCATCGGGATCATCAGCCAGCCGGCCTCGGTCGGGGTGGCGCCGTTGACCAGCTGCAGGTAGAGCGGAATGGTCATCATCGCGCCGAACATGCCGAACCCGACCAGCACGCCGAGCACGGTCGCCATCGAGAACGTCGGCGAGCTGAAGAGCTTGATCGGGATCAGCGCGTCGTCGCCGGCGATCCGCTCGACGAGGATGAACGAGATGATGCCGAGGCCGCCGATCACGTAGCAGGCGATCGCGGCGGGCGAGCTCCAGCCCCACTCGCGACCCTGCTCGGCCACCAGCAGCAGTGGCACGATGGCGAGGACGACGGTGACGACGCCCCACCAGTCGATGCGCACGCGGTCGTGGGCGTGGTGCGGGATGTGCAGGAACGCCATCACCACGATCAACGCGGCGACGCCGACCGGCACGTTGATCAGGAACACCCAGCGCCAGCCGTCGAGGAAGAGGATCTGGTCGGCCCCGGCGAAGAGCCCGCCGATCAGCGGCCCGATGACGCTCGAGATGCCGAACACGGCCAGGAAGTACCCCTGGTACTTCGCCCGCTCGCGCGGCGCGAGGATGTCGCCCATCACGGTCAGCGGCAGCGCCATGAGCCCGCCGGCGCCGAGGCCCTGGATGGCGCGGAACACCGCGAGCATGTACATCGAGGTCGCGAACGACGACAGGATCGAGCCCGCCAGGAAGATGATGATCGCGATGATGAACAGCGGGCGGCGGCCGAACAGGTCGCTCAGCTTGCCGTAGATCGGGGTCGTCACCGTCGAGACGATGAGGAACGCGGTGGTGACCCAGGCCTGCAGCGCCTGGCCGTCGAGGTCGTCTGCGATGGTGCGCATCGAGGTTCCGACGACGGTCTGGTTCAGCGACGACAGGAACATCGCCGCCATCAGGCCGATGATCACGAAGTTGATCTGGCGCTGGGTCATGACGCCGCCGGCGTCAGCGAGGGCCTGGGCCCGCTGTTTGCCGGTGAGGCGCGGAGTTCGGGGTGAAGACATAGAGCAGAGAACCTCGCTGTGAGGCGGCGCGCGAGACGAGGTCGACGGGTCATCGCGCTGACCGACGATGGCCAAGAAATTTGCGGAGACTGCAAAGTTACACCTGACGCAGCGGTTCGGCAAGTTCGGCCGCCCGTAAGATATCCGGGTGACGGACGAGGCGCGGCGCGACCGCGGAACCCTGCGCCGGCCCTCCCCGCGGGTCCGCCGCAGGCGGGTGATCGCGGCGATCATCGTGGCCCTCGTCTTCACCGGCGCACTGGTCGGATCGATCGTCCTCTTCGCGCCGCATCCGCAGGAGGTGCCCGTGGCCGAAACGCCCAGCCCGACCCCCAGCAGCACCCCCGAGCCGACCGCCAGCGCCACCCCGCTGCCCGAGCCGCCGCTGAAACTCACCTTCGACCGCAGCACGTTCTCGATCGACGACCCCGCCAGCCTCTGGGTGGTCGTCAACAAGCTGCGGCCCCTCAACCCCAACAACTACGCCGCCCCCGACCTGATCTCCACCCCGGTGAAGTTCGCCAACTCACCGGTGCTGCGCAAGGAGGCGGCCGACCAGGTGGTCGCCATGTTCGCCGCCTACAACGCCGAGACCGGCAAAGAGATGCAGATCCAGAGCGCGTACCGCAGCTACGACGTGCAGGTGAACGTCTACAACGGATGGGTGGCGCAGCTCGGGCAGGCGGGCGCCGATCTCACCAGCGCCCGACCCGGTCACTCCGAGCATCAGACGGGTCTGGCGGTTGACATCTCGGCCGTGCCGGCGACCTGCGCGCTCGACCAGTGCTTCGCCGACACCGACCAGGGCAAGTGGCTGGCCAAGAACGCCTACAAGTGGGGCTTCGTGCTGCGGTACCCGAACAAGATGACCAGCATCACAGGCTACGAGTTCGAGCCCTGGCACTACCGCTACGTCGGCGTCGAGCTCGCCACCGAGATGCACACCACCGGCATCAAGACGCTCGAGCAGTTCTTCGACCTGCCGGCGGCGCCGGGGTACGCGAAGTAGCGGCGGGGCGGGGCGGGTTTCGATACGCCGCTGCGCGGCTGCTCAACCGGCGACGGCTCAGCCGCCGAGGGCGGCGTCCACGATGCGCTTGGCTTCGGCTTGCACCTCGGCGAGGTGCTCCGGCCCGCGGAAGGACTCCGCGTAGATCTTGTACACGTTCTCGGTGCCCGAGGGCCGTGCCGCGAACCAGGCGTTCTCGGTGACCACCTTCACCCCGCCGATCGCCGCACCGTTGCCCGGAGCAGCCGAGAGCCGGTCGAGGATCTTCTCCCCGGCGAGTTCGGTTGCCGCGATATCGCTGCCCGACAACCTGCCCAGCCGCGCCTTCTGCTCGGGGGTGGCTGCCGCATCCACCCGGGCGTATGCCGGATCGCCGAACTCGGCGGTCAGTTCGGCGTACAGCTGCGACGGGCTCTTGCCGGTGACGGCGCGGATCTCGGAGGCCAGCAGGGCCAGCAGGATGCCGTCCTTGTCGGTCGTCCACGCCTGACCGTCGAACTGCAGGAACGAGGCGCCGGCGCTCTCTTCGCCGCCGAACCCGACCGAGCCGTCGACCAGGCCCGGCACGAACCACTTGAAGCCGACCGGAACCTCCCACAGCTTCCGGCCGAGCGACGCGGCGACCCGGTCGATCATCGACGACGACACCAGGGTCTTGCCGATCGCGGCGTCCTTCGCCCACCCGTCGCGGTGCTCATACAGGTACTTGATCGCCACGGCGAGGTAGTGGTTGGGGTTCATCAGCCCGCCGTCGGGGGTGACGATGCCGTGCCGGTCGGCGTCGGCGTCGTTGCCGGTGAGCAGCTCGTAGTCGCCGCGCTTGGCCACCACCGACGCCATCGCGCTCGGCGACGACGGGTCCATGCGGATCTTGCCGTCCCAGTCGAGCGTCATGAAACGCCAGGTCGGGTCGACATCCGGGTTCACGACCGTCAGGTCGAGGTTGTAGCGGGATGCGATGAGCCGCCAGTAGTGCACGCTCGCGCCGCCGAGCGGGTCGGCCCCGACGTGCAGCTTCGCGTTCCTGATCGCATCGACATCGATGATCGAGGCGAGATCGTCGACGTAGGCGGTGCGGAAGTCGTAACCGTCGATCGCGCTCGGCTCGCCGCGCTTCACCTGGTGCAGCCGGTCTTCGATGAGCTCGTTGGCGCGGTTCGCGATCCAGCTGGTCGCGTCGGAGTCGGCCGGTCCGCCGTGCGGAGGGTTGTACTTGAATCCGCCGTCGCGGGGCGGGTTGTGCGACGGGGTGATGACGATGCCGTCGGCGAGCCCTTCGCCGGTTGAGCTTGTCGAAACCCGACCGGCCCCGCCTGTCGAAACCCGGCGGTTGTACGCGATGATCGCCCGGCTGAGCGCCGGTGTCGGCACGTAGTCGTCGAACTCGTCGGTGAGCGCGTGCACCCCGTTGGCCTCGAGCACCTCGAGGGCGGTGGTCTCGGCGGGCCGCGAGAGCCCGTGGGTGTCGCGCCCGACGAACAGCGGACCGGTGATGCCCTGCGCGGCGCGGTATTCGACGATCGCCTGCGTGGTCGCCGCGATGTGGGTTTCGGTGAACGCGCCGTCGAGGCTCGACCCGCGGTGCCCGCTGGTGCCGAACACGACGCGCTGCGCCGGGTCGGACATGTCGGGCACGCGCGAGTAGTACGCCTCGACCAGCTCGCGCACGTCGATGAGGTCGGATTCCTGGGCGGGGGTCCCGGCGCGGTCGCTCATGCCCCCAGTCAAGCACTGCACCCGCCGGTAGGGTGGGCGCATGTCGGAGGCGCCCGAGACCTACAGCTACCTCGGCCCCGCGGGCACCTTCACCTGGGCGGCGCTGACCCAGGTGCCGGATGCGGCGGGTGCGACCTGGCGCAGCGTCAACAACGTGGGCGAGGCCCTCGATGACGTGATCTCGGGCCGCAGCGTGGCCGCCATGATCGCGATCGAGAACTCGGTCGAGGGCGGGGTGACCGCCACGCAGGACGCGCTGGCCAGCATCCCCGGGCTGCGCATCGTGGGCGAGTACCTGGTGCCCGTCGACTTCGTGCTGGTCGCCCGGCCCGGTGTCGAGCTCGCCGACGTGCGGGTGGTCGCGGCGCACCCGGTCGCCTACGCGCAATGTCACCTGTGGCTCGACCGCGAGCTGCCCGCGCACGAGCATCTGCCGGCCACGTCGAACGTGTCGGCGGCGGCGCAGCTGCTCGCCGAGGGGGCGGTGGCGGATGCCGCGGTCGCGCCCCCCGGTATCGATGCGGAATACGACGTGCAGGTGCTGGCCTCGCACATCGGTGACAACCCGAACGCGGTCACGAGGTTCGTGCTGGTCAGCAGCACGCGCCGGATCCCGGAGCGCACCGGCGCCGACAAGACCAGCGTGATCATCGAGCTGCCCACCGACGAGCCGGGTGGCCTGGTCGAGATGCTGGAGCAGTTCGCGACCCGCGGCGTGAACCTCAGCCTGCTGCAGTCGCGGCCGATCGGCGACGCGTTCGGACGGTACCGCTTCGTCGTCGACATCGACGGCCACATCCGCGACGAGCGCGTGGCCGATGCGCTGCTCGGGCTCAAGCGCTTCAGCCCGAACGTGATGTTCCTCGGCTCGTACCCGCGTGCCGACCAGCAGGAGATCGAGCACGCGTCGCGCTACGGCGACGAGGTGTTCATCGAGGCGCGCGACTGGCTCCGCGGGATCCTCGCCGAGGAGCCGTCGACGCCGGAGCGGGGCTGACGTGGCCGAGGTGGATCCGCGGTTCGATCCGGCGTTCCAGCGCGGGTACCGCGACCTGGCCGACGACGCGGGCGAGCTCGACCAGCCGCCGCAGCGCGGCATCCGGTATCGGCTCGTTCTGCTGGTGGCGAGCGTCGTCGCGATCGTGGCGGGCGCCGCACTGGTCTGGTACCGACTCGCCGCCGACCCGCTCGACGTCGACTACGGCAGCGACCCCGTGCAGCTGTTCGGGGTGCAGTTGGTCGACTCGCTGGTGCTGCCGCTTCTGATGGCGGGGCTCGTCGGCGTCATCCTCTGGCTCGCGCTCGGTGCGCTGCGGGACCGCGACGATGCGTGACTCGGCGGCTCGGCCGTGGCTGGTCGGGCTGGTCGCGGTCGGCGTGGTGAGTGCCGTCGGTGCGCTGGCGCTGCTCTGGTACTCGGCCGAGCTGCAGGCGCAGGTGTTCGCGTTTTATCAGAACAACCCGCAGGTCACCGATCAGACCGAGTACCTCCGCTGGAGGCAGGTCAGCATCAACGCCTCGGTGATGCAGAACCTCGCCTTCCCCCTCTTCCTCGCCGCGTTCGGGTCGGTCCTCGCCCTGCTGGCGGTGCTCGAGGTGCGCTCGCGCGGGTAGCCGAATGCTACTGATAAGTGTACATTGGCTGCATGAGCCTTCTCAGCCATACCGCCGTCGTCGGCCTGCTCGTCTCGCTGGTGTCGTTCGCTGCGCATCCGTTGCCGGGCGACGCATCCGCCTACCCGCCCCCGAAGCTGACCGAGCTCACCGTGGTCAGCAAGAGTTCTCTCGGGGGGCAGATCGGGTCGAAGGTGCTGGCGTCGTGCCTCATCCGCTCCACCGGCGGCACCTGCACGATCACCCGCGGCAAGACGGCGTCGCGCGAGGTGCAGTTGAGCTTGGGTATGTCGTGGGCGAGCGCGACCGCGCAGCTCGGCATCGGCAGCGGCCGCACGGTGACGACCACGGTCAGCTGCTCGTCCCCGGCGCTCGAGGCGGGAACGAGCTGGAAGGCGCGACCGGTCGGCACGATCTACTACTACAAGATCCGCAAGCGGCTGATTCAGGCGGGCCACGTGCTTTCGACGACCATGAGTTCGCCGTTGAAGGCGTTCAACCCCTCCGCGTCGAAGATCGCGTGCGGGCTGCACTAGGGCGGGTCGCGCCGATGCTGTGCGGCGTCGTCCTGCTGGCCGGGTGCACCCCGTCGGCAGTACCGCCCGCCAGCCTGATCGGCGCGACCCTCGACACTCTCACCGCGGGACCGGGTGCGGATGCCACCCTGCTGGTGCAGGACGCGTCACCTCGCGTCGGGGCGACGCCGTCCTACTCAGGCGACCCCGACCTCGATGCCGCGTGGCGGATCGTGGCGATCTGCACCTCCGACCCCGACGTCGCGAAGTCGGCGCAGATCGAGGTGGCGGTGCTGCCCGACGACCTGGTCACCGCGGGGGTCGACGCCGAGGTGGCGTCTGGCGACTTCCGCGACGCCGTGGATTGCGCCGGGCGTCCGTATCACGGGTGACCGCGCTCAGGCGGAGGTGACCGGTCAGGCGGAGGTGACCGCCGCATCCCGAGCGCTGTCATCGTTCTCGCGGTCGGCGGGGATACGCACCAGCAGCCCGTGCGGTTCGATGCGTGCACGGAACGCGATCGCGTCGCCGAAGTCGTCGCCGTCGAGCTCGAAGTCTTCGGGGCGGTCGAGGCGCGCGGTGATCGTGGACGCCTTGATGTAGCGCAGCGCCCGCACCTCGCGGGTGAGGCCCATGAAGCGACGGCCGATGGTGCTGCGGCGCAGCACCCCGTTCTCCCAGAAGATCTTCGTCCAGATCTGCACCCACCCGAGGAACCCGTTCGGCCGCAACGCGACGATATCGAACACGCCGTCGTCGATCGCCGCCTCGGGCAGCAGCAGCACGTTGCCCGGCAACGACCCGCAGTTGCCGACCATGACGGTGTGCACGCTCATCGAGCGCTCGGGCCCGTCCTCGACGCGGTACCGCACCCGCAGCCGATCGTTGTCGCGCATGGCGCGGGCGATCGGGTCGATGTACGCCAGCCAGCCGACCTTCTTCTTCAGATCCTCGTTGGTGTTGGCGGCCATCTTGGCGTCGAGTCCGATGCCGGCCATCACGACGAACGCGTGCTCTTCGCGCGAACCGTCCGGGCGCTCGACCTCGATGATGCCCAGGTCGATGCGGCGATCATGCCCGGTGAACGCGGTGCGCACCGAGTCGGGAATGTCAGACAGCGTCAGGTCCATGTTGCGCGCCAGCAGGTTGCCGGTGCCGGCCGGCAGCAGTGCCAGCGGCACACCGGACTCGTGCAGCCCCTCGGCGACCGCGCGCACCGTCCCGTCCCCGCCGGCCGCGATCACCACGTCGGCGCCCCGCTTCACCGCGTCACGCGCCTGACCGGCTCCGGGGTCGTCGGCGGTGGTCTCGATCCAGATGCTCTTCGCCCAGCCGGCTTCGCTCTCGCCCAGGGCGATGGCGTTGCGCAGCTCTTCGAGGTCGACCTTCGTCGGGTTGTACACAACTGCCGCACGCTGGGCCATGCGCCCAGGCTAGTGGCGCGGCGGCATCAGGCCAGGGGGGTTGCGCTGCAGGCCGCTGTGCCCCGTCAAATAGGCTGGGTGCGTGATCGACCCCCTGCTGCTGCGCGAGAACCCGGATGCGGTGCGGGCCTCGCAGGTCGCGCGCGGCGAGCAGGCCGACACGGTCGACGCCGCGATCGCCGCCGACACCGCACGCCGTGCCGCGATCACCGAGTTCGAGGCGGCCCGCGCCGAGCAGAACGCGTTCGGCAAGACGGTGGCCGCGGCACCGAAGGACGAGAAAGCGGGTCTCGTCGCGCAGGCCCAGTCCCTGGCGGCTCGGGTGAAAGAGCTGCAGGCCGCCGTCAACGAGGCCGAAGCCGCTTTCGACCAGGCCATGGGCCGCATCCAGAACATCGTGCTCGACGGGGTGCCCGCGGGTGGCGAGGACGACTATGTGGTGCTGCGCGAGGTCGGTCAGAAGGCGACGTTCGCGGCTGCGCAGTTCCCCGATGGACCGCGTGACCACCTCGCCATCGGCGAGCTGCTCGACGCGATCGACATGGAACGCGGCGCCAAGGTCAGCGGTGCCCGGTTCCACTTCCTGAAGGGCGTCGGCGCCCGGCTCGAGCTGGCGCTGATGACGCTCGGGCTCGACCGCGCGCTCGAGGCCGGGTTCACTCCGCTGATCACGCCGACGCTGGTGCGTCCCGAGATCATGGCCGGCACCGGGTTCCTGGGGGCGCACGCCGACGAGATCTACCGCCTCGAGGCCGACGACCTCTACCTCACCGGCACCAGTGAGGTGGCGCTCGCCGGGTACCACAAGGACGAGATCCTGGACGTCTCGGCCGGCCCCCTGCGCTACGCCGGCTGGTCGACCTGCTACCGCCGCGAGGCCGGATCGGCGGGCAAAGACACCCGCGGCATCATCCGGGTGCACCAGTTCCAGAAGCTCGAGATGTTCAGCTACATCGACCCGGCGGATGCGGCGGCCGAGCACGAGCGTCTGCTCGCCCTGCAAGAGGGCATGCTGCAGTCCCTGGGGCTCGCATACCGCGTGATCGACACCGCCGCGGGTGACCTCGGATCGAGCGCGGCGCGCAAGTACGACGTCGAGGCCTGGATCCCGACGCAGGACGCCTACCGCGAGCTGACCAGCACCTCGAACTGCACGACCTACCAGGCGCGCCGCCTCGACATCCGGTACCGCACCGAGTCGGGCAAGACGGCACCGGTCGCGACCCTCAACGGCACCCTCGCCACCACCCGCTGGATTGTGGCGATCCTCGAAACCCATCAGCAGCCCGACGGCTCGGTCGTCGTGCCCGAGGTGCTGCGGCCCTACCTCGGCGGGCTGTCGGTGCTGACCCCGCATGTCTGAGTTGGCCCCCGATCTCGCCGACCGCTGGGTCGTCGCCCTCGACGTCGACGGCACCGTGCTGCACGAGGACGGCACGCTGACCGACGCGACCATCGCCGAGGTGTCGCGGGTCGCCGCGCTCGGCCACGAGGTGATGCTCGCCACCGGGCGGTCGGTGTCGATGACGCTGCCGGTGATCCAACGGCTCGGTATCTCTCCCGAATATCTGGTGTGCGCCAACGGGGCGATCGTGCTGGGCCGAGACCCCGACGCGCCGGTCGGGTACACCCGCGTGCACGTCGAGACCTTCGACCCGCGCGAGGTGCTCACCACGATCAGCGGGCACCTCGAGGGTGCCAGCTACGCGGTCGAGGACGAGGAGGGCATGTTCCGGTTCACGGGCCGGTTCCCCGAGGGTGCGCTGTCGGCGTCGAGCGTGAAGGTCGAGTTCGACGAGCTGCTCACCGTCGACGCCACCCGTGTGGTCGTCATCTCGCCCGACCATGCCACCGAGGACTTCCTGTCGGTCGTCGACCAGATGGGCCTGCACAAGGTCAGCTACAACGTGGGCTGGACCGCGTGGCTCGACATCGCCCCCGACGGGGTGAACAAGGCCACCGGTCTGCAGTACGCGACGCAGCGCCTGGGTGTTCCGGCATCCCGCGTCATGGCGATCGGCGACGGGCGCAACGACATCGACATGCTCGAATGGGTGGTCGCCGAGGGCGGCGTCGGCGTGGCGATGGGGCAGGCGCCCGAGGAGGTGCGGGATGCGGCGAACGAGACCACCGGCACCGACCGTGACGACGGGGTCGCCTCAGTGCTCGCACGCTACTTCCAGGGATAGCGAGTCGTCGTCGGTTAGACTTCCCCCCGGTCATCCAGGAGGGCTGTCCGAGTGGCCGATGGAGCCGGTCTTGAAAACCGGTGGGCAGCAATGTCTCGTGGGTTCGAATCCCACGCCCTCCGCTCCCCGCCACCCGTGACGACGAGGAAACGAGAACCAGCATGAGCCGCAGCGATCAGACACCGCGACGCCCCGCGCGCGCCGCGGTCATGGCGCGCCATGGACGCCTGAAGCGCTCGGCCGCCTGGAAGGCGATCCTCGCGACTCTCGGCGCGACCCTCGCCGTGGTGCTGGTCGCCGGCAGCTCCGTCGCCGCGATCGCCGGATGGCAGCTGAACAACCAGCTGAAAGAGAACACGGTCTCGATCGGCGCCGACTCGGAGCCGCCGCCCGACATCGCCGCGTTCGAGGGCGGGTTCAACATCCTGCTCGTCGGCAGCGACACCCGCGCCGGGCAGGGCGGCATCGGCGGCAACGAGTCGTCGGTGCTGAACGACGTGACGATGCTGATGCACGTCGCCGAAGACCGGCAGTCGGCCACCGTCGTCAGCTTCCCGCGCGACCTGGTGGTGCCGCTGCCCGCCTGCAAGAACGGCGGCCCCGCATCCGGCCAGCCGATCAACGTCACCCTCTACTACGGCGGACTGGCCTGTACGGTGTCGACGGTCGAGAACCTCACCGGCCTGAAGATCCAGTTCGCCGGGCTGATCACGTTCAAGGGCGTCATCGCGATGGCGAACGCGGTCGGTGGTGTGCCGGTCTGTTTCGCCTCGGCCGTCAGCGACCCGTACACGGGGCTCTACGTGAAGAAGGGCACGCACCGGCTCAAGGGGGCGAACGCACTGGCGTTCCTGCGCAGCCGCCACGGTGTCGGTGACGGCAGCGACCTGGGGCGCATCAGCTCTCAGCAGGTGTTCCTGTCGGCGCTGGTGCGGCAGATCAAGAGCGACGACACGCTGACCGACTTCAGCAAGCTTTACGGCATCGCGCAGGCGGCGACGAAGAACATCTCGCTGTCGAAGAACTTCGCCAACCTCGACACCCTGGTGTCGGTGTCATTGGTGCTGAAAGACATCCCGCTCGACCACATCGTGTTCGTGCAGTACCCGTCGACCACCGGTGTCGGCGGCATCTACACCGGCAAGGTGGCGCCGATCCAGTCGGTGGCCGACGCGCTGTTCGCGGTGATCAAGGCCGACAAGCCGCTCGGCCTCGACGCCGATGCGATCGGTTCGCACGGCGGATCGGTCGAAGACCCCAATGCCCCCAAGCCGTCGTCCACGCCGTCGCCCAGTTCGACGCCCAACCCCGACGCCCCGAAACCGGTCACCGTACCGGGCGTGAAGGGCCAGACGGCGGGGCAGTACACCTGCTCGCAGGCGTACTCGGGCTGACGGTTTCGTGCGTTAGGCTTGCGGGGCAATACCGGGAGACGTCGCATAGTCCGGTCGAGTGCACCACCCTGCTAAGGTGGAGTCCCCTCCGGGGGACCGAGGGTTCAAATCCCTCCGTCTCCGCTTCGAAACGCCTGATCAGGCGCCATTTTCCTCGTGCCGAGCGAAGCTTCTCGGTGCTGTCAGTCGGCGTCTTCGAGTGTCCCCCGAGTGTCCCACGGGGACACATGCCAGCCGATGCTGCGCGTCCTCGTGCAGAAATGCCTGGTCAGCGGTACAAGGTGCCCGCACGCGTTCACCTGGAAGAGTGGAGTCAGCCGACGGCGCAATGTCCGAGGTACTCGAAGAATCAGTCGCAAGCGTTCGAGCAATTCTGGAGGAACGGCGTGCCGCGGCTGTCGGGTGAGCAGGTCCGAGATCTCCGCGCAATGATCGCGCTGTACCGCCGAAGAATATCGAACCTAGGCTTCAATCCCACAGCAATGTTCGATGCCACCGCACAGCAGCACGCGAAAAAGCTGTCGTTCTACGCGGGGCTGCTCATCGAGTTGGATCAACACACCTCGGTCCTTGATGTCGGCTGCGGGTACGGCGCCCTACTTGACTACTGGCAGCCGCGAGGAGAGTACTTGGGCATTGATGTAGTCGACCAATTCATCGTCGAGGCGGAGCTGCGTCACCCCGATCGCATATTCCGCTGCGCCACCGTAGAGGCTCTCGCTGAGAAGTACGACGTCACTGTTCTGGCCGGCGTGCTCAGCAGCACCCCTGACCCCTTGTCTCTCCTTTGTGTTGCGCTCCGACGGGCGGACAAGGAGACCCTGTTTGACATCACGATCGGGGACAGACTCCCGCCCGAGTATCTCGACCTGAACCGAATCACAGTCGAAGAAGTGCAAGATGTAGTTGCTCGCGAGGGAATGGATCTATTGGGTCCCTTCGACCTAGGCGAGAGTTGGGTCCTGTTCCGAGCCCGGCGGCCGGGGGCGTCAGGGGCTGAGCGCCCCGACAACGTCGATGGCACGTTTCCCGCGCCGCGCGGATCGACCTAGGCTTGCATCGGAAGGCCTCAGAGGGTCGGAGGCCCGTCCGGGGTTGGCGTCGAGCTCGGCTGTAGCTCCGGCAACGGATTCCACCAATTCTTGAATGCTTCCGATGACCAGTCGGATAGACCAACGGCGGCGACTCCGGCCCCGAATCTCACCGCGTGTTCCTGCGGCACGCGACGTTCAAGAGCTCCGGTCACCGCGCCTGCAAGGAAATCTCCGGCTCCGGTGGGGTCGACGATGCTGGTTAGGGGCTGAAAGCGGAACTCGCTAGCGATCTGCTCGGCAAGGATCACCCGAATCTGATCGCGCTCCGTCACAATCCACTCGATAGAGGAATCGAGGCGCACGTCGGAAGGGCAGGCGGCGTACTCGATGGCATTGCAGAAGACGCGCGCCGGTGCTGAGGGGAGCGCCGCGAACTCGTCCGGAGAAGGAAGCACGGACTCGTGCAGTTGCATACTCCAGACTCGCGGTCGGGCCTTGTCCAAGACTGCGACTACGTCGCTAACCGGCATCGCGCAGAAGTGGAGTCTTTCCCGTCCGGGCATTAGATCGAGGTACTCCGCCGGCATCGAAAGGTTTCGCAGGATGAAGGCAACGAGATGCTCATCGTTATGCTGGATTTCGAACTCCGGGGACCGCTCGACCAACACGGTCTCAAATCGAATCCGGCTTGGCAGGCGTGCTTGAGCGCGACCGAGGATGTCCCCGGTCGTCCAGGTAAGTGCGGCGGCTGCGGCACCGGACAGTGCGTACCCGTTCAGAAAATGGAAGAGGCTGCCACCCAGGTAAGAGGCATCACCTGAAACACCAGGGAACCTGTCGATACCCAAGTGACCGACGATGTTCAGCGGCATGTGGGCAGATCACCTGGTGATGTCCACACGGTCGTCCTCCTGGTTTGGTTCTCCGTAACAGCGGGTCCGGTTTCAGCGCGAGAAAGTCGGCGGCTCGATCTGTACCCACCAGAATTCTACGGAGGAGCCGGCAGTCTGGCCGAGCGAGTCACCTCGTGGGCCGCTGTGCAACGACGCTACTCTGAGACACACATGCGTTCGCTAGGTTCGGAGTCGTGAGGATCGTGGCAGAGTCACCACTGCAGTTGGCGGAGGCTGTAGCTGTAGTGATGTCCGCCTACGGCACGGTTGAGCTGCGCTACATCACTGCGGAGTTCGAACCCTTCTCGAGCCACGACCGACCCGACGTCACCTTCGTCCCGTACTCCGGGCCCAACGCCGGAACTCTCTTTGTCGTTGAGCTTCGACTGCGGGCTGATCGAGAACTTCCGGTGACCAAAGCCCTCGCCGAGCATCGTGAGTTCATCCAGGCCGATCACGAGGAGCACGTCTACTTCGGCGTCGCCTATCACGGGCCGATTAGCGATCAGAAGGTGGCTGAATTGGCTATGGAACAAATTCACGCTCTCGGGGCTATCGATTCGCCGGCGGCTCTGGTGGATCAAGTCGTCGCTTGGGCGACTGCTGCGGTCTTGCCGCCGTGGGTAGATCCCAAATGACACTATGGTTCGGGCTGGCTGCCAAGACCCGGCGGGCTGGCGGGGCGAATGGAAAGGACTGCGCGAGCTTTGACGACAATCAGCCACCCTGCCCTGGCTCCCATTGAGACGTTCTCGTCGGAAGAGGCCACATTTCTTCGGCGGTTCGTAACCAATACCGACCAACCCGTCTTCGCGCTCATCAACCTGCCAGAAGTCGTCAAGGGTGCCTTGTTTGCGCGATACTCGCGCTCCGACAAGTCGTTACGGCGTCTGCTGCTCGACGAGTTCGCGAGCGACCTTGAGCACGCCGCCATCCGCATGCCAGGGACTAGCGAGCGCGCTGAGAGTCTGTATCACCGCGTGTTCACCGAGTTCGGTGATGATTCGGTAGCGCAACTCGGGGGTGCGCACGTCGCGTGCGAAGGTGTCTCGAATGTGGTGACAAAACTCATCGAACGCGGTCGCCTCATGTCCTACCTGGAGCAATCGACGCGCTACATCCCCTATACGTCGCGCGTCGCGGGCGAATGGAAGTACTCGACCCCCCCGGAGTTGCAGGGGGAGCTGCGCAACGAGTACCGCAGGGTGATGGATCTCGCCTTCGCCACCTACACTGACCTCCTGCCGCAGGTGGAGGCCAGGCTCGCGGAGGTGCACTCCGGTGATGCCGAACTGGGCACCGACGCAGCGTTTCGGCGCGCGATCCGTGCCAAGGCCCTCGACGTCCTTCGAGGGTTACTGCCCGCAGCCACCCGCTCGAACCTCGGCGTCTTCGGCTCCGGGCAGGGCTATGAGCACCTGATCCTGTCGCTGCGCGCCTCCGGCAACTCCGAGGCAGAGGCGGTCGCGGACCTGCTCCTGCACGAACTCCAGCAAGTCATCCCGTCGTTCGTCGCCCGGGTCGATCGGCCGGACCGCGGCGGAGAGTGGGTCCGTTACCTGGAGCAGAAGCGGGTAGCGACTACGGCGGCGGTACATGCTGCCGTGGCCGGGTCGACACCGCGCGAGGCACCCGCGGTCTGGTTGACCGACTTCGATCCCGAAGGCGAGATCAAGGTCGTGGCGGCCGCCCTCTACGCCGACTCGACGCTGCCCGACCACCAGCTGCTCGAGTTCGCCCGCCTGATGTCCGCCGGCGAGCGTCAGGCAGTTCTCACTGCGTACGTCGGTGACCGGACGAACCGCCGCCACCGCCCCGGGCGGGCCTTCGAGCGCACGACGTACCGGTTCGACGTCCTCGGGGACTACGGCGCGTTCCGTGACCTCCAGCGCCACCGACTACTGTCGCTGGACTGGCAGGCGCTCACTCCGTTCCACGGATACACCGTGCCCGCGGAGATCGTCGATGGCCCGTTCGAGACATCGTGGAATGACCTCATGGATCGTGGCGCACGTCTGTTCGCCGACATCGCCGAAACCCACCCCGTCGCAGTCGCCAGCTATGCCGTACCTATGGCGTATCGCATCCGGTATTACATGGACATGAACGCGCGTGAGGCGATGCACCTGATTGAGCTGCGCTCTGCCGAGCAGGGTCACGACAGCTACCGCCGAGTGGCGGTGGAGATGCATCGGCTGATCTCGGAAGAGGCGGGACACTCCGCGATCGCCGCGACGATGTCGTTCGTGAACGACCGGTTCGGCACCTTGGAGCGCCTGTCGGCGGAGGTAGCAAAGGGCGGCTAGACGGCCGCTCCCGGAGCAGTCACCGCTGACTCGAGGTAAAGCGGATCGGTGGAGTCGAAGATCTTGTCCGCGCCCTCACGCGTGCTTGCCGCGAATGCGAAGATCTTGCAATGCCCGTAGTTCTCATCAAGACGGGCTCGGTAGGCGCGGGATTTCGTCGTCCGAAAAATCTCGCCGAGCGGAGTCGCGGCCAGGTTGCCGAGGACCCAGTCGTCGTTGATGGGAAGCCCGACGCGATTGACCGCCCACGGCGACGCGAGCAGCGTACCGTCGGTCAACAGGCCGAACGACTTGCGCATCAGGTCGCACGGGTTGCCGCCGTCGGACGAGGTCGTCCCCTCCATGTGGCGAAGCGCACACTGAAGACGTACCTCCGGCCCGCCGAACTCCCTCTCCAGGGCGCGGAGGTGCTCGATCGCGATCTTGTACTGGTCGCGGCTGGGGGTCATCGAGGCGACCGAGCTTCCTCGCCCGGACGGGAAGAGGCGCATGATCAGCAGCTTCTTGATCCCCGCCTCGGCCAGCGACAAGTAGATGGCCGTCAGAATGGAGGTGTCGCAGTTGCGCGTCGTCAGAGGGCACTCCGCGCGTACCCGCACTCCGGCACGTGCGAACTCGGCCGCGTGCTTCAAGTTGTCGTAGGCGTACCGCTCCGGGCGCAGGTCGCCAACACCCGCCGCGGGCGAGTCATAGGTGAAATTGAGTTCGCCTAGAATCGGCGCGAGCACGTCGATCTCCTGCCGAGCCAGGCCCGCGCCGGTCGCTGTCATCGTGACGTTCCTCTGGCCGAAGCGCTCGGATGCCGCCTGCATCACGGTCAGGTTCTCGCGCTGGATCATCGGATCGCCGCCGGAGAAGTCGATCTTCGCGTCGTAGCCCGCGAGGTTGTCGAGCACGGCGAGCTTCTGGTCGAGGGTGAGTTCCAGCCCGCGCTCCTGCCGCACCCGCGCCGCAAACTCGTAGACATCGGGCGACTCGAGCCGGGTGGCGGGGATGACCTCTCTGGTGCCGAGGCTTTCGGAGGTGATGACGACTCCCTCGCGAGATCTGCGGACGTGTACGGCGTCGACGCAGCACATGCCGCAGTCCCACGGGCACACGAGGGTCAGCGACCAGATGATGTCGACGATCGGGCGTGGCGCGTCGGGTGTTGAAGCGGTCATGCGCGTCCTCCTGGACCTCTGGGCTTCCGGATCTCCGCCACGACAGGCTCGAGAAACGGTGCGACCTCTTCGAAAAAGTCGGGTTCGCTCATTGCCGGGTCCCGCTGCATGCGGATAATCAGATTCCACGCCGAGCCAATATCGAGTCGCCGATCTGCGACGAGCAGAAGAATGGAGTCGGCCACCTCGCGGCGAACCCACATGTGGGTGTCGAGGGCGAGCTTGTTCAGGCAGTCGACGAACAACGCCGACTGCAGCCGCAGCTCCGGTCGCTTGAGGCACAGGACGAGAGCCCATCGAACACCCTCGTCGGGATCGTCTATCATCCGGTCGAGAAATCGACTCAGTTCGCCCACATCATCCGTCAACCGCTGGATGGCTGCGCTGAAGAGGCCCCGCATGGTTTCGAAGCGGTGAACGTACGGATCGTCGACGAACCTGATGGCGAGGCGGTCCGTGATGAACCTGCTGACCTCGGCGACATCGCCGGGCGTTTCCTCGCCGAGCCGGATCGGATCGGTGTCCTGGTAGGCGATGCGCTCGGCGATGAAATCGACCTTGGGCTCGAACGTGCTTCGCTCGATCCCGTAGCGTGCCGCGGCACGGACCTGCTGAACCGCGTCCGCTCGCAGCGAGTTCAGCTGTTCGGCGAAGGCGAGCTCGCCGCGTCGGGCACCCATGGCGCGTGCGACGCGGATGCGGACTGCCGGGTCGGGATCGGCACTCAACGAGGCCAGCTGCGGGAGGACGAGTTCGAGCGTCGCCTGCTCGTTCATCGCGATCTCGACGAGCGAGGTCGCGTAGGTCGCTCGGATCCATGGGTCCTCATCGACGGAGAACACCCGGTCGAGCTCCTCGAGCACCCTCACCGGGTAGCGGGGCAGGTAGTAGGCGGCGAGCCAGCGCAGCTGGCGATTGGGTGAGCGCGCGCATCGGCCCAGGAAGTCGGAGACGTCGTCGCCCGACGCGACGCCACCGCCCGACGCCGGCTCGTGCAGCAGCGCGATCATGAGCGCGTGGCACTGCCGCCAGGCCGGCTCCGGATTCGACATCGCGTCGCGGATCGACTCCCGGAGGTGCCCACCGCACGTGGCCCATTTCCTCGCGAGGGCATACCCGACCGCGCGCCGCACCCGCCAGTGCACGTCGCTCGCGAGAACCCACAGTCCCCGACACCGGTTCCCGTCGCATTCCGAGTGCTTGTGCGAGAGGGCGGCGGTTTCGCGCGTACGCCAGTCCTTGGACCCCCTCGCCTCGACGACGAGTTCCTCGAATCGACTGAGGGCTTTCGCGGCCGTCTCGCGGATGACGTAGCTCTCTTCGCTGCACATCGAGACGATCAATCGCGGGAACAGGGATGGCCGACGGCCGACCGCCACGCCCGCGACGCCAAGCCACCGGGAGTCTGGCCATGCTGCGACCGCTTCGACGCACGCCACGAGGCGGCTGTGAACGGCGGGACCTGCTGCTTCCTCCTCTGCAAAGCCGAACGCGGCGTCGATCGCGCCGGGGAGGTTCTCCAGCCGATTTAGGCGCAGGTCACCGATCCGCTCGGCGGCGTCGTCTACGAGCAGGACACGCTCGTAGACCACGTTGCCGATGTAGTGATCTGCCAGAACGTCCGACCGGAACGAGAGGCGTCCGCCACGCCGCGTGATGATGGACATCCTGTCGAGCAGCCCGAGGACCTTCTCGTCTCCTCGCAAACCCGACGGCGTCTGTCTCAGGACGGTGGTTCCGGCATCGAGCATGCATTCCGCGAGCAGCGCGATGACCCGGAGAGCCTCTGATCGGTCTGACCGGCATTGTTCGTCGACGAATGCGTCGATCAGCCTCGGAAGGCTGGCGGCGCTCTGCCCGGCGCTCGCGGGCGTCGTCGCCACGAGGCGCATCGCCTCGGGGATCTTCACGAGCTTGCGCAGTTGTTCGGTGAGCTCGACGTGACCGGGTATCTCGTATTTGATCCATGCCTGGTCGAGTTCGCTGTCGGTGAAGTCGCCCAGAACGACACCCTCGGCACGGCCGGAGCCGTCGGGATCCACGGCGTACAGCGACCGGGCGAACTTCGTGAGATCGCCGTTCGTCAGGTGCCAACGCGGCCAGTCATTGAGGGTGCACGAGACCGCGATGCGCAGTCTGGCCTGGTCGCCGAGGTCCGTTAGCAGATCCAGCTCGCGCTGCAGGGATGCGACGTCGTGCCGATAGCTGTTGAGAGCATCGACGGCGATCACGAGATTGCCGTCCAGCTCGCGGACCAGATCGTGCAGCGCCGCCTCGCGATTCCTGGGCACCTTGCCGAGGAGATCGCTCAGCACCTGGACGAGCAACGACTCCTTCACGTCTACGCCGTTGTACAGCAGCCCGATGTGCGTCGGAGGCAGGTCGCGGATGAAGCGGACCATGGTGTTGGTCTTGCCCCGGCCGCTCTCGCCGAGCAGTGCGAAGGCGCGTCGATCGGAGACCAGGAAGTCGGCCCAGGCCTCCTGCGCACCGGGACGATCCACGTAATGCGAGGGATCGTTGCTGTACAGGCTGCGGACCTCACGATCGACCGCTGCCCGCGCTCGCTCGACCAGGGCGTCGCGTCCCGAGGGCCCGTCGTTGGTGCGACGGGCGTCGTAGTAGCGGGCGGCGATCTCGGCGAAGCTGCCGTACGGGTGGGCCCGCGTCAGAGCGGCCGCGGTCGCGGGATCGACGAGGCGATCGACCGCTGCGGCGACGAGGTCGCGGACGTCGAGCTGCCCGATCGCCCCGGCCGTCCCGGACTTTGCCCCGATCCAGTTCACAACAAGTTGGTTGGCGAAAGACTTCTCGCGCTTCTTCCACGTTTCCACCGCCGCTGCAACACTCGCCGGCGACTCGCCTCCGACCTCGAGGAGACGCAGGAGGCCCAGCGCCCATACGTACTTCGCGAACCCTCCTTCGGTACCCGCCCACGTCTGCGGGCGTGCCACCGAGTCCGGCCAGGGGAACGCGCGGTCCCCTCCCTTCGGTGTGGCCTCGACAGCCGCTTTCAGCCAGGCGCGCTGGGCCAGGCCGAGCTCGTCCACCGTGGGTGCCCTCACCATTCACCACCTTCGCTCGCTGCCGGGTTCTCCCAAGTTAGTGGTCGCCGACATGTTCGCAGCACTCAAAACATCTCAAAACCCGGTCGATCGCAACAACGCCGCGCCCTTTGAGTTCACGCTGGCGCCAACTCACGAAAGGAGTCGCAGATGCCGTTCATCTACACCCCCGACCACAACACGTCGGAGGTCCGCCAGGCCGAGCAGGAGGCGCTCAAGCGCGTCGCCGCCCGACAGAAGGAGGAGGCCAAGCGCCGCGACGAGGAGCGCCGGCGCGCGCTCGCGGCCGAAGCCGCGCTCAAGGCTCGCAGCACGAGCCTGAACAAGTAGGACCCGCACCGCCCGGGGCCCGGCACACCTGCCGGGCCCCACCGACCCCAACTGGAAGGAACACCATCGTGAAGCTCTTCCCCTCGACCGGCGCTGCGGCGCCGGTCCGTGCAGCGGGCACGCCCCCCGCCTCCGCGGGGCGCATGCAGCCCGGCGGCACCCGCCCGTACGTCGGGGGCTACCCCGACGAATTCGTCGAGGAGTTCGGCGCCGAGGACGGGGACGCCGCGCTCCACAACCCCGCGGTCTGGGGCGAGAACGGCGACCGCCTCCACTCGTCCGACGTCTTCAACGCCGGTCACGGCACGGCCACCTCGCTCGTCGGCGACGTCATGCGCGACGACTACCAGACGGTGGTCACCGACATCGAGCACAAGGTGCCGCAGTTCGGCACCGCCGCCGACGAGGCGACCACGGCCTCCGACGAGAACACGTCGGCCAAGATGCGCAAGCTGGCGCTGGCCGCGAAGCTCTCGAAGCTCGGCCTGCCGATCCCCGACCGGTACGCCGAGTGGAGGGCCTACGGCATCCTGCTCGCCCTCTTCATCGGGGACTGGGCGCTGATCGCGGTTGGCTTCCAGGTGCTCGGGCTCAGCGACGAGCCCTGGATCCCGGGGCTGACGATGACCGACGACCTGCACCTCGCCGCGCTGGCGAGCGTCATGACGCTCGTGGTGCTGGCGCACGTGACCGGCGTGAAGCTGCGCCGCATCGAGCACCAGCTCGACCGCCGCCGCACGACGGTCGACGAGCTCGAGCGGGCGAAGCTGCCCCGCGCGTCGCGGTTCGAGTCCGTGGTCGCGATCGTGCTGTACCTCGTCGCGAGCACCGCGGTGATGGCCATCGGCCTCATCCGGATCGACTACCTGCTGACCGCGGGGGTCTCGGTCAACGCCGTGCCGTTCGCGATCATCCAGATCGCGGTGCTGACCGCGGCGGTCGTCGTCGCGTTCGTCTTTGCCCACCCCTACGCCAAGGAGTGGAAGGCGACCGAGGCCACCGAGGCGAAGGCCGCGAAGAAGGAGGAGTCGAAGATCGCGGTCCTCGACCAGTGCACCGGCTCGCTCAACGCCGACATCGACCTGCTGGGCAGCATCGTCGCCCGGTCCGGTCACCACGTCGGCGCCGACGAGTCGAACGTGATCCGCCAGGGCAGCCTGTACGCCCGTCGCGCGACGCTGGCGCAACCGGAGACCACCCCCGAGGTGATCTTCCCCGCACAGCTGCCCGCACCGAAGCACCTCGAGGGCGACGAGCTGCTCGAGACGCTGACCGGCATCACGCCGCTCCCGGAGTTCGTCAAGGTCACCACCGACGAGTTCCGCGCCCACCACGCGGCGAACCAGGCCAAGGTGCGCGCGGTCGCGGCGCTGCTCGAGAAGGCCGAGCTGATGGAGGCCTTCGACGAGGACGCCCTCGACGAGCTCGAGATCGTCCGCCCCGTCGCCCCCCTGGTGGCGGTCGCCAAGGTCGACGAGGAAGATGCGGCATGAGCATCCAGCAGCTCGACGCAGCGGTGGCGCTGGGCGCCGCCGGCGGGATGACCGCCGGCGTGCGCCCGGCGGCGCCCGCCGCCACCGGGCAGGTCGCGGCCATCCGGATCCCCCCGCTGACCGGGGCGTCGAAGGCGATCATCGCCGCCATGGTCAAGAAGACGTACTGCGTCTTCCTGCCCGACCAGAGCGGCTCGATGTTCGGCGCGTTCGGCGACCCGACCGGCGTCACGGCCGCGGCCGCCGAGAGCGTGCTCGACCTGCTGCACCGTTCCGGCGGCGGCTCGGCGTCGGTTATCCCGTGGGGGTCGGACGCACCCGCCCGCCTCGCCGCCGGGCCACTCGACATCCGCAAGGACCTCAAGCGGCTCTCGAAGGCCCTGCGCAACGGCGAGAACCTGGGTGGCAACGACCTCGCCGCGGCCCTGCGCCGCGCGAAGCTGCTGACGCCGGCGCTCGGTCCCGACCGCCAGGTGGTCTACTGCGTCATCACCGACGGCATCGAGGACGCCACCCCGGCGATCCACGCGGCCGTCGGCGATCTGGCCCCCGGCTCGGTGCACATGTGCCTCGTCGACCGCAACGGCGGCCGCACGGCGGCCATGGACGCCGCATGGGCCACGGTGCCGTTCGGCTCGAGCACCACGCTCGACGCCTTCGACATCACCGCGATGACGTCGCAGCTCGTCGACGTCATCGCCACCACCCTGGGCCTGACGGCCCCGGTCATCACCCCCGGAAGGAGCAAGAAGTGAACATCCTCATCCCCCAGGCGGTCGCCGCGTGCCTCGCGGCGGCCGCCCTGGCCTCCGCCCTCGCGGGCTGCACGGCCACCGTCCAGGCTGCGCCCGAACGCACCTGCGACGCGACCCCCGTGGTCGCGGACACCACCCCGACTGTCGCGATCCTCGGCCAGGTCGGCGGTGCGCTCGACGGCTACGACCAGGATGTCGACCTCGTCGTCCAGGGCGCCGTGGCCACCGAGGCGCACCTGATCCTGAGCGGGGTCGGCGAGGCCGGCGCCCCGAGCCTCGTGGTGGACACCCTCATGACCGGCGAGGGCGTCAACGCGATGGTGCGCGACCTCGACCTGGCGTGCAAGCGCGAGCTGGTCGCCACCGGCGTCGGCGAGCTGTCGGCGGCGTCGGCCGCGTCGGTCGACGTGTTCCGCTCGATCATGACGCTCGACGGCAACCTGACCGAGCGCACCGGCGCGCCGATCGACGTCGTGCTGCTGACCTCGCTCGCGAGCGACGCCGAGCCGGTCGACCTGACCGACCCGCAGGTGCTCGAGGACCCCGTCGCGGCCCTGAACACCCTCGCCGCGGAGGGCCTGATCCCGGACTGCACGGGCTGGCGCTTCCACGGCGTGAGCACCGGCGGCGAGGACGACCCGGCCCTGCGCGAGTTCTGGCGGCAGTACGCCCTGCGCTGCGGCGGAGCCGTCGTGGCGTGGACGACGCACCTCACCGTGTTCCCGGGCGACGCCGGCCCGATCGCCGCCGCGGACACCGAGCAGATCGAGGTCAAGGAGGACGACTTCACGGTCACCGCCGACCTCGAGGGCGACGTGCTCTTCGGGCCCGGCAGCTTCGCTCTGCGGTCCGAGGCGGGCGACGCGCTGAACCAGCTGCTGGCGCTGACCCGCAGCGCCCACGGCGACATCCTCATCGTCGGGCACACCGACGTGGGCGGCGTGAGCGAGGACGACAACGAGATCCTCAGCGAGAACCGCGGCAACGCCGTCGCGGACTGGCTGATCGGCCACCGTGTCGACCCGTCCCGCATCACCGTCGAGGGCCACGGGTCCCGCGACGCCATCTACCCGAACCCGCAGACCGAGGCGCAGCACCAGGCGAACCGCCGGGTGGTCGTCACCATCGAGAAGGGCTGACCGCGCACGGTCACTCGCGTCGACTGAGAGCCATGGCCGCGAGCCCGAATCAGGTTTTGGAGCCCCACAGGACGTGCGTTCATACGCGGGTCGTCGCGTGTCCCCCCTGTGTCCCCACGGATCAGAGGGTGCTGTGTGAGAGATGTTTCGGATGTTCCACGGCGCGTATTGTCGGGCGGGATGCGGAAATGGAGACCCTGCTAAGGTGGAGTCCCCTCCGGGGGACCGAGGGTTCAAATCCCTCCGTCTCCGCTTCGAAAAGGCCTGGTCGGGCTGCTGTTTCTTCCTGGTCTGGCGCGCCACCTACCAGATGACGTCATGTGTCCGGCTTCCGTTGTCGTTACTCGTCGTGTCGCGACAGGCGCTTCGCCCTTGAAGCGTGGCGTTGCATTCGGCGCGACGCCCGATTCGCGATTCGCGATTCGCCTACAGTGAAGATTGACGCCGCCGCGCTGCGTCAGACGCAGCGATTCTGTGTGGTGCTCACGTCAACCCATGGCTAAGGTGGGCGCACCCGATCACGCGACCCGAGGATCAAGGATGACCGTTCAGTGCCCGGCGGGCCACGAGAATCAAGATGGCTCGCAGTTCTGCAATACTTGCGGCGCCGCCATCGCCGCCCCACCCGCTGGCACGGGACCATCCTCAACAGCTGCCGCATCCACCAGCCCGAATTGGCCGCGCCTCGCCGCGATTGCGGGTGGCGCAGTGGTTGTGATCGCGATCGCCGTAGTACTGGGTATCAGTGTCACCACCGCGGCGTCGAACGCTGAGCGGCAAGCTGCGGAGGAAGCCGCATCGGAGGCTGAGGCAGAAGCAGCGGCAGCACGGCTCCAGCTACTGCCCGACGCCATCAAGGGATGTGGCCTCGACTCGAGCGTCGTGCAAGACGACGGACGCAGCGCATTCCTCGACAACAAAGGCAACGACTTCGGGTCAGGCGACCTCACAGTCGACGATCTCGTGTGTGTCCTGAATGCCATCGATACACCGGACGCGGTCATCAACCACATGGCGAACACCCGTTCCCTCGACGGAACCCAGTCCGACTCGTGGGGCGATTTTGCTGCGACCTGGACTTACCACCCCGACAACGGCCTCGACATCATCATCAAGCTGGTCGACTAGCTGATCACGTATTCGCAGTGTGGGCTTAAGTCGATCGTGCGTGGATGCGAGCTCCGGGACCAGGTCGCCGACGAACTGCGCCAGCAGCCCTCGGGATCGCGGCGGGCAGCAAGGAGCGTGACGTGGTCCGACCGGCGAGCCAGGCGAACGCATGAGCCTGTCAGCCGGCGTAGCCGCCCTCCGTGGTCTGCGCGCTCCAGTAGGCATCGAAGACATCGGCGTGAAGTCGGCCGCGGGTTCCCACCTCGATCCCGTTCGAGATTGCCCACGCTCGTACTGCGGACGGCGAGGCGCCTCGTGCCCCCTGCTGGGTGGACATGTCGCGCACTGGCGCGCGTTCAGCGTGTGTCGTCTTTCGCGGTATCTCCCTTGCTTTGGGCTGCGGTTGGGGAACAGCAGGCTGAAGGTGGGTAAGCATCTGATCGAACACGTCGGGGTGAACGAGACGCACCGAGAGCTCAGACGCCTTCGCAGCCTTGGTGCCGTGAAAGCCACCGTCCGTAACGAGCATGGCTGTTTGCCGGGACACGCCACCGACGACCCGAACGCCGAGGCGCTCCGCCCTCTTCTCAAGTCGAGTGCGTTGTTCCGGATCGCAGCCGGTGAACACCACCTTGTCCCCGACTCGGAGCGGCTCACCGTGGGCCCAGTCGTCCGGCAACGGTTGCAGTTCGGAGCTCATTCGAGTTGACCGGGCTGCATCTGCCTGCGCGATCAGATCCACGACTGTTTCGCCAGCGACACCCACGAGCGCTGCGAGCTGGTGAAGCTCGTCACGTTCGAGCCGAGATACATGACCGTCGTCAAGTGCCCGGTGAGCGAGCGCGAACACGAACGCACGGTGGATCGTCGCAACATCCGACTCATTGAGTTCAAATGCGTACGAAAGGCCGGCCAGTTGCTGCGCCTCAGCGGTAGACAGCTCGCCGTCTTCCAGGGCCGACAACAGCGTCTCAAGGTAGCCGAGACTCCCGACCGGCGCACCCTCGTCGATCACATCCGCAAGCGACAGGCCCGACAACTGCTTCACCAGCGGCGGTCCCGAAGGACGCGACTGCGTGATTCGGATTGGGATCGAAGAACGGACGGGCGGCACCCACACCGCCGGCGCCCGAGACGGCCCCGGCGGCCATTCACCGGTGGGCTCCCGTAATAGAGGCTCGTGAAGAAGCGGGTCACGTGCAAGATACGTGGCGAAAAGGGACGCGGTGGCGCGTGCGTCGCCCAGCGCGCTGTGGGCGCCGTCGAGATGTATGCCTGCGGCCCAGCAGCATTCACCGAGTCGCCGGCGGCGCAAGTCGGGAAAGTATTCGGCGCTGCCACCCAAGGTGCAGTAGGACGCGAGTTCGGGAACGTCCCAGCCGGCACGGTTGAACTCGCTGCGAACAAAGGCGATGTCGAAGGTGGCGTTGTGGGCCACGATCGGCAAGCGTCCCAGCATTGTCGCGAGTTGAGATGCGACAGCGCCGAACAGCGGCTGGCCCTCCACATCGGACTGTGTGAGGCCGTGGATGTGAGTTGCTCCGACAGGTCCCTGGGGATCGAGTCGCGTGGACCACTCGTCGACCACCGTGCCGCCCGGCTCCAGACGCACCATCGCAATCTCGATGATCCGATCCGCCTCTGGCGAGAGCCCCGTGGTTTCGACATCGATCACGGCGAATGCAGCACCAGCGGGTGCCGAGTCGGTTGCCGTCTGACGTAGCCGATCCAGCAAGCCCATGTGACCCTTCCTGTCCCTGTTCTGACATTCTTGAGAAAGGTTTACAGGATGAGGCACACACGCGACTAGGCCTGAATCTTGCCCCCAGGGTTTCGACGCCCTGGAGTTAGAGCGGTACTGTGCGCGGAGCATTCGTACGCGCTGCCGTCTGCAGTCGCACGGTACGCCTGGCGCCTGAGGCATGCCCCGCTCGTCCTCGCTCATCTCAGAGTGGAGCTGCGGCAATTTATGACTTACGCTTCTAACTCATAGAGAAGGGGCGGGATCGTATGGGTTCGTGGCCGGCGGTCACCGCCGAGGTGCTGCAGTGGCAGCCGGGGCCCAGCGCAGATCTGGGACCGGGTTCGTCGGCGTACTTCGGGGGGCCGCAGCAGTACACGGCATCCGTTCCGCCCGTCATCGCAAGGGTGGACGTAAGGCTGCCGGGCGATCTCCTCGCGGCCGCCGATGAGGCAGCTCGGGAGTTGAGTCGGTTCGATGCTGAGCTGGGGCATCGCGTTGCGGCGTTCGCGCCGGTACTGCTGCGAAGCGAAGCGGCCGCGTCATCCCAGATCGAGCAGCTCACCGCGAGCGCACGCGCGATCTTCTCAGCGGAGCTGGGCGCGCGCGGTACGCGCAACGCTCTGCTGATCGCGGCGAACACCTCAGCACTGCAGGCGGCCATCGACCTCGCGGGTCGTCTCGATTCGGAAGCCATCCGTCACATGCACGCGGTGCTGATGGCGGAGCAGCATCGACACACACCCGGCGTCTGGCGCGAGGAACCAGTGTGGATCGGTGTCTCGTCCCAGTCGCCCGTCGGGGCAGAGTTCGTCGCGCCGCCATGGGAGCTGGTCCCCAGCCTCATCGACGATCTCGTCGCGTTCGCCGGGCGCGTTGATGTCCCGCCTTTGGTGTCGACGGCACTGACTCACGCGCAGTTCGAGACGATCCACCCGTTCACGGACGGCAACGGACGCACCGGTCGCGCCCTGGCCCAGGCGATGCTGCGGCACCGCGGGGTCACCCGCAACGTTGCGATACCGGTGTCCGCCGGCCTGCTTGCCGATGTGGAGGGGTATCACGACGCGCTCACGGCATACCGCGCGGGCGATGCCGAGCCGATTGTCGCAAGGTTCACAGCCGCGAGCGTGCGCGCGGTGGTGAACGCGCGTGAGCTGATCGCCGACATCGACCGCATTCACTCCGGATGGCGGGAGCGGGTGCGCGCGCGCTCCGACAGCGGAGTATGGCGCGTGCTCGACGTCGTGGCTCGAACCCCGGTGGTCGATGCGGCCTTGGTCGCGCGCGAACTCCGCATTCGTGTCGAGAACGCCTACCCGCTTCTCCGGGATCTCACCGAGAAGGGCGTGCTGAGCGCAAAGAGTGAATACCGCATCGGTACGCTCTGGCGAAGCGAGGAGGTCCTCCACGCCGTCGATCAGTTCGCGAAGCGCGCCGGGCGTCGTCAGGGGGCGTAGCCCGTGGCGTTCGGACCGGTGCGCGGGATTCCCACGTGGGCGGGCTCTCGAGCGTCATGCGCGTTCGAGCCCGCCGCGACGTGGTTCTTGTGCACCGCGTGGTCACGGACGAACGGCTCGATCAGCCTGACCCGCTCGCGGCATCCGCGCTCGTCACTCCTGTTCCGCGCCCCTCCCGATGCGGGCGAGGCGCTCGCGGTGCGCGAAGAAGCGCGCGAAGATCGCGTACGTCGTTCCCGCGAGGATCAGGGCGACCGGGACGGTCCAGGTGAGTTCCATGATCAGCCGCCCACGCGGCGGCGCTGCATGGCCGCGTATCCGCGGAACAGTTGCGGCACGACCAGGTAGACGGCGACCGGGACCACGACGAGGGTGAGCACCAGGGCGCGCAGGATCGGGTGCCAGCCTTCCGAGAACGGGGCGATGGCGGTCATGCCGATCGCGACGAGCGGGAAGATCGCCAGCCAGGTGATGACGGCGCGGATGTGGGTGGACGGCGGGTTCGCCATTTTCTTTCTCTCTCCTTATCGGGTGTTCGCGCGCATTGCGCGACGGACCTCGTCGTCGACGAGATCGGCATTGATGGCGGTGCCGGCGCCTGCGCCGGCGGCCGCCGAAACGGGGACGGTCGCTGCGGGGTTCACGACGTTGCCTGCCGCCCACAGACCGGGCACCGAGGTGCGTCCGGTGGCATCGACGACGACCCAGTCGTGGTCGTCGACGCCGCGGATGCTGTCGGCGCCGAGCTGATGGAGCAGCTCGTCGGCAGGGATGGCGCGCGGGCGGACGAAGACGCTGTCGGTGGGCACAGAGGTGCCGTCGGCGAGCCGGACGGCCACGATCGACGCGGCCGAGGACTCGATCGCGGCGATGCGCCGGGTCTCGACGGTGATGCGGCGGGCGTCGAGCCCGGCGCGATCAT
>DATJFV010000024.1:0-6077 GCA_035495435.1 Pseudolysinimonas sp.
CGTGCGCTCCAGCACCTGCTTCGTCGACCGCGTCGGCGACCGGGTGCACCTGGTCAAGAACGCCCCCGTCATCTCCTACGGCGAGCAGGCCGACCTGGTGCTCGCCACCGCGCGGCGCGACGCCGACGCGGCTCCGAGCGACCAGGTGCTGGTCGCCTGCGACAGCGACGCGCTGACGCTGGAGCCGTCGGGCACCTGGGACACGCTGGGTCTGCGCGGCACCAACAGCCGCGGGTTCCTGCTGACCGCCGACGCCCCCGCCGAGCGGGTCGTGCCGACGCCGTACGAAGAGATCTCGGCCGAGACGATGCTGCCGGTCTCGCACGTGCTGTGGGCCGGCGTCTGGCTCGGAATGTCGCGGGCCGCCGTCGACACCGCCCGCCGCTACGTGCGCTCCGCCGCGCGCAAGGCGATCGGAACCACCCCGCCCGGAGCCCTCGCCCTGGCCCAGCTCGTCGCCCGGCTCGAGTCGCTCGAACTGCTCGTCACCAACGCGGCGCACGAGTTCGACGCCCGCTCCGGCGACCGTGAGGCCCTCGGTCAGGTCGGGTTCATGGTGAGCATGAACAACCTGAAGGTGACCGCCTCCGAAGCGGTCGCCGACATCGTCGCCGGGGCTCTGCGCATCACCGGCATCTCCGGGTTCCGCAACGACGGGCCGTACAGCGTGGCGCGCCTGTTCCGCGACGCGCAGGGCGCCGCACTCATGGTGCACAACGACCGGATCACCGCACACACCGCACAGCTGCTGCTCGTGCAGAAGGGGAGCTGATCGTGACGCTCATCGACCCGGGCACCGCCCTCGACGCCGCCCGCCTGGAGTTCCGCGAGGACCTGCTCGATGCCGGGCTGCTCATCGGCTCGGCCTCCGCCGGCATCTACGGCCGCTCGGCCACCTTCGAGGCGATCCTCGCCGGGCTCGACCGGGTACTGACCGAGATGGCCGCCCCGCTCGCCGCCATCGCGGTGCGGTTCCCGCCGGTGTACCCGCGTGCCGACTTCGAGCGCACCGACTACATCGCCTCGTTCCCCGACCTGGCGGGCGTGGTGTCGAGCTTCGAGGCGGGCGACCGCGAGCACCGCGAACTGCTCGCGGCGCGCGAGGAGGGCCGGGCGTGGGACGGCTGGCTCACCCCCAGTGACGTGGTCCTCACCAACGCGATCTGCCATCCGCTCTATGCCACCCTCGAGGGTCGGCTGCCCGCCGGCGGTGCCGTGTACGACGTGCTCGGCTGGGGGTTCCGGCACGAGCCGAGCGCCGACCCGATGCGGTTGCAGTCGTTCCGCATGCACGAGTTCGTCTACGTCGGCGACCCGCAGGGTGCGCAGGAGTACCGCGACACCTGGCTCGACCGTGCGGTCGAGACGCTGCAGTCGCTCGGCCTGCCGGTGACCGCGGTTCCCGCGAACGACCCTTTCTTCGGCCGCGCCGGACGCATGCTCGTCAGCGCCCAGCTGCGCGAGAACCTCAAGATCGAGCTGACCGTGCCGATCTACGGCGACCTGCACGAGGGAACCGCCATCGCATCCGCCAACTGCCAGCGCGACCACCTGACCGCCGCCTTCGGCATCCGCACCGCCGACGGCGAGACCGCCCACGCGTCGTGCCTGGCGTTCGGGATGGAGCGCACCACTCTGGCGCTGCTGCGCGTGCACGGACTCGACGTCGGCTCGTGGCCAGCCGAGGTGCGATCGCGGCTGGGTCTCTGAGCCATGCAACTCGACACCTGGATCGGCGACCGCGACGCACCCACGCTCGGCTTCCTGCACGTGCCCGAGGGCGGTGCCCGCGGCGGCGTCGTCATCTGCCCGCCGCTCGGCTACGAGCAGGTGCTCGGCTACCGCGGTCTGCGGCTGCTCAGCCAGGAGCTGGAGCAGAAGGGCATCGCCTCGCTGCGGTTCGACTACCGCGGCGAGGGCGACGCGAGCGGGGCGACCGCCGAGCCGGATGCCGGTGAGGCCTGGCTGGCGACCATCCGGGATGCGGTGGAGACACTTCGCGACGCCGGTGTCGAGCGCATCGTGCTGGCCGGTCTCGCCGCCGGCGGTCTGCTCGCCGCGGAGGCCGCGCGCCGCATCGACGGCATCGACGGGCTCGTGCTCTGGGACGCGCCGCTGTCGGGGCACCGGTTCCTGCGGCGCCAGCGCTCACTGTTCGACCTCACGGTCGGCGAACCGGCCACCGATCCCGAGCGGATCACCCTGCTCTCCCTGACCCTGCACCCGCAGGCCGTCGACTGGCTCGAGCGGCTCGAGCTCGGACCGCTGCCGGTCGACAGTCTCCTGCTGGTGCGCCGGGAGGAGCTCGGCTCCCCCGCGCTGCAGCGCTTCACCGCCGCGCTCCCCGTCGGCAGCGAGGTCGCCCCCATCGACGGGCACGCCGAGTGGATCGAGGCCGCCAGCGCCCTCGCCGTGCTGCCCGCCGCCACGATCGCCTCCATCGTCGGCTGGGTGGACCAGCGCATGCCGCTCGAACGCCGCCGCGTCACGTCGGCCGTACGCGACGAGGCCGTGGTGGCGCACGCCGCCGACGGCACGCCGATCGTGGAGCGACTGCGCCGTATCGGGCCGCAGCGGCTGTTCGTCATCGAGACCGCCCGCACCGACGCCGACCCGGCGGCCGGCACGACCGTGCTGCAGCCCGGATCCGCCGAGCACCGCATCGGCCCGGGCCGCTTCCAGGTGATCGCGGCACGCGAGCTCGCCGCGCGCGGCACCCGCGCCATCCGGTTCGACCGCCGCGGCACCGGCGACAGCACCCCGGTGCGCGTCGGCGAGCCGAACCTGATCTTCGCCGAGGAGTGGATCGACGACGTCGACGCGCTCGTGCGCGAACTGGTCGGCGAGGTTCCCACCGCCCACGTCGGCCTCTGCTCGGGCGCCTGGGTCGCCGCCCGGATCGCCGACCGCCACCCCACCCGGCTCACCGTGCTGCTCAGCCCCACCTACTTCAAGCTGCACGGGCTGCCGGCCGGCGGGTACGCCGAACTCGCGGCGCTCGACCAGGCCGGGCGTATCCCGTTCCGCGACCTGAAGGCGCTGATCCGCCGGCACACCCCCGACTGGGCGTGGCGCATCGGCGCACGGTTCCAGCTGTTCCACGACCCCGAGACGCTGCTCGGCCCTGCCAGCCGCGAACCGGGAAGCGTCCTCGCGCTCATGCTCACCCCCGAAGACACCGAGAACTTCGCCGAACACCGCGGCCCCGGAGCGGTCGCCCGGCTGCGCCGCCGCGGCGCCGACCTGCGCGTCACCGACTACCCGTTCGGCGACCACTCGCTGTTCGGCGCGCAGGTGCGCGCCGCGATGCTGCGCGACGTGCTCGAGCTGACCGAGCAGGTGTTTCCGGTGGGCGTCCGGGCGTGATCCGCCTCGCCGCCGGACGCGTGCGCGGGCTGGGCCTCTTCGGCCTGTCCGTGCTGCTCAACGGCGTCGTCAGCCTCATCACCATCCCCGTGCTCGTCGCCGTCGCCGGAGCCGACCGGTGGGCCTCGATGGCGACCGGGCAGTCGATCGGCGCCTCGTTCGGCGTGATGGTGATCTTCGGCTGGGGCCTCACCGGACCGGTGACGATTGCGGTGGCGCAGCCCGGGCGGCGGCCCGGCATGTTCCTCGACTCGCTGTTCGCGCGCGGGGTGCTACTCATCCCGCTGCTGGCGGTGCAGGCCGCCGTGACCTTCGCGATCGTGCCGCACGCGAAACTGGTCGCGTTCCTCGCCGGCACCGCGATGACCGTCGCGGGAGCGTCGGCCAACTGGTACTTCACCGGCGAGAGCCGGCCCGACCGGTTCCTGCTGCTCGACACCGTTCCGCGGGTATCGGGCACGATCGTCGGGGTGCTGGCCTGTGTCGCCACCGGCGACCTGCTGCTGTTCGCCCTCGGGCAACTCGCCGGATCGCTGGCGGCACTGCTGCTGTCGTCGGCGGTGATCTTCCGCGGGCAGGCACTCGACGTGCGGGCAGCGGCACGGTGGTCGCGCATCCGCCGCAGCCTGCTCGACCAGCGCCACGGGGTGGTCGCCACCGGGCTGCTCGCCGCCTACGTTCCGGCGGCGCTGGCGATCATCGCCCTGTTCTCGCCGGTGCTGCTGCCGATGTTCGTGCTCGCCGACCGGCTCGGCAAATTCGTCGCCATGGCCGTCTCGCCCCTGCTGCAGATGTTACAGGGCTGGGTGCCCGCAGCATCCGGCCTCGAACGCGTGCGGCGGATGCGGCTCGCCGGCCGCGTCGTCACCCTCACCGCGATCGCGGGCGGGGTGGTGTACACGGTGTTCCTGCCCTCGTTCAGCCAGCTGCTCACCCACGGGCAGGTCGCGTTCACCGTCGCCGCCGCGATCGCGTTCGGCATCAACATGACCGCCACGATCATCTCGCCCTACCTCACCAACGTCGGCCTGATGACGTACGGGCGGCTGCGCGCCATCGCCCTCAGCGTCGCCGTCAGCGTCGTCGTCACCCTGCTGGCGCTGCTGATCGTCGAACTGGTCGCCCCCGATCAGGCGGTGTGGGCGCTCGCCGGCGGCAACGTGTTCGTCACGCTCTGGCAGTGGCTGGTGCTGCGCGCGGCGCTGCGCGGTGCGGAACGTGATGCGGGCGCTGCTGCGTTCGACGAGGCCGGCGGGCCGCGCGACGAGGCCGGCGACGAGGCCGGATTAACCCCGGCGTTAACCCCGAAGTCCGGCGTACCGATCACCACCGCCGACCGGTCACCGGCGGGCGCGATTCCGTACCTTTAGATCAGTACGCGGATGCCCCCCGCCGCGTGCAACCCGAACCCCCCCCGGAGCCATCTCCCCATGGACATCCACGAGTATCTCGGCGTGCTGCGCCGCGGACTGGTGTTCATCGTGCTCGGAGTTCTCCTGGGCCTCGGCGGCGGCTTCGCCGTGCAGTCGATGCAGACCCCCAGTTACGCCGCCACCTCACGCGACCTGGTCACCAACAAGACCAACGGCGGTCTCGCCGAATGGCTGCAGGCCAGCGACTTCACCGAGTCGCGCATCGCCTCCTACGTGCTCGTCGCCTCCAGCAGCATCGTGCTGCAGCCGGTCATCGACGAGCTGAACCTCGACGGCACCGTCGAAGACCTGGCGCGCCGCATCACCGTCACCGCGCCGCCCGCGACGTTCATCATCGAGATCACCGCCACCGCCGACACCCCCGAGCAGGCCCGCGACATCGCCAACGCCGTCAGCGCCGAGTTCGCCGACGTGGTGTCGAACCGCCTCGAGACCACCGACGGCTCCGTCATCGCGGCGACACCGTCACCGGGCGCGACGCCCGGCGCCAGCGCTGCGGCGACACCGAAGCCGAGCCCGTCGACCACGAAACTGCCGAACGGCACCGTCGTACCGATCGCCAAACCGATCGCCCCGGTGCGCATCGTCAACATCGAAGAGGCCGCGCTGCCCGAGGCGCCGCTGCCGTCGAACGGCGCACTGATGCTGCTCGTCGGGGGCGTGCTCGGCCTCGCCGCCGGACTCGTGGCGGCGTCGCTGCGGGAAGCCTTCGACACCCGGGTGCGCGGGCCGAAGGGGGTGGCGGCGGTGTCACCGATTCCCGTGGTCGGCGATATCCCCGGCGACCGCTCGATCCCGGCGAACCCTCTGGTGGCGCGGGCGGGGAGCGTCGGCGCGGCGGCGGAGGCGTTCCGCGGGTTGCGGGCCCACGTCGACTTCCTGCGGGTGCGCGACGGGCGCCGCAGCTTCATCCTCACCGGCACGGGGCACGGCCACGGCACCACCACCGTGACCGCGAACCTCGCCGTCGCCCTGGCCAACACCGCCACCTCCGTCGTCGTCGTGGATGCCGACCTGCGCAGCTCAGCCTTGTCGCGGCTGTTCGGCATCCACGACGCACTCGGACTCACCGAGGTGCTCGCCGGGCGGGTGATCCTGGATGCCGTGCTGCGTCCCGACGTCGCCGGCGACGTCACGGTGCTTCCGGCCGGTGCCCGCCCCGCGAACTCGGGCGAGCTGCTGGCCACCTCGGCCATGCGCGACCTGCTCGCCGATCTGCGTTCCCGGTTCGACGTGGTGCTCGTCGACGCACCCCCGGTCGCCGATGTCACCGATGCC
>DATJFV010000025.1:0-33996 GCA_035495435.1 Pseudolysinimonas sp.
TCTGCCTTGGCTTTCTCGCAGCCGCAGTCGGTCATTTCGTGCTCCTGGTGGCGGGTTCGGGAACGATGATGCCGCGCTCGCGCGCATATTCCGCGAGCAGGTCGCGCAGAAGGCGACGGCCGCGGTGGAGCCGACTCATGACGGTCCCCACCGGGGTCTTCATGATGTCGGCGATCTCCTGGTAAGCGAACCCCTCGACGTCGGCCAGGTAGACCGCGAGCCGGAAGTCCTCCGGAATCGACTGCAGCGCCTCCTTGACATCGCTGTCAGGAAGGTGGTCGATCGCCTCCGCCTCAGCCGAGCGCGTGGTGCGCCCCTGCGTGAGAGATTCGGCGGAACCCAGCTGCCAGTCCTCGAGATCGTCGATCGCGCCCTGGTAGGGCTGGCGCTGGTTCTTGCGGTAACTGTTGATGAACGTGTTCGTCAGGATGCGGTACAGCCAGGCTTTGAGGTTGGTGCCCTGCTCGAACTGCCCGAACGCGGCGTACGCCTTCGCGTAGGTCTCCTGCACGAGGTCGCCGGCATCGGCCGGGTTGCGCGTCATGCGCATCGCGGCCGCATACAGCTGATCCATGAACGGGATCGCCTGCTCTTCGAACAGTGCACGCAGGGTGGTGTCAGTCATCGCCGAGAAGTCTAGGGTGCGGACCTCCGGCGTGCGCTCCAGCAGCCCGACTGTCATACCCTTGACAACCGATGGGCCTGTCACGCTATTCCGACCGCGGCGCGGACATCCTCGGAGACCGCGAGCCGGGGGTCGCGCCCGAAACCGGCATATGGGGGGCGCCCACCGCATCCGGCCCCCTGTCGGCGCGGCTCACACTGCCCGGCTCGAAGAGCCTGACCAACCGCGAACTTGTGCTGTCAGCGCTGGCGGACGGGCCGTCACGGTTGCGGCGCCCGCTGCACTCCCGCGACACCTCGCTGATGGCGGAGGCGCTGAAGCAGCTGGGTGCGGTGATCCGCGAGGTTCCCGGCGACGGGGAGTTCGGCGCAGACTGGGTCGTCGAGCCGGGTGAGTTGCACGGCGGCGTCTCGATCTCGGCCGGTCTCGCCGGCACGGTGATGCGCTTCGTCCCGCCCGTCGCCGCCCTCGCCCTCGGCCCGGTGGCGATCGACGGCGACGAGCACGCCCGCAGCCGCCCGATGCGCACCACGATCGACGCCCTACGTGGTCTCGGCGTCGAGGTCGGCGACGACGGCCGCGGCACGATGCCGTTCACCATCCACGGCACCGGGTCGGTCGAGGGTGGCGAACTGACCATCGACGCGTCCGCATCGAGCCAGTTCGTGTCCGGGTTGCTGCTCGCGGCACCCCGCTTCACCCGCGGTCTGACGCTGCGCCACTCGGGAGAGCGGCTGCCGAGCATGCCGCACATCGAGATGACCGTCGCCGCGCTCGGACAACGCGGCGTGGTGGTGCACTCCCCCGAGACCGGGGTCTGGGTCGTGCCGGCCGGTCCCATCGCGGGGCGGGACGTGCAGCTCGAACCCGACCTGTCGAACGCGGCGCCGTTCCTGGCCGCCGCCCTCATCGCCGGCGGCACGGTGACCATCGGCGGCTGGCCGGCGACGACCACGCAGGTGGGCGACGACCTGGCCCGGCTGCTGCCCCGGTACGGTGCCAGCGTCACACGGTCGGGCGACGCGCTGACGGTGGATGGCGGCGCCGGTCTGCTGGGCGGGTCACCGATTCCGGGCGTCGACCTCGATCTGTCCCATGCCGGCGAGTTGGCGCCCACGTTCGCCGCGCTGGCAGCCCTCGCGGCATCCGCGGGGCGGATCACCGGCATCGGACACCTGCGCGGCCACGAAACCGACCGGCTCGCGGCGCTTCGCACCGAACTCACCGCCCTCGGCGCCCGGGTCACCGAACTCGACGACGGGCTGGCCTTCGAGCCTGTCGACCACGAGGCGTGGCACGGCGGGCTGTGGAACTCGTACGCCGACCACCGGATGGCGACCACCGGTGCGCTGATGGGCCTCGCCGTCTCCGGTGTCGAGGTCGATGACATCGCCACCACCGGCAAGACCCTGCCCGAGTTCGCCGACCTGTGGCAGAGCATGCTGCGCGGCCCTTCGTCGACCACCTGGATCGAGCTGTAACCCGTGTCGTGGCTCTCGGACGATGACGACGACGACCGCGAGTTCGGCGACTGGGACGAGTCCGACGTGCGCGTGCGCCCGAACCCCAAAGGCAACCGGCCGCGCACCAAAACCCGACCCGGCCATGAGGATGCTGTCGAAGCACGCGTCCTGAGCGTCGACCGGGGCCGGTACACGGTACTCATCGGTGAAGACAGCGACGTCGAACGGGTGATCACCGCCACCCGCGCGCGCGAACTGCGCAACGACGCGATCGTCACCGGCGACCGGGTGGATGTGGTGGGCGACACCAGCGGCGAGGAAGGGTCGCTCGGGCGCATCGTCCGCATCCGCCCCCGCGTCACGCTGCTGCGCCGCAGTGCGGATGACAGCGACGAGGTCGAACGCATCATCGTCGCCAACGCCGACCAACTGATGATCGTCGTCGCCGCCGCGAACCCCGAACCACGCCCCCGCCTCGTCGACCGTTACCTCGTCGCCGCCTACGACGCCGGCATCGCACCGTTGATGGTCATCACCAAGACCGACCTCGCCGACCCGGAGCCGTTCCTGGCCGACTTCGCCGGGCTCGACATCCCCGTGGTGCGCAGCTCACACGACCAGTTCCCGGTGGCCGAACTGGCTCCGATGCTCGCCGGGCACACCACCGTCGCCGTCGGGCACTCCGGGGTGGGCAAGTCGACGCTCGTGAACGCCCTGGTGCCCGGCACCGACCGTGCGGTCGGCGACGTCAACGCGGTCACCGGCCGGGGCCGGCACACCTCCTCCTCGACGGTGTCGCTGCGCGTGCCGACCGGCGGGTGGATCATCGACACACCCGGCGTGCGGTCGTTCGGCCTCGGGCATGTGAACCCCGACAGCGTCCTGCGCTCCTTCACCGACCTCGCCGAGGTCGCCCTCGAATGCCCGCGCGATTGCAGCCACCTCGCTGATGCCCCCGACTGCGCCCTCGACGAGGCGGTGGCCGAAGGTCGGCTGAGCCCGGAGCGCGTCGACTCCATGCGCCGGCTGCTCGCTAGCCTGGGACCGTGACCGACCTCACCCTCGCCGACGACCTCGCCGTGGCGCTGACCCTCGCCCACGAAGCCGACCTCATCGCGATCGACCGCTACCGTGCGCAAGACCTCGACGTGCAGCTCAAGCCCGACCGCACCCAGGTCACCGACGCCGACACGCGGGTGGAGAAGATGATCCGCGACCACCTCGCGCAGGCCCGGCCGCAGGATGCGGTTCTCGGCGAGGAGTTCGGCGGCGGTGACGCCCACGCCGCCGGCCGCCAGTGGATCATCGACCCCATCGACGGCACCGCCAACTTCGTGCGCGGCGTGCCGATCTGGGGGTCGCTGATCGCGCTGGTCGTGGACGGTGTTCCCCAGGTGGGCGTGGTGAGCGCCCCCGCTCTCGGGCGGCGCTGGTGGGGCGCCACCGGCCATGGGGCATGGACGGAAGCCGACGGGAAGCCGGCGCGCCGCATCCGGGTCAGCGGGATCACCGACCCCGCCGACGCGACCCTCAGCTACAACAGCCTCAAGCACTGGGACGAGGCGGGTCGACTCGAGCAGCTGATCGAGCTCAGCCGAGCCGTGGGGCGCACCCGCGCGTTCGGGGACCTGTGGTCGTACATGCTGCTCGCCGAGGGCGCGATCGACATCGCCGCCGAGTTCGACGTGAAGCCGTGGGACATCTCGGCGCTGATCCCGATCGTGCGGGAGGCCGGCGGCGCCGTCACCGATGTCACCGGCGGCGACCGGCTCGACACGCTCAGCGTCGTCGCGAGCAACGGCGCGCTGCACGGCACCGTTCTGGAATTCCTTGGCGTTGGCTAAGATTCGACGGTCGGTTCGCGCACCAACAGGAGGCACTCACATGACCATCTCACCCACATCCGCCCCCTGGGCGCGGGCCCTCGCCGCGGGTACCATCGCGGTCGCCGGCCTTCTGCTCTCGGGCTGCAGCCTGCTGGGGCAGGTCAGCGACATCGCCGGAGGCGACGGCGGGGACAACACCGACTCGGGAACCTCCGACGACGTGTTCAAGCTGGTCCCCGGCGACTGCTTCAACGACGAGACGAACGCCGACACCGTGTCGACCGTCGACATCGTCGAGTGCAGCGTTCCTCACACCTACGAGGCGTACGCGTCGATCATGATGACCGAAGACACCTACCCCGGTGACCAGGCCGCACAGGACGAAGCCGATGCAGCGTGCGCCGACCCGTTCACCCAGTACGTGGGCCTGCCCTACGACCAGTCGAAGTACGGCTACTCGTTCTACTACCCGACCCAGCAGACCTGGGACGACCCGCGTCTGCAGGACCGCGAGATCCTGTGCCTGGCCGTCGACGACAACCAGGCCGACGTCACCGGTTCGGTGAAGGGCGCCAACGAGTAAGACCCGGACACACAGGCAGCCGGACACACAGGCACCCGGACACACAGAAGGGCCGCTCCCGAGGGGGCGGCCCTTCTGCATGTCTCCGGCAGCTGCGTGACAACGGCCCACGTGGTGGAGATGGGGGGAATTGAACCCCCGTCCATCGCTGTGATCCTGCGCCTTCTCCGGGCGCAGTCTGTGCTGACGTTCTACTCGGCTCCGACCTTTGTCACAGACACCTAGGTCGACAAGCCCAGTCACAGTGAAAGTCCCGCGGAACCCTGTGACGCGGTTCCGCAGCAAGTCCTCTAGCTGACGCCAGGATCCGGGTCGAGGACGAGCCCGGGCTGACGGACGTTATCTAGCGCTCGTGCTTACGCAGCGAGGGCAACGTCGGTGCGCTTGGAATTGGCACCTATGGTTTGCAGAGATCGTTTACGAGATAACCCTGCATCCTCGGCCCGCTTCTCGCAGTTTCGCAGGCGATGTCGAAACCGATCATCCCCATGGAGGCGGGCCATAGTCACGCACTGTGGAGTTGTGTCCCGCGCGTTTGCTTCCGCAACGCGCAGCCCTACAGACTACCAGGTATGAGCGCGATCATCACGGTGCAGGGCACCCACACAGCCTGGTTCGATGCCGAGCGGGCGACGGTGCAGGTGTCGGCGGCGTTCGACGGCGCCAAGCGCGACGAGGTGTTCGCCCGCGCGACCGAGGCCGCGGCTGCCACGACCTCGCTCGTCGAGCCGCTGTTCGATGCCGATCGCGGCCCGGTCACCTGGTGGTCCTCCGACCGCGTCAATGTGTGGTCGGAGCGGCCGTGGAACAGTGACGGCAAGCGGCTCCCCCTCGTCTACCACGCCGCCATCGGCCTGCGCGCCAAGTTCAGCGATGTCGACGCGCTCGCCCGGTTCATCGAACAGGTGGCGGTCATTGACGGCCTGTCGATCGGCGGCATCGAGTGGGACCTGACCGAGGCGCGGCGCATCGCGGTCACCGATGAGGTGCGGCAGGCCGCTGTCGCCGACGCCGTGCACAAGGCCGGCGTTTACGCCGCAGCGGCCGGTGTGGGCACCCCGGTCGTCATGGCGGTCGCCGACCCTGGCATGCTGGGCGATGCGGGCGGCGGGTCTGGTGCCCCCGCTCCGGCACCGTACGAGCGGATGGCGTTCAAGGCGCAGGCCATGGATGTCGGGGGTGCACCGTTGACGCTGTCGCCCGAGCAGATCCAGGTGGCCGCAAGCGTCGACGTGCGGTTCGCGGTCGAGACGCTCGCGGAACTCCGCTAGAAGATTCCGAAGATCACGATCGCCACACCGACGAGGAACGCGACCGCTCCCCCGCCGGTGGTGATCGCCGAGACCCGTAGCCTGCTGCTCGATCCGGCGATGCCCAGCATCAGCAGCGCCGCGGCGAATACGACCGACACGACCGTCATCGCGTACGACTTGTCCTCGAGGGCCTGCGCAGCGTCGTAGGCGATCTTGGACGCGACGTTGTACGACTGGGCGGGCGCGAAGGTGAGTGCCTGGTACTCCGGCGACGCCAGCGGCTGGCTCTCGAGCGGGTACCCGGCGGCGCGCCATGCCGGGAAGGCGTCGGCGAGCGGAGCGGACGCAGCCGCCATGATCACGTCCTGCTCCTGCAGCAGTTCCTCGGCCCGCTCGGGATAGAGGGTCATTTCGGCGTACAGCCCGAGGGCGTCGAACAGGCGGGTGGAGTCGTCGCGTGCCGTGTTCTCTGTCTCGAGGAACATCGCCAGGTTGCGGTCGCGCAACTGCTGCGAGACCGACGCCAGGTCGTCGGACTGCTGCGCCCACTGCCCAGCCTGGTAGGCGCCCACAGCGGTCGCCACCGACACCAGACCCAGCAGCACCGCGGTGATGATCTCAAGCGCGCCGCGTGTACGGTCCTCCCGCGAGGTCTCGGCCATCAGTACGCCCCCAACATCATGAAGAGTGATCCGATGTAGGCGGCAGCGCCGAGCATCAGCGTCGCGAATCGTGCCGAACGCAGCCGGTTGATCCCCGCCACACCGAGCAGGAACAGTGCGAGCGCGTCCACCAGAGCCGCCTGAGTCAGAATCGACGCTTTGGCTCGCAAGGTGTCTTTGAGATCCCCGGCGACGGCGGCAACGATCGCGTAGGAGTCGGCGTCTCCGCGGAGCTCGGCGACGTAGTCGGCATCGGCCGTCGGGATGCTGTCGGCCGGGAACCCGGCCTCGCGCCAGGTGGCGAACGCCTTCGGCAGCTGGTCGTTCACGCTGCGCCCCAGGTAGTTTCCGACCATCACGTTGGCCAGGGCGGCTGCGCGGGCGTCGCCGGATGCGATGGCCTGGTCCTCCTGCAACGCGTACTTGCGTGCCTGTTCGATCGCGGCGGTGTCGAGACGCAGGGAGCTCTGCCAGTCGATGCTGCGGGTGATGTTCTGGTCGCGGGCATCGGATGCGGACTGGTCGAAGTCGGCCGACTGACGCGTCCAGGTGTCGGCCTGCCAGGCACCGAGAGCGGTGGTGAGGGAGACGACACCGAGCATGATCGCGGTGAGGACGTCGAGGGTGCGGCTCGTCTCACGCACGCGTGCGGCGGGTGCCGGGCGCGGCTCGGGCGGCGTGCTCATATCGGATACGGTATCGCTGTGAGCGACGTCGAGACGACACCTGCCGACCCGGCCACCGCATCCGCAAGCGCACCTGCACCGGCAGCCGAAGCCGCAGCCGAGCCCACGCCGGCTGCAGCGCCGGCGCCCGCATCCGCCTCGGGGTTCGCGGGTCTTCCGCGCTGGCTGCGCATCGCGCTCATCGCGGCCGCGACCGCGGTCGGGGTGCTCGTCATCGCGGTCGTGATCCGGGTGGTGCTGCAGACGCCGTTCATTCCGCTCGGGCCGACACCCGCCGAGCGGGTCGTTCCGGGTGCGTGCCTGCTCGAGCCGGGCGAGGCGGACCAGTACACGGTGGTGGCGTGCTCGACGCCGCACCAGCAGCAGGTCATCGCCGAGGTCGATCTCGATTTCCCCGGTGTGGTGTACACCGCCGACTCGGCGCTTGCCGAGTACGCGCAGCAGACCTGCGACCGGTTGCTGGAGTACCAGCTGTACCTGCCCCACGACCTGAAGCGCACCGAGTACGCGATGGCTGCGGTGCGCATTCCGAGCCTCGCCGAGTATCAGGCGGGCGACACCCGCACTCTGTGCGCTGTGCTCGACAACCCCGATGTACCGGACGAGGGCGGCGCCTCAGCAGATCTCGTCGGCGACCTGTACCAGCCGATCCCCGGCTGAGCCGGCCTCCGGCTGCGCCCGGTCTGGATTGACCTCGGCCGAACCCCGACCGCACCCCGACCGGGCCACGACGGTCACTCGCCCAGGTGCCGCCTGGTCGACATCGCCCGCTGTGCCTCGCGCTGGTCCTGCCGTTCGCGCAGCGCTTGGCGTTTGTCGTATTCGCGTTTGCCCTTGGCCACCGCGAGTTCGACTTTGGCGCGGCCGTCGTTGAAGTAGATGCTGAGCGGCACGAGGGTGTATCCGCCCTCTTTGGTCTTGTGCGAGATCTTGATGATCTGGGCTTTGTGCATCAGCAGTTTGCGTTTGCGCCGCGGGGCGTGGTTGTTCCAGGTGCCCTCGGTGTATTCGGGGATGTGCACGGCGTCGAGCCAGATCTCCCCACCCTCGATGAAGGCGTACCCGTCGACGAGGGATGCGCGTCCTTCGCGCAGCGACTTCACCTCGGTGCCCTGCAGAACGATGCCGGCCTCGTAGGTGTCTTCGATGGTGTAGTCGTGGCGGGCGCGTCGGTTGGTGGCGACGACCTTCTGGCCCTTTTCTTTCGGCACGTCGCACCTCCTTGATCTGGCGACTCTGGTGAGGCTCCTGGCGAGCCGCAGCCGACCAGTCTAGCCCGGAGCGTGCGGGCCGCCTGTCACACCTTCAGGTAGCGCCGGATGGCGACACTGGCCGAGATCGCAGCCAGCAGCGCACCGGCGACCAGCAGCACCGGCACCGTGAGCAGGGCATCGTTGAGGTTCACGAGCGCCGTCCCGGGAAGCTGGGTGCCGAGGTAGCCCTGCACGAAGAACTGCACCAGTGCGACGATCACGCCACCGGCGAGAAGCGATCCGATGAGTGCCGCGAGCACCCCTTCGAGAATGAACGGCGTCTCGATGAACCGGTTCGATGCACCCACCAGGCGCATGATGCCCAGTTCGCGCCGTCGCGAGAAGGCGCTGAGCCGGATGGTGGTGGCGATCAGCAGCACCGCGGCGATGAGCATCAGCCCCGCGATGCACACCGCGGTGAAGGTGGCGGCGTTCATGAGCGCGAAGATCGGTTCGAGCAGCCCGCGCTGGTCGGTGACGCTCTGCACCCCGGGCATACCGCTGATCTGGTCGATGATGATCTCGGCCTGGTTCGGGTCGACGAGGTTGATGCGGAACGACTCGTTGAGGATGTCAGGCGTCACCAGCTGGGCCGCCGTGGTTCCCGCGAACTGGTCGAGGAAGTTCTTGTAGGCCTGGTCGCGATCTTCGAAGTCGACCTTCTTGATGTACGGCTTCAGGGTCGCGCCGTCGAGCTGCGCTTGGACCGCGGCCTTCTGCGCCTCAGTGGCCGCGGCCTCGTTGCAGGGCGCCTCGGTGTCGTAGTCCGAGCAGAGGTAGATCGCCACCTGGGCGCGGTCGTACCAGTACCCCTTGGTCTGCTGAATCTGGCTCTGCAGCAGAATCGCCGCACCGAAGAAGGTCAGCGAGATGAAGGTGACGAGGATCACCGACACGACCATCGAAAGGTTGCGGCGGAACCCCTGGCCGACCTCGCTGAGGATGAACCCGAGTCTCATCGGTCAGCGCCTCCCCGGTTCGTTGAGCGGCGGGGGTACGAGCGGTGTGGGCTCGTCGGGTAGATCGTCGGATGCCGGGGCCGGCTTCACGTGCGGCTGCGGCTGCGGGCGGTTGGCGAGCGGCACCTCGCGCACGTTGGTGACGGCGGGCTCGACCACGGTGATAGTGCCGGTGTTGGCCGCCGGTGAGGGGGTCTCGGCGGGCGCGTCGCGTTGCGCGGGCGCGTCGCGCTGCTCGGGCGCGTCGCGTTGCGCGGACGCATCCGGCTGGGTGGTCGCGGCGCTCCGGGTGGACGCGACGGGGTGACCGGGCACGCTGGGCTCTGGCTGGGGCGGTCGTGCGAACGGCGACGTGACGGGCGCAGGTTCGGCGGGTGCGAATCCGGCGTCTTCGATGATGCTGTCGACGGTCTGGACGGGGCGGGTCGGCTGCTGGGGCTGCCGGATGACGGGGACGGCCTGGGTCTGGTAGCTGCCACCGCGTTCGTCGCGCACGATCTGGCCACTGACCAGTTCGATGACGCGGCGTTGCATCTGGTCGACGATGCCGACGTCGTGCGTGGCCATCAGCACCGTCGTGCCGTTGGCGTTGATCGCCGACAGCAGCGTCATGATGCCGGCGCTGGTGCTGGGGTCGAGGTTTCCGGTCGGCTCGTCGGCGAGGAGCACCGCCGGTTTGTTGACGACAGCACGGGCGATCGCGACGCGCTGCTGCTCGCCTCCGGAGAGTTCGTGCGGAAAGCGCTGCTGCTTGCCCGCGAGCCCGACCATCTTGAGCACGTCGGGCACCGCCTCTTGGATGAACCCTTTGCTCTTGCCGATCACCTGCAGGCTGAATGCGACGTTGTCGAACACGGTCTTGTTGGGCAGAAGGCGGAAGTCCTGGAACACGACGCCGAGGTTGCGGCGGAAGTAGGGGACCTTGCGGCTGGCAAGGGTGTTGAGCTCTTGCCCCAGCACGTGGATCTTGCCCTTCGAGGGCTTCTCCTCTTTCAGGACGAGTCGCAGGAAGCTCGACTTGCCCGATCCCGACGCGCCCACCAGGAAGACGAACTCCCCTTTGAGCACTTCGAGGCTGACGTTGTTGAGGGCCGGACGCGTCGTGCCGGCATACGTCTTGGTGACCTGGTCGAAGCGAATCATGGCGACACAAGGCTAGGGACGCCCTCGCGCGATAGTCGGTGCGACACCCCTCCCGCCGACTTTCTCAGGAAGTAGCGTTGAACAGTGGATGTGCCGCGCTTCAGTCCGACGATCGCCCTGCTCACTTTGGCTCGCGCCGTTGAGGTCGATGCGGCGCGCATCCTCGAGCCTGTCGGTCTCAGTGTGCGCAAACTGCAACTGCTGCAGCGGCTGCTGTCGACTCCGGGCGCCACGCCCGGCGATCTCGCCCGCACGGTGGGACTGACCACCGAGGAAGTCGAGCCGCTCCTGCGCGCGATGGTGACCACGGGGTTGATCAAGCACGCCCGCGACGGTGCCCTCTCGGCCACCAACCTGGGCGAGCAGTCGGTGACGCGGGTCGATGCGGCACTCGCGGAGCTCGATGCGCGCACCTTCGCGGGTCGCGCCGGCCTGGCATCCGAACTCATCGACGCCACCCAGCGCCCCCTGGGCGCACCCCAGGACTGACCGCCCCGCATCCGGCACCGCCGGCCTGAACCCTCCCGCACGCCGCACCCCGGCTCTCACCTGCACACCCTCGTCCACCGCTCAGACCCGAATCTTCGGCGGCATCGGGATGGCGCTGCGGGATCGTCCCGGCGCGGGTGGCGGGACAGCGAAGTACTCGGACCCACGCCGGACGATCCGCCAGCCCTCGTTGTGTACGTACATGTGATGGAACCGGCATAGCAGCACTCCATCGGCGATGTCAGTGCGCCCCTGGTCGCGCACGAATTCGTCGATGTGGTGCGCCTCTGTCCAGCTCGGCGGCCGGTCGCACTCGGGGAAACGGCATCCCCCGTCGCGTGCCGCGAGCCCGATGCGCTGACGTCGGGTGAACAGCCGCTGCTCACGACCGACATTGACCACCTGACCGTCACTGTCGAAACCGACGGGGACGACACCCGTCTCGCAGACGTGCCGCTCGACGGTCTCGATCGAGATCGCGTCGGGCTGACCCTCGATCCGCCCGCGGCCCTCGCGACGAGCAAGTGCTTCTCCGCGGACATGCACACGCACGGAGGGGGCCTTGACCCCGAAGATGACCCCGTCATCCGCCTTGATGGAGATCGCGATCATGTCGACGAACGCGTCGTGGAGCAGCTGATCGGTCGTTCGCGGATCCGCAACGATGCGATCAACGCGCGCCTGCTCGCCCTTGTCGACAAACCGCGGCCCGTGGCGGCGCGGGGCGGTGACCCGATCGAACGCATCCGTCACGAGCGCCGCGCTCTCGGGGTCGAGGAGCCCGACCAGTTTTGTCATGCCGTCGGGCTGAGGAAAGAGCTTCAGGAATCGGCGGTCGCGCCGCTGCGCTTCGCGAGCCGCCACTCCGGCGAGGTCGAGCGCGTCTCGTTCCATCCGAGCACGAGCCGCGACCTTGTCCGCGCCCATGTGTCGAGCGTCGTCGACGAGTCGGGCTGCGGCCTCGCGCAACTGAGTGGAATCGACAGCGCCGGCCGGGCTGCCGATTCCGGCACGGATGGCACTGGCCGCGTCGACCCCGATCTCACCGGATTCAATGGCTGCGGTCACCGGCTCAAGCCAGGGCTCTGGTGACGACGTATCGAGCATCTGCCCCACATCGATCAGCGACCGCGCCTGGCGCCCCGATCCTCCGGTCAGCTTCTGGATCAACTCGTCCGCGGAACGGGCCCCTTCCCGCAGCGCCAACCCTGCGGCTCCATGGGAACGGTCAGACCGCCGACCGATTTCGCCGGCTACTACCGCTGCTTCGGCGTCGATACGCCGACGTTCTGCGGCGAGTTCCCTCTGTCGTTCGAGAAGTCGCGCGTCTGGCCAGGCGGCTACGTCTGCGGCAGACGCGAGAACGGCCGAAAGCACGAGATCACTCCAAGGGGTGGGTAAAGTGTGTTCGGCACATTCGAAAGTATATTCGAATGCGGTGTCGTCGGCAACCCCCAATGAGCCGCTGGGGGGCACGTCACCTGTGAGGGGAAGGACGCCCCCATCACCTGTCAGCGACGCACCGGCCCCGTGCTCAAGCACAGCGCCCGGAAACCCCCAGCACCCCGCAAAACCCCCACCGCCCGGGAACCCGCCACCCGCGGACCCGCAGCAGCACCCTCGAACCGGCGGCGCCATCCGCAGTCGACGGCACCACTCGCATCCCGCAGGGACGCCTGCGCGCCCCTAGTCGTCGTCGCGCTGTTTGCGCCAGCGAATGCCGGCTGCGATGAACCCGTCGAGGTCGCCGTCGAACACGGTGGCAGGGTTTCCGACCTCGTACCCGGTGCGCAGATCTTTCACAAGCTGCTGCCCGTACAGGAAGTACGAACGCATCTGGTCGCCCCAGCTGGCGGTGATGGTGCCGGCCAGCTCCTTCTTCTTGGCGGCCTCCGCCTCGCGCTGCAGCAGCAGCAGGCGGGTCTGCAGCACGCGCATCGCGGCGGCGCGGTTCTGGATCTGCGACTTCTCGTTCTGCATCGACACCACGAGCCCGGTCGGGATGTGGGTGATGCGCACCGCCGAGTCGGTGGTGTTGACGCTCTGACCGCCGGGCCCCGACGACCGGAACACGTCGACGCGGATGTCGCCCTCCGGAATCTCGACCTCCTGCGCCTCCTCCATCACCGGGATCACCTCGACCGCGGCGAAGCTGGTCTGGCGCTTGTCGGCCGAGCCGAACGGGCTGATCCGGGCCAGCCGGTGGGTGCCGGCCTCGACGGACAGGGTGCCGAACGCGTAGGGCGCGTCGATCTCGAAGGTCGCCGACTTGATGCCCGCACCTTCGGCATAGGAGGTGTCCATCACGGTCACCGGGTACTTGTGCTTCTCGGCCCAGCGCAGGTACATGCGCATCAGCATTTCGGCGAAGTCGGTGGCGTCGTCGCCGCCGGCGCCCGAGCGGATGGTGACGACCGCGGCGCGGTCGTCGTACTCCCCGTCGAGCAGGGTCTGCACCTCGAGGTCGCCGATCGACTGCTGCAGGGCGGTGAGTTCGGTCTGCGCCTCGGCGGCGCTCTCGGCGTCACCGTCGCCCTCGGTGGCCAGCTGCACCAGCACCTCGAGGTCGTCGAGCCGGCGCTCGAACCCGGTCACGCGGGCGAGCTCGCTCTGCCGGTGACTGAGCGCGCTCGTGATCTTCTGCGCAGCATCCGGGTCGTCCCACAGGTCGGGAGCGCCCGCCTTCTCGCTGAGGTCGGCGATGTCGGCTTCGAGCTTCTCGACGCCGATCACGGCCTTGATGTCGTCGAAGGTGCGTCGCAGCGATGCGATCTGGTCGGACAGGTCGAGCTCGATCATGGCGGGTCAAGCCTACCGGCGGCGGCGCAGGCACGGCTGCGGGGCCGGCTGCCGCGGCGGGCGTACGGTGGATGCGATGAGCAGCTCCGAGCGTCCGTTCCGCTGGCGGTCGGTCATCTTCGTCGCTCTGCTGCCGACGGTGCTGTTCTCGATAGGCGAGGGTGCGATCATCCCGGTGCTGCCTGTGGTCGCCGGAGATGTCGGCGCAACCCTGGCCGTCGCGGGGCTGGTGGGTGCGGCACTGCTGTTCGGCGAGCTGCTGGGCGACATCCCGAGCGGGGTGGTGGTGGCGAAGGTGGGTGAGCGCGCGGCGATGCTCGGGGCCGCGGTGCTCGCCGCGATCGGAACCCTCACCGCGATGTTCGCGCCGAATCCTGTGGTGCTGGGGGTCGGCATCCTGATTCTCGGTATCGCGACGGCGGTGTTCGCTCTCGCCCGCCACGCGCTGCTGACGACCTATGTGCCCGTCACGCATCGGGCACGGGCGCTGTCGACGCTGGGCGGCACATTCCGGTTCGGGTATCTGGTGGGGCCGTTCGTGGGTGCGGCGGTGATCCAGCTGAGCGGGTCGGTCGAGAGCGTGTTCGTGGTGCAGATCGTGTGCTGCGCGCTCGCGGTGCTGGCGCTGATCTTTTTGGGTGATCCGGCGCGGGCATTCGGGGTGAGCGAACCGGTGGTGAGCACCGGGTCGATCGAGGTGCGGGCCGAGACGCTGGGGCTGTTCGCGACGCTGAAGGCCAAGCGCCGCATCCTGCTCACGCTGGGGGTCGGGTCGATGATGGTGTCGGCTCTGCGCGGCTCGCGGCAGGTGGTGCTGCCGCTCTGGGCGGTGAGCATCGGGCTGGATGAGACGACGACGTCGTTGATCATCGGGGTGGCGGGCGCGGTCGATTTCTCATTGTTCTTCGCCGGCGGCTGGATCATGGACCGGTTCGGCAGACTGTGGACGGCGGTGCCGTCGATGGTGGGGCTCGGGGTCGGGCATCTGGTGCTGGCGTTCACGCACGAGGCGACGGCGGCTGGGGCGTGGTTCACGGCGATCGCTATGTTCCTGTCGCTGGCGAACGGCATCGGCGCCGGGATCCTGATGACGCTGGGTGCCGATCTGGCCGACCGGCGCAACCCGGCACCGTTCCTGGGGGCGTGGCGGTTCACGAACGACACCGGCGGGGCGATCGCACCGTTGCTGGTGTCGGGGCTGACGGCGCTGGTGTCGCTGTCGTTCGCTGTCGGCACGCTGGGCGTGCTGGGGTTGCTCGGTGCGGTGATGCTGCGGGTGTTCATCCCGCGGTACGTGCCGCGGCGGCGGTAGGGCGGCTCGCGCGTCAGATGCCGGATGCTGCGGGCAGCTCGCGCAGGTCGGGTGCGACGAAGCGAGCGCGGGCTTCGCGACTGGTGAGCAGTGCGTCGCTGTAGTAGTCGCTCAGAACGTCGCGGCGCAGCAACTCGGGATGGGCGACGAGGAACTCGGCAAAGGTTCCGGTGAATCCGGCACGGGCGGCGACGATGATCTGCACCCAAGCGGTGGTGCGGGTGTCGTGGTATTTGCCCGAGTCGCCGGCCATGGCGATGATGCCGGTGCGCACGAACTCGAGGGTCTCGGCGAGGGGTGCGCGGGCGGCTTTCACGAAGACGACGTGCAGGTGCTCTTCGTGCGGGAACCCGGGCAGCGTGTTGGTGGCGAACCGGTGCAGCAAGGCGTCGTCGTCGATGTCGGGATGGTCGTGCATCGAAGCTCCCGGGTCTGCGTGTGCCGCGCATTCGGCGGCGCGGCCCGCCAGCCTAGCCGTCGAAGACGGTGCGCGACACCGCGGTCGCGTCGATGCGCATCCCGTCGGGGACGAAGAGCGTCACGACGGGTGGTCGCCAGATCGCCGACACGGTGACGCGTGCGCTCTTGCCGTCGGGGGTCGTGGCTTCGTCGAGCGAGAGCGACTCGAACGTGTCGGTCGGAATGCCGGCGAGGTAGTCGCGCACCGACGCGCGGATCTGCGCGGCCTGGAGCTCGACCCGCGGACCCTGCGGGGTGACGGACACGTCGGAGAGGTCAAACGATTCCGCGCCGACCAGTGCGGCGCCGTCGGCGAGGGTGAAGAGCCTCTTGCGTTCCAGGTAGAGCGAGGTGGCCGACGCGACCAGCAGGGTGACGAGCAGGGCGAGGGCGCTGTAGAAGCAGATCAGCGGAAGGATCGACCCGTCCTCGTCGCGCAGCCGGGGTGGGATCACTGTGCGCCCCAGAAGCGCGAGACCTGTTCGGTTGCGGTGGCCTCGACCGGCAGCCCGGCGGGCAGCCCCAGGTTGAGGAACGGAGGCATCAGCGGCAGCGGCACTGTGGTGCGAACCGTGATGGTGACGAACCCGCGTCGCGTGAGACAAGCCGTGGGCGCTGGGCGGCAAGTGACCTGCACGATGGCGGCCCCGGCATCCACCCCGTAGTCGGCGAGCGTGACCTCGATCGCGTCGGCGGTCGCCGCGCGCGCCTGCGCGATCGAGGCGGACTGCACGAACACGCGCGTCGCCTGTCGCGCGGCTCCTTCGACCGCGAGGCTCGCGGCCTGCAGGGTGGAGAGCGCGACGACGAGGTAGACGATCGGCACCAGCAGCACGAGGCCGGCGGTGATGAACTCGAGCGACGCGGAGCCGCTCTCGTCAGTCCAGCGTCTCGACTGCAGCATGGCCCGACACCTCCAGCGCTCCCCCGATGCCCAGCAGACCGATCACCGGCAGCGTCGTGCGTACGGTGACCGTGATGGCCGGGTGGCCGCGCCAGGTTCCGGATGTCGCGGTCACCTCCTGCGCGTACCCGTCGCCGAGGGCGGCGGCAATGAGCGCGTGGCAGCGCTCGATGCCGTCGGTGCGGGTGTTGTCGGCGAGCGCCGCGAACCGAGCCCCCTCGGATGCCGCGTCGAGCACCGTGTTGCGCACATGAAGAGCCAGCGCGAGCTGCAGGACAGAGACGGTCAGCAACGTGAGGATGGCGCCGACGAGGGCGAACTCGGCCACCGCCGAACCCCGCTCGTCGCGCAGCGTCGCAGTCACTTAGAGCCCGGTGACCTTGGAGATCGCGTTGGAGAAGATCTCGCTCAGCGCAGGGCCGGCGAGACCCCAGATGAGGATCACCAAGCCAGCAGTCATGAGAGTGATGAGGACCCAGCCGGGGACGTCTCCCGTCTCCTGCCGGACGAGGTTGTCGAGGTGGACCCGGAGGTTGCGCAGCATGCGGGAAGCGTCTCAAAGATCGCCGTCTGGCCGTCGAAAGCATCCACAGGTGAGCGGCAGTGACCAGCGACCTGGGATGGCTAGGGCGACGACCTGATCAGCGCGTGCTCAACTGCGGTCGTGATCTCGTTGAAGCGGCGCTGATACGCCGGAGCCACACGGCCGAGGCGAACGAGGTAAGGCCCCTCGTCGGAGCGGAATTCGATCCTCACCAGACGCTCCGTCCGCAAATCGGTCACCGACACGTCAGCGAGAAGAGGAAGGTGTTTGTAGGCATTGGGCGTCCATAACCCCCAGATGCGAACCCACGTCGCCGAACCCAGACGGAACTGCAGCCAGGACCCGGCGTCACGGCGCTCACCTTTGATGGCGACCAGGGCGCCGGCGATCGCCTCGCGCGCGTCATCTACCGACCGCGCTGTGGTCAATTCGACGGTTGATGCGATGGGCTGCAGAGCCACGTATCAGCCTCCGCCCCAGACGAGCCAGGACGCGAAGCCGAACGCGCCCGGCGAGATGCGACGCTCTTGTTGCCGAGAATTCGTCGTCACGAGGCTCAACCTAGTACGAGCATGAGGCCCATACCGGCGGAGTCCTGAAACCAATATGTTCGGCGTATGGCTCACGAAGATGACGACTTCACACCTTGGACATCGGCCGGTGCCGATCGACTTCGGGCCGAGGCGAGAAGCGCAGCGGCGGCGTTGATCGAACACGCCGAGACAGTTGCAGCGCTTGGCGAACACGACTTTGTAGAACTCGTTGCGGCCGGTGGTCGCCTGATGCCCTTCCTTCTGGCCCTCTCCGATGCTCAGTTCGCCTACACGGGAAACGGTGGTCCTCTCGGCCCCCTTCGCGCGTGGAACAGAAATGAGGATGAAGACGAGGGCGGCGAACCGTGGCACGGAACGGCGCTTTCCGTGCTGCAGAGGACTGACTATCGCGTCATAGATGAGAGTGCGGTCATCCAGGCGGGACGCGCGGCCTACAGAGAGGCGTGGCCGGATGACACAGCCGACGATGCGGTCGCGGACGTGACCGGCATCGGGCGGGCGTTGTACCAGATCGCCCATGCCTCAGGATCATGGTCATCCATCGACGACGTCGCTGGAATCGAGATCGCTGGTCGAGCGATCTTGGCTGTCTCGACCGATGAACTGCTCGGAAGCAACGTCGACGACTGGCCCGAGGACTTGTTCGATCACGACGTAACTCGGGTCATGTACCGGCAGGACGACGTGTATCTCCCGTGACGAGGTACCAGAACTCAGAACCCCAACCGCAGCACCAGCAGTCCCGGAAAGATCGCGAACGCGATCGTCACCGGCAACACCCCGAACACCAGCGGCACGAGCATTGCCACCTCTTTGCGCCCGGCGGCTTCGAGCAGTCGGCGTTTCGCTTCGTCGCGGGAGTCGTGCGCCTGCGCGCGAAACACTCCCGCGAGGGGTGTGCCGCGCTCGAGGGCTCCGAGAAGTTGATCCACGGTGCGGGTGAGCGCGGGCAACCCGATCGACGCGGCGCACTGCCCGAGGGCGTCGGGCAGCGGCGTTCCGGTGTTGACGTCGCCGACGACGCGGCCGAACTCGCGGGCGAGCTCACCCGTTCCGGTGCGGGCCACGCGGCGCAGTGCATCGAGCACGCCCTCCCCCGCCGAGAGCGCGAGGGCGAGGAACTCGAGCACCGTTGGCAGCTCGGCCGCGATCCTGCGCTGTCGTGCACGGGCTGCCCGCGCCAGCAGCTGATCGGGCAGAACTACCCCGACGGCGAAACCGAAGACTGCGATTCCGGCAAGGACGAGCGCGGATGCCGGGGTCGCCTGGGCGAGAACGGCCGAGACCGCGATTCCCGCCGCGCCACCTGCGACACCGGAGAGCAGCTGACGGGCCCGGAACGCGTCGACGGTCATCAGCGAACCGGCCTGGCGCAACCGCCGCGCCACCGCGTCATCGCCCCCGAACACATACGAGAGCGCATCGCCGGCGCGGGCGACCCAGGGCGCCGCGATCCCGAGTGCCAGCGAAGCAGGCTCGGCGGGCCGCCGGCGGACGACCTCGCGTGCTTCGGGCGACAGATCCGTCACATAGTGCGCGACCCGCGTGGTCACCTTCGGAGCACCCACCCGCGGAATCAGTGCCACAAGAGTCCACAGCCCCAGCCCGAGCGAGATACCGAGCACGACCGCCCACCCCGTCACGCGAACCACCTGCGCTCTTCGGGCAGTCGGCCGAGCGCGATCATCACCCGGTAGGCGACCACCGTCACGGCGAACCCGATGCCGAGCAGGGTCATGCCGGCCGGCGAGTTGTAGGCGGCCGCCGCCTCGGCACGCGAGCCCAGCAGGGCAAGGACCAGCCACGGTGCGGCGACCCCCAGCCGTGCGGCGTGCACCACCCAGGACTGGCGCGCCTCGACCTCGGCACGCACGGCGGCCTCCTCACGAAGCGCCGCCGCGAGTGCGCGCAGCACCGACGGCAGCTCGGTGCCACCGACTTCACGGGTCATGCGCAGCGTCTCGGCGATGCGGTCAGCAACCGGGTCGGCGAGTCGATCCTTGAGTTCGTCGAGGGCGACACCCATCGTTCCGGTGACGGTCACGGTGCGCGCGAACTCCCGGAACCCGCCGCGCAACTCGCTCGGACCCACCTCGGCAAGTTCGGATACAGCATCCGCCAGCGACTGTCCCGACCGAACCGCGGAAACCAGGTGGTCGACCAGGTCGGGCCAGGCGGCACGCAGCAGCCGCCGGCGCGCTCGGCCCCGCGACGTGACAACAGTTGCGGGAAGCAGCGCCCCGACCACCCCGGCGGCAACGGCGACCGCAATGACCGGCACGACCGCGGCCACGGCACCGCCGACCGCCACCCCGCCGATCGCGCTCACCACGACGAACACCGGCGGCGGCACGCGCTCCAGCCCGGCGCGAGCCAGCCACCCCTGCATGCGTTCGTGCGCACCCAGGCCCCGCCCGCCGTCGGAAGCGACGGGCCACAACCGCGGGGAGGCGATCAGGACGAGACCGGTGCCCAGCAGCAGACCCAACGCAAGTGTCACGCGGTGGCCTCCATCGCATCCGGAACCGGGGACAGCACGCGCCGCCCGCGCGAGGGAAGCGACCCCGTCGCCTGCAGCAGCCCGTCACGCAGCTCGAACACCCGCGCCGCCGCGACCGTGCCGCCCACCACCTCGCCCGTCGGAGTCACGATCTCGACCACCCTGCGGTGCCCCGACGGCCGCAGTTCGGCGTGCACCACGACGTCGATGCTCGAGGCGACCGCGGGCAGCACGAACGACGAGTCGATGTTGCGCCCTGCCAGCAGCGGCAGCGTCGACAGCTTCGCGAGCGCATCGTGTGCGCTGTTGGCGTGGATCGAGCACATGCCGGGCAACCCGGAGTTGAGCGCGATGAGCAGATCGAGCGACTCGGCTTCGCGCACCTCGCCGACGACAAGCCGGTCGGGCCGCATGCGCAGCGCCTCTTTGATCAGCCGGCGCAGCGTGACCTCGCCGGTGCCCTCGAGGCTTTGCTGGCGGCACTGCAGTGCGACCCAGTCAGGCGCTGTGAGGGCGAGCTCGAACGTCTCCTCCACCGTGATCACGCGGTCGGTGGGCGGCGCCGACCCGAGCAGAGCGCCCAGCAGGGTTGTCTTGCCGCTCTGCGTCGCCCCCGACACCAGGATGTTCTGCCCTGCCCGCACGCAGTGCTCGAGATAGTCGGCGGCGAGCTGCGGCAGCGAGCCGAGACGCACCAGATCGGTCAGCCCCCGCATCCCGCGCCGGAATTTGCGGATGTTGACTGACCAGTGCCGCCGGGTGATGTCGGGGATGACCACATGCAGTCGCGAGCCGTCGGGCAGCGAGGCGTCGACGAACGGTGTCGACAAGTCGACGCGGCGCCCGGTGGACTGCAGCATGCGCTCGACCAGGTCACGCACCTGCTGCTCGGTCAGCTCCAGCGGCACCCGCTCGGAGTTGCCGCCACGGGCGACGAAGATGCGGTTCGGGGCGTTGAGCCAGATCTCTTCGACACTGGGATCGTCGAGAAGCGGCTGCAACGCCCCGAACCCGGTGAGCGCCGCGACGACCTGGCGGATCGTGTCCGCCTCGTCGGCGAGCATCGGCGAAAGGCCACCGAGAGCTCGCTCGCTGTACCGCCGCACCTCGTCGACGACGAGTCGTTCGACGAGGCCCGGCGACTGCGCGGCATCGACCCCCTCAGACCGAATTCGCTTGCGCACGGCTTCGGCGATGAGAGGGACGGGACTGCTCACGCAAGCGATGGTGCCGGATGCCGCGCCCGCCCCGCCGAGACTGTCCACAGCCCCCATAGACTTGCTGCGCCCGCGGGAGTGGTGAAACTGGCAGACACGCAGGATTTAGGTTCCTGTGCCGAAAGGCGTGTGGGTTCGAGTCCCACCTTCCGCACTCACGTTCCGTTGATTCCGCCGGGCCGGGCCTGACGAGCAAGCCAGTGCTTGTGCGCCCGCTCGGTCGCACCTCGCAGCGTGCGGAAGTATCCGATCAGCTGCCGCTGGGACGCCTCCTGCTCGCCGGTCACCGCCCGGTACCCGCGCTCGCCGCCGATCTCGAGCAGCCGGATGATCGCGTACCGGTCGCCGTACTGCGCCACCAGCCACCACTGGCCCGGTTCGACCTCGACGGCCGAGTTCAGCGGATGCCACCCCGACCGGTACGTGGAGCGCGCGCGAGACACCGCCGCGACACCGTCGCGTTCGTGATGCTGCATCGCCATGGCCGACCCTCGCTGTGTCGGCAGCCGGCCCTGCTCGCCCCCGATCGTACCCGCGCGGTCCGACCCCGAAGTGCTAGTTTCGGCTAACCGAAAACTGCACCGAACAGGGCGAGGCGATGACGCAGACCACACGGGCACCGGCATCCGGCCGGCTGCTGCCGCTGCTCGGACCCGCGATGGTCGCGGGCGTCGCCTACCTCGACCCCGGCAACGTCGCCAGCAACGCCAGTGCAGGGGCCGAGTACGGATACCTGCTGGTCTGGGTGGTGATCGTCGCCAACGCGATGGCGTGGCTCATCCAATACCTGTCGGCGAAGCTAGGGCTCAGCACCGGCGAGAGCCTGCCCGGCATCCTCGGGCGACGACTCACCCGGCGCCCCGCCCGCTACGCCTACTGGCTGCAGGCCGAACTGGTCGCGATGGCCACCGATGTCGCCGAGGTGCTGGGCGGCGCGATCGCGCTCAACCTGCTGTTCGGCCTGCCGCTCTTAGTGGGCGGGCTCATCACCGGCACCGTGTCGATGCTGCTGCTGGTGCTGCACAGCCGGCGCGGGTCGCAGCCGTTCGAGCGGGTCATCATCGGACTCGTCGCGATCATCGCCATCGGGTTCTGTGCAGGCATCCTGTTCGCGCCGCTGGATGCCGGGGCCGCGATCGAGGGCCTCGTGCCGCGATTCGCCGACTCGGGTTCGGTGCTGCTCGCCGCATCCATCATGGGCGCCACCGTGATGCCGCACGCCATCTACGCGCACTCCGCCCTCACCCGCGACCGTTTCGGTCTGGTCGCCGAGGGGGTCGACCGCCTCCGGGTGCTGCGAGCGACCCGCATCGATGTGACCGTGGCGCTCGCTGTCGCCGGCACCGTCAACGTCATCATCCTGCTGCTCGCCGCCGCCACCCTGCAGGGTGTCGAGGGCACCAACACCCTCGAGGGTGCGCACGCCGCCCTCTCCGCCGCCCTGGGCCCGGTCTTCGCGACCCTGTTCGCGGTCGGGCTGCTCGCCTCGGGCCTGGCCTCGACCAGCGTGGGCGCCTACGCCGGTGCCGAGATCATGCGAGGCCTGCTGCGCGTCGACATTCCGCTGCTGGTGCGCCGGGTGATCACCCTGATTCCGGCGCTGATCGTGCTGGTGATCGGATTCGACCCCACCCGCGCCCTGGTGCTCAGTCAGGTGGTGCTGAGCTTCGGCATCCCGTTCGCCCTGATCCCCCTGGTGCGCCTGACGTCGCTGCGCTCGGTGCTCGGCGAATCGGTCAACCGCTGGTGGACCACGCTGCTGGCCGGCGTCGCCGCCGCACTGCTGATCGCGCTCAACATCACCCTGCTGGCGCTCGTGGTGACCGGTTAGCTCGGCTTCTTCGTCTCGAAGATGTCGGCGACGGCTTCGTCGTCGGTGAGCGGCTGGTCGGTGCCCTCGCGCTGCATGCGCCGCGCCTTCACCGCCTGGCGGATGGCGTGGTACCCCGTCGGGACCACCGCGATCGCGACCGCGCACAGCAGGATGAGGTCGATGTACTCGGTGACGAAGTCGGCGATCGGCTGGAAATAGCCCAGCACGAACCCGGCGAAGGTCAGCCCCGAGCCCCAAATGAGCGCCCCGACCGCGTTGTACAGCGAGTACCGGCGGTAGCTCATGTGGCCGACGCCCGCGGCGACCGGGGCGAAGGTGCGCACGATGGGCACGAACCGCGCGGCGATGATCGCGAACGGCCCGAACCGCTCGAAGAACTTGTTGGTGCGCACCACGTTCTCTTTCGAGAACAGGCCGCTCTCGCGCCGCTCGAAGATGCGCGGCCCGGCCTTGTGGCCGATCAGATAGCCCACCTCACCGCCGAGGAACGCCGCCACCGATATCGCCAGACAGACCAGGTAGATGGGGATCTGGATGCCGGTGCCGGTGGCGTGCATGGTGCCGGTGAAGGTCAGCAGCCCGGTGATGATCAGCAGGGTGTCGCCGGGCAGGATGAAGCCGACCAACAGCCCCGTCTCCGAGAAGATGATGAGGCACACCACGAGCAGCGCCCACGGCCCCGCCGCGACGATGATGGCGTGCGGGTCGAGGGGCGAGATTCCGCTGACGATAGCGGGGAGGAAGTTCATGCGGGCAGGCTCCAAACGGTTCCCCTGAGCGTACCCGCTGAGGGCCCCATCTCGGCTGGGGGTACGCCCCCGGATACCGCGAAATCGTTCCAGCGGATGACCCCGCCGGTTCCGGCGGCCGATTCGCGATCGCGGGCCCTCGCGCACCATCTGAACATGACCTCATCCCCCGGACCCGTATCCACCGCACTGGGCGCCGCCGCCCTCGGATTCGCCGTGCTCGCCCTCACCGGCTGCGCCGGCATCCAGAACCTGCTGCAGCACCAGCACGAGGAGACCTTCGCGACCTACGCGAAGGCCCAGGACGGCTGGGTGGGGGTCGAGGTGCCGCCGTGGGTCCCGTCAGACGCGGTCGAACTGCACAACCTCGCCACCGACGACGAGTCGCAGGCGGTGATCCGGACTACGAGGTGATGGGCGTCGATGCCGGCTCTGGTACCACCCACACCGCGTCGGCCAGCGCTGCGGGCAACTCGCCGGCGACCACCTCGGCGTCGAGTCCGACGCCCGCGGACGCGAGCTCCCGCAGCACCGCGGGCTCGCGGTCGCTGATGCGAGCCACCCGCCCGCGCTGCCCGTCGGGAAGCGACGACAGCACCACCGCATCCGGCCGGTCGACGGTGCCGTCGCGCGTCGGAATCGGGTCGCCGTGCGGGTCGCGCACCGGCCGCCCCAGCTGCTCATCGATCTCGTCGAGCAGCCGGTCGCTGACCACGTGCTCGAGCACCTCGGCCTCGTCGTGCACCTCGTCCCAGCCGTAGCGGTAGCGCGACACCAGCCAGGTCTCGACCAGCCGGTGACGGCGCACCATGCGCAACGCCTCAGCGCGCCCGGCGGGCGTCAGCCGCACCGCCCCGTACGGAGCGTGCGCCACGTGGCCCGACGCGACCAGCTTCTTCACCATCTCGGTGACCGTGCTCGGAGCCAGCCCCAGTCGGGCGGCGAGCTGCGAGGGCATGATCGGCTCGGGCTGCCATTCGGTGTGCCCGTAGATGACCTTCAGGTAGTCCTCGGCGGCCCGTGCGCTAGCGATGAGCGTGCTCCTCGGTTCCGGCGTGCCCGGCGGGCTCGAGCTGGAAGGTGGAATGTTCGACATCGAAGTGCCCGCGCAGGCAGTCGCCCAGCCTGTCGAGCATCGCGCCCGTCTCCCCCCGAGCGAACACGTGCGCCTCGCATTCGACATGCGCGGTGAACACCGGCTGCCCCGACGTGATCGCCCAGACGTGCACGTCGTGGACGGCCAGCACTCCGGGGGTGTCGAGCAGGTGCTCGCGGATCTGCTCGACGTCGGTCCCGCGTGGTGCGGACTCGGTCAGCACCCGCACGACGTCGCGCAGCAGCAGGAACGCCCGCGGAAGGATCAGCGCGGCGATCGCGAGCGAGGCGATCGCGTCGGCTGACGCGAACCCGGTGAACAGGATCACGAGACCGGCGGCGAGCGCCGCGAGCGAGCCCAGCAGGTCGCCGAACACTTCGAGGTAGGCGCCGCGCAGGTTGAGCGAGCGGCGATCCCCGCCGCGCAGCACGAGCAGCGCGGCGAAGTTGGCGGCAAGGCCGACGGCGGCGAACAGGGTCAGCCCGGCGGCATCGACGTGCGCGGCGACCGGCTCGGTGAGGCGCCGGATCGCCTCGATCGCCACCCCCACCCCGACGACGGTGAGCAGCGCGCCGTTCACCAGCGCGGCCAGCACCTCGACGCGCTGGAACCCGAATGTGTGGCGGTCGGTGGCCGGCCGCGCCGCGACGACGGTCGCGATCAGGGCAACGGTGAGGCCGATCGCGTCGCTGGCCATGTGACCGGCGTCGGCGAGCAGCGCCAGCGAGCCCGACAGTACGGCCCCCGCCACCTCCGCGACGAGCACGACGGCGACGATCGCCAGAGCGATCGCGAGACGGCCGCGGGTCGACCCGGAACCGTGCGCGTGGTCGTGACCCATGGCATCCAGCGTATGGGCGCGAGGAGCGGTGCGCGCCGGATTCTGCGCGCGTCTCAGCCGTACCGCCCGCGCAGCACCACGACCAAGGCGCCGAACGCGCGCGCCCGGTGGCTGATCGCGTTCTTCTCATCGGCACTCAGCAGCGCGCTGGCGCCCGGCAGCCCCTCGGGGCGGAACACCGGGTCGTACCCGAACCCGTTCACGCCCTCGGGAGCCTCGAGCACCGAGCCCGGCCAGATGCCCAGCTCGACATGCTCGAACTCGGCGTCGACCAGAGCCGCGGCACAGGCGAACTCAGCGGTGCGATCGGTGACCCCCTGCAGGTCGGCGAGCAGCTTGGCCGTGTTGTCGGCATCGACACGCGTTCCGGCGTACCGGGCCGAGTGGATGCCGGGGGCACCCCCCAGCGCCGCCACCGAAATGCCCGAGTCGTCAGCCAGCGCCGGCAACCCGGTGTGCGCGGACGCCGCCCGGGCTTTGATCAACGCGTTCTCGGCGAACGTCGCCCCGTCCTCGACGGGCTCCGGGCCGTCGTAGGCAACCAGCTCGTGCGGCCCCAGCCGCTCGCCCAGGATGCGGCGCAGCTCGTCGACCTTGTGCGCGTTGTGCGTGGCGAGGACGAAGCGGGTCACGCGCCCAGCGCCTCGTTCTGCAGCTGCGCCAGCGTCGTGGTGCCGCCGAGGGCCAGATCGAGCAGCGAGTCGAGCTCGCGGCGATCGAACGGCGCGCCCTCCGCGGTGCCCTGCACCTCGACGAACAGACCGCGGCCGGTGACCACCACGTTCATGTCGGTCTCGGCGCGTACATCCTCGGTGTACATCAGATCGAGCAGCGGCACACCGTCGATGATGCCCACGCTCACCGCCGACACGGTGTCGATCAGCGCCCGCGCGTTCTTGCCGATGAAACCCTTCTCGCGCCCCCACTCGACCGCGTCGGCAAGCGCCACAAACGCCCCCGTGATCGCAGCGGTGCGCGTGCCCCCGTCGGCCTGCAGCACGTCGCAGTCGATCACGATCGTGTTCTCACCCAGCGCCTTCGTGTCGATGACGGCCCGCAGACTGCGGCCGATCAGACGCGAGATCTCGTGAGTGCGGCCGCCGATGCGGCCCTTCACGCTCTCGCGGTCCATGCGCTCGTTCGTCGAGCGCGGCAGCATCGCATACTCCGCCGTCACCCAGCCCTTGCCCTTGCCCATCAGCCAACGCGGCACCCCGTTGGTGAAACTGGCGGTGCACAGCACCTTCGTGGCGCCGAAGCTGATCAGGGCGCTGCCCTCGGCCTGGGCGCTCCAGCCGCGCTCGATCGTCACAGGGCGCAGCTGGTCGGCCTCGCGGCCGTCGGCTCGGGTCATGGTGTGGTCCTTTCGATGGGGATGGCGCCGGTCGGGAACGCCTCGACGTGGCGCACCTCCGGGCCGAGGAACCGGTGCGCCAGCGCGCGGAACGCCTGCTCGTCGTCGCCGGTGGACTCGAAGCGGTGCTGGGGCGGGGTGGCGGACTGCCGCTCGAGCCCGTGATCGACGAGGGTGCGGTAGACGTCGGCCGCGGTCTCTTCGGCGCTGGAGACGAGGCGCACCTCCGGGCCGATCACGTACTGGATCGCCGCGGACATCAGAGGGTAGTGCGTGCAGCCGAGCACGAGGGTGTCGATCCCGGCGCGCTGCAGGGGAGCGAGGTACTCCGCTGCGACCCCGAGCAGCTCGTCGCCGCTGGTCACACCCGCCTCGACGAACTCGACGAAGCGCGGGCATGCGGCCGTGAACAGCTCGAGCCCTGCGGCCGCGGCGAAGGCGTCGTCGTAGGCGCGGCTCTGGATGGTGCCCGCCGTCCCGATCACTCCGACCCGGCCGTTGCGGGTCGTGCGAACCGCGGCACGCACCGCGGGCTGGATCACCTCGACCACCGGGATGCCGCTCGCTGCCGTGTACCGCTCGCGCGCGTCGCGCAGCATCGCGGCGCTGGCGGTGTTGCAGGCGATCACGAGCGCCTTCACGCCTTGCGCGACCAGGTCGTCGAGCACCTCGAGCGCGTAGGCCCGCACCTCGGCAATCGGTTTCGGCCCGTACGGGCTGTGCGCCGTGTCACCGACGTAGAGGATCGACTCGTTCGGCAGCTGGTCGAGGATCGCCCGCGCCACCGTCAGGCCGCCGACGCCGCTGTCGAACACCCCGATCGGGGCGTCGGTCGGGGCGTCGGTCACGTCAACCAACGATAGTCGCGTCGCTAGGCTCGCCTCATGAGCAGCGCTCTCCTCACCGACCGGTACGAGCTGACCATGCTCGACGCGGCCCTTCACGACGGACGCGCGCTGCGGCGCAGCGTGTTCGAACTGTTCGCGCGCCGGCTTCCGACGGGGCGGCGCTACGGCGTCGTCGCCGGCACCGGGCGCCTGCTCGAACTGATCCGCGATTTCCGTTTCGGCGAGGCCGAGCTGGGCTGGTTGCGCGAGCAGAAGGTGGTGTCGGATGAGACGCTCACCTGGCTGCGCGACTTCCGGTTCACGGGGCGCATCCGCGGCTATCGCGAGGGCGAGCTGTACTTCCCCGGATCACCTCTGCTCGTCGTGGAGGGCACCTTCGCCGAAGCCGTCGTGCTCGAGACCCTCGCGTTGAGCGTGCTGAACTACGACTCCGCGGTCGCTTCCGCCGCCGCGCGCATGGTGTCGGCGGCCGAGGGCCGGCCGCTGGCCGAGATGGGCTCGCGCCGCACCGGGGAGCGTTCCGCCGTGGCCGCCGCCCGCGCGGCATACATCGCCGGGTTCGCCGCGACCTCGAATCTCGAAGCGGGACGCACCTGGGGCATCCCCACCATGGGCACCGCGGCGCACTCGTTCACGCTGCTGCACGAGACCGAGGAGGAGGCGTTCGCCGCGCAGGTCGCCACCATGGGCACCGGCACGACACTGCTGGTGGATACCTACGACATCACCGAGGGCGTCGCGACGGCCGTGCGCGTGGCCGGGCCCGGTCTCGGGGCGGTTCGCATCGACTCCGGGGATCTCGCCGTCGTGGTGCGCGAGGTCCGCGCCCAACTCGATGCGCTCGGAGCCACCGGCACCCGCATCACCGTCACCAACGACCTCGACGAATACGCGATCGCCGCGCTGCGATCCGCGCCCGTCGACTCCTACGGGGTGGGCACCGCACTCGTCACCGGATCGGGTGCCCCGGCGGCCGGCATGGTCTACAAGCTCGTCGCGCACCTGGATGACGACGGCGGGTGGCTTCCCGTCGGCAAAACCAGTGCCGGCAAAGCCACCGTCGGCGGCCGGAAGCAGCCGGTGCGCGCCCTGCACGACGGGGTCGCCCAGGGCGAAGACATCTACGTGGAGGACCCGCCCGTGGCCGCAGACGCCGGCCGCGCGCTGCTGACCGACCTGATCGTGGACGGGGAGCCGGTGGCGACGCATCTCGGCCCCGAGGGTGTCGAGGCGGCGCGGAGCCACCATGCCGCCGCGATGGCAGAGCTTCCGCCCGAGGCGCTGGCGCTCTCGCGCGGCGAGCCCGTACTCCCCACCCGGTACCTCTGACCCGGCGCGCCCCGCGGCGCGCCGCGCGGGCGTCACGCCGTCGCGAGTTGACGAAATCGCTCCCCACTCACGGGGCGTAGCGGGGCAAAACTGTCAGGTCGAGGGTGTCGGTCACCCATCCGGCACGCACGAGGCGCTGCACCAGCCTCGCCACGAGAGCGTGCGGCGTGACGAACAGGTCGGCGGAGCGCACCTCGACCATGGTCCATCCCTCGTCCACCAGGCGCTCCCGGCGGGACGCGTCACGGGCGCGCTGGGCCGGCGTCGCGTCGTGCCAGCGGCCCTGGTACTCGACGCCGACGCCGAACTCCGGCCAGGCCAGGTCGATGACCGCGCTCCCGTCGAGCACCTCGAGGTTCGGCGTCGGGGCGGGCAGCCCTGCCTCACCGCACAACAGACGCAACAGGGTCTCGGGCCTCGACCAGGCCCGATCCCGAGCCTGGTGCAGCGCAGCCCGAAGCGCCCGTGCTCCGCGACCGTGGTAGGTGCCGAGTGCACGCCCGAGTTCCTCGCGCGAAGAGATCGGTTGCGTGGTCGCCGTTCCCGAGATGAGCCGGTCGGCGACCGCGGTCAGGTCGGCAACCGTCAACTCGCGCGCAAGGGTGACGAACGTCGAGACGGCGTCGAGTACCGGGATCCCGTCGAGAAGCACCGGCGACCCGCACGCGCGCTGCGAGCCGACCACCTGCTGCCGACGCAGTGCACGGGTGGGCGCGAGAGACGACACACGAAACGGCACACCGGGCACCGATGCCGGAAGCGGGAGTTCCCACAGACGCGCGGCGGTCGAGCCGCAGAACGCCATCGTCGAACACCCGTGCGAGGGCGCGGCACCGGGGAACGAAGGCGTCCGAGTCGCCGATGACGCGGATGCCGTGAAAGGGCCGCGCGAGATCGGCACGACCCAGGCGTACGCGGCTGACGCCCTGGGCACGAGTATCCTGCACGCGGAAACCCTCTGGGCGGAGCCCCCCAGGCAGCGGATTGCGACGCGACATCCCCCGATGCTCGCGCCCACGCAGGGGGCCGGCCCCCGCATCCGCTCACCCAGTGGACAACTTCGCCCCCTCGCAGCCGTGCAGAAGGGGGCAGAACCGTCAACTGGCGTGACGGACGGGTGCCGCGCGCGACCAGCGCGCGCGCCGCTACGGCTTCAGCGTGTCGTAGATCTTCTTGCACTCGGGGCAGACGGGGAACTTCTCGGGGTCGCGCCCCGGAACCCACACTTTGCCGCAGAGCGCGATCACCGGCTTGCCAGTCAGTGCGCTCTCGAGGATCTTGTCCTTCTGCACGTAGTGCGCGAAGCGCTCGTGGTCGCCGTCTTCGAGCTGCTCTTTGTTGAGCAGTTCTTCCAATTCCCGGTCGAGGACGTCGGTGCCGCCCGCGGTTTCAGGATCGCTCATGGTCTCAGTGTTGCATGGTGAAGGCGAGCAGTTCCGGGGAACGCCGGTCGAATGCCGCACCGCCGACGCGGACTCCGATGAGCAAGGCGATGAGTCCCGCCACTCCGCCGACCAGCAGCGCCACCCAGTTCCACGGGAAGCCGGGCTCGGCCAGCCACATCACACCCGCGCCGATCGCCGGAGCGCCGACCAGGAACGTGGCGAACACGGCGAGCGCCTGCGCTCCCGCACCACTGCTGCCCTGCACCTGGGGCGACTGGAACGCCGGATCGCCGGGCCGCGGTGCCGCATACGGCAGCACCGCCGAGATTCCGCTGCCGACCCCGAGGCCGCCCAGCAGCAGTGCGAAGGCGACGCCCAAGACGACGGGGATGATCTCGGGGTCGCCGTTTCCCCAGACGGTGAGCGGCGTGCCGATCGCGATCAGGATCAGTCCGAGAACCAGGGGCGGGATGAGGCGGCCGAGCCGGTCATCCATGCCGCGGGTCTGCGCGGCGACATGCGTCCACACCGCGGTGGAGTCGTAGGCCACATCGTTGTGGGTCGTCGACAGCGCGACCAGCGTGACGAGCAGGGGCAGGGGAAGCAGGACGCTCCAGACGAACGGGAACCCGACGATCCACCCCGACAGCAGGATAACGATCGGGATGAACGGCAAGAAACCCAGTACGGCGCGGTACCGCGGGTCGCGCAGCCAGTAGGTGAAGCTGCGCGCCGCGATCGCGCCCGCGGGCGTCGAGGGCAACCGTCGGAACCAGCCCGGCGTGCCCCCGCGCCGTTCCACCGGGATCCGGCGGGTCGGCCGGAACACCAGCCGCACAGCCAGGAACCACAGCAGCAGCAGCACGAACGCGGTCGCACCGCCCACCCAGAGCGCGCGCACCGCAGACTCCGGCGCCCCGAACACCGAGAACGCCGGCGCGGCCCACAGCGCCCCGAGCGGCGTCCATTGCAGAGCCGCCGCCACGTCGGCCGTGTGCACATAGGACGACAGCTTCAGCAGGCTGACGAACAGCAGGCGCGACGACCCGGTCGGCAGGTGCACCGCACGCGGCAGCAGCGTCGCGAGCAGCACGGCGAGCCCCGCGATGAGGATCGGCGCACCGATCCAGCGCACGCGCCGGCTCCAGCGCTCGTTGTTGGCCAGTCCCGTGCCCGCGGCGACGCCGAGACGCACCGACAGCAGCCCCTGCAGGAACAGCACGGGGGCGGCGATCTGCGCGATCCGCACCGCGTCGGGGTGCTCCCAGATCCAGGTGGGCGCCCAGGCGATCGGTGCGATCAGCAACGAGGGACCGACGATCGACAGCACCAGCAGGACGATCGCGACGAAGCCCCACCGCATCCGGAAACCGCGAAGCCCCCGCGGGTCGAGCAGCTCGCGCCGCACCAGCATGAACGGCAGCAGGAACGCGACCAGGCTGAAGTAGGAGCCGCCGATGATCACCACGCGGCTGACGTACTCGTCGTCGAACCTGGCCAGGACACCGCCGCCGACGGCGATGACGAGCGTCGCGAGGACGGCGATCCCGAGCCCGATGCCGCTGACGATGACGTACCCCAGCGGGCGACGGAAGCCGCTCGCGAAGAGCCGCAGCTTCAGTCGGAGTAGCTGTGCAACCACTCCATGCCCTCCACCGCCGAGGCCCCGCCGGCCAGTTCCACGAATCGGTCCTCGAGCGATTTCTCGCCCACGACCTCCTCCAGCGTTCCCGCACCGACGATGCGGCCGTCGACGATGATCGCGACCGAGTCGCAGATGCGCTGGATCAGGTGCATCGAGTGGCTCGACATCAGCACGGTGCCGCCGGCTGCGGTGAACCGGGTCAGGATGTCGATCACCAGCTGGGCCGACACCGGGTCGACCGACTCGAACGGCTCGTCGAGCACCAGCAGCCGCGGCGAGTGGATCATCGCGGCCGCGATGGCGATCTTCTTCACCATGCCCGCGGAGTAGTCCGAAACCGAACGGTGCAGCGAATGCTCCAGACCGAACGCGGTGACCAGGTCGCCGACGCGCCGCAGCGTGGTCTCGCGGTCGAGCCCGCGCAGTCCGGCCGCGTGATGCAGGTACTCGGCACCCGTGAGGCGGTCGAACAGGCGCAGGTGGTCGGGCAGCACGCCCAGCATGCGCTTGGCGACCGCGGCGTTGCGCCACACGTCGGCGCCGTAGACCTTCACCACGCCGGAGTCGGGGCGCAGCAGCCCGGTGACCATCGACAGCGTCGTGGTCTTTCCGGCGCCGTTGGGGCCGACGAATCCGTAGAACGAGCCGGCTTTGATCTCCATGTCGGCGGAATCCACGGCCGTGACCCGCCCGAAATGCTTGGTCAGGTTGCGCACCGAGAGCGCGACATCCGAGGCCAGCGGCTTGGGGGCACGCGAGAAGCGGGTTCCGGCGCGCGTTCCCGCGGGAGACCAGCGGGCGGATGCCGTGGCCGGCTCGGCCTGCGGCTCCACGTCGGTCTCGGCGTCTGTTTCGGTCTCGGGCTCGGGCTCAGGTTCGACCTCGGGCTCCGCCTCGACGACCTCGGGGGCGGCGTCCTCGGTCTCAGCCTCCGGCTCCGGCTCCGGCTCCGGCTCCGGCTCCGCCTCGGGCTCGGGCTCGGGCTCGGGCTCCGCAGCCTCCGGCTCCGCAGCCTCCGCTTCCGGCTCTTCCGCGACCTCAACCTCCGCGTCCACGGTCTCGACCTCGGCCTCCGCGGCCTCAGGCTCTTCCGCCTCGGGCGCCTCGTCGGCGGCGACCTCGGTGACGGTGCGCCGTCCGATGCTTTCCGAGAACCTGCCGAGGCTCGGCTTCGAGATCGGGGAGAACGACAGGCGGAACGAGGGGCCCGAGCCGGGCGTGGTCCGCATCGTTTCGATGGCCTCGACCTCGTCCTCGTCGATCTCGGCGGGGGCCTCCGATGCCTCCTCCGATGCCTCGTCCGCGACCTCGTCGGTCGTCGCTGCGGCGTCGTCTGCGATGTCGACGGTCTCGGCCGTCGACTCCTCGTCGTCGACGGGTGTCTCCAGCACGTCGACGGAGGGCTTCTGGGCAGCCGGACGGGCTGGCTTCTTGCGGTTGGGGCCGGGACGTGAGGACTTCTTTCCGCCCTGAGGTCCACGGCGCGCGGGCGTCGGGCGTTCGGGCTCGGAATCCACGCGTCGAGCGTATCAAGGGCCACGCCACCGAGAAGCACTCAGGATCACGTGGATTACGAAATGGGAACGGATTCGGCGTTTCCTGTGCTCATTCAGGCTGCATCCGTAAAGTGGGGGAAGCACAACGGTGTGTCCCCTACATGGTCCGCGCATGAATTCCGGGTGAA
>DATJFV010000026.1:0-33417 GCA_035495435.1 Pseudolysinimonas sp.
CACCAGCGGCACCGGGTTGTCGCCGCCGAACATGTGCCGCGCCTTGCCCACCTGGTTGAACACCTGGTCGGCGGCGACCCACATGAAGTCGGGGTACATGAACTCCACGACCGGGCGGAAGCGCCCGTCGAGTGCGAGCCCGCCGCCGAGGCCGAAGAACGCGTTCTCGCTGATCGGGGTGCCGAGCACGCGGCCGTCGGGAACGGTCTGGTCGCCGTACTTCTTCGCCAGGCCCTTGGTGGCGCCGTTGGTGCCACCGTTCAGGCGGTGCACGTCTTCGCCCATGACGACGATGCGCGGGTCCTGCTCCATGCGGCGGTCCATGACGGCCGCCACCGCATCCACGAACTTGATGTCGGTCCAGCCGCCGGCGTGCATCAGCGGGTCGCTGACGGTCAGCGCGTCGAGTTCGCTCGCGTCGCCGCGAACTCCGACGTCGACGAAACCGGGGTCGGGCCACAGGGCGGGGCGGATGCGGCGCTTGCCCGCGTTGTCGGGGTCAGGCTCCAGCAACTCGCCCACCGCCGCGGTCATGGCGGTCTGCGCCTGCTCGCGGATGCTGGCGATGCCGGCGGCGTCGATGAGCCCCAGTTTGGTCATTTCGCGGGCCATGCGCTCGAGCGGGTCACGTGCCCGCCACGCAGCCTCTTCCTCTTTGTTGCGGTAGCCGAACGCGCTGCCCGGGTAGGGCCCGTTCTGGTGGAAGAAGCGGTAGACCTCGGCTTCGATGACGACGGGACCCTCGCCCGACCGCATCCGCTCGAGCGCGGCCTGCATGGCCAGGTGGACGGCCAGCGGGTCCATGCCGTCGACGCGCCAACTGGGGATCGCGAAACCCTGCCCGCGAATGGAGAACCGCGGGTCGGCCGAGATCTCGTCGGCGCGAGTGGAGACGGCGTAGAGGTTGTTCTCGATGAAGAACGCGACCGGCAGCTTCCAGGTGGCGGCGAGGTTCATCGACTCCAGGATCGAGCCGATCTGGCTGGCGCCGTCGCCGAAGTAGTTGATGGTGACGTCGGAGCTGCCGCCCTCGTGCAGCGCGGTGCGCTTCTGCGCCCAGGCGTTGCCGGCGGCCATCGGTGCGCCGCCGCCGACGATGGCGTTGGTGCCGAGCGCGCCGGCCTCGAACCACTGCAGGTGCATCGAGCCGCCGCGCCCCCGGCAGTAGCCCTGCGCGAGGCCGAGGATCTCGGCCAGGGTGCGCTGCAGCACGGTCTGGATCTCGGGGGTGACCGCGTTGGCGGGGTCGATGGTGCCGCCGGAGACGTGGGTGAGCGCCTTGGCGAGGAACTGGTGGTGCCCGCGGTGCGATCCGTTCACCCCGTCGCTCGAGCGCAGGCTGACGATCGAGCCGACCGCTCCGCCCTCCTGCCCGATGCTGGAGTGCGCGGGGCCGTGCACGAGCGATTCGCCGGCGAGTTCGAGCACGGTCTCTTCGAACGCGCGGATGAGGTGGAGCTGCGCCAGCATCGTGCCGAGCAGGGCCGGGTCGGCCGCTTTCCAATCGGCGGCGGTGGTCGAGAGCTCGATCCAGTCGACACCGGTCTGCAAACCACGCTGTCTGGGCATGCCCGGAACGCTAGCGCAGGATTGAATCCAATTCAAGCCGCAAGTCGGTCAAATGCTGGAAATCGGCCACCGCATCCGGCATGATGTATCCAATGAGCGGCATTCCGGGCCTGCGCGGCACCGACCACATCGGCATCACCGTGCCCGACCTCGACGAGGCGGAGCGGTGGTTCATCGACGTGCTCGGCGCCGTGCACGTGTACACGCTCGGGCAGAAGCGCGACGACGAGGGCGACTGGATGCAGACCCAGCTGGGCGTGCATCCGCGCACCGTGATCCGCGAGATCCGATTCCTGCGGCTCGGCAACGGCAGCAACATCGAACTGTTCGCCTACGACGCCGCCGACGGGCAGAAGCCGCAGCCGCGCAACAGCGACATCGGCGGGTACCACCTCGCGCTCTACGTCGACGACATGGACGAGGCGATCGCGCACCTGCGCGCGCACGATGTCGACATCATGGGTGAGCCCGTGGTCAGCGCCGGCGCATCCGCGGGCCAACGGTGGCTGTACTTCCGCAGCCCCTGGGGTTTGCAGTTCGAACTGGTCAGCTTTCCCGAGGGCAAGGCCTACGAAAAGGACGCGCCCGTCAAGCTCTGGCACCCGGCGCACCCGGCAGAATGAGCACTATGCCTGTCGAGCTGCTCACGCACGGCGCCGCCGGAGCGCGCATCGCCGCAGAACTGCGCGAGGCGATCCTCACCGGCGAGTACGCGCCCGGTGACCGCGTGCGTCAGGAGGACCTGGCCGACCGCCACGGCGCCAGCCGGGTGCCGGTGCGCGAGGCGCTGCGGATGCTGGAGGCCGAGGGGCTCGTGACCCTGGTCGCCAACACCGGCGCCTGGGTGTCGACCGTCAGCCTCGCCGAGTGCGAGGAGATGTACCAGATCCGCGAGCGGATCGAGCCGCTGCTGCTGCGCTACAACATCCCGCTCATGGACGACGAGCGCGTCGACCGGCTCGATGACCTCGCCACCGCCATGGAGGGCACCGAGCTCGAGGAGTTCATCGCCCTCGACCGCGAGTTCCACCTCTCCTGCTACGACCTGGCGACGACCGTCGTGCTCGCCGAAGAGGTGCTGCAGCTGTGGAACCGCACCCACAACTACCGCCGCGCCTACATGCGCCTCGCGCGCACCGACCCGGACCGCAGCGTGCACCACGAACATCACCTGCTGGTCTCTGCCATCCGGCACCGAGACCTGGATGAAGCCGAACGAGTGCTGGCGGGCCACATCCGGCGCACGCGGCTCGAACTGGCACGTCATCCCGACGTCTTCGAATAAGAGGAGAGCACCACCCATGTCCATCGCGATCATCAACCCCGCCACCGGCGAGACCGAGAAGGAGTTCGAGCCGCACGACGCGGCCGAGGTCGAGCGCCGGGTCGCCCGCGCGCAGGCCGCTTTCGAGGCGATGAAGTCGACCACGTTCGCCCAGCGCGCCGCGTGGATGAACAAGGCCGCAGAACTGCTCGAGGCCGAGCTGGAGGACACCGCGGTCACCATGGTGCACGAGATGGGCAAACCCATCGCCGCCGCCCGCGCCGAGGTCGCCAAGTGCGCGAAGGGCGCCCGGTTCTACGCGGCACACGCCGAGGAGTTCCTCGCCGACATCCCGCTCGAGGACCCGTCCTGGGTGAATGCCTCGCAGGCCTACGCGCGCTTCCAGCCGCTCGGTGTGGTGCTCGCCGTCATGCCGTGGAACTACCCGCTCTGGCAGGTCATGCGCTTCGCCGCCCCCGCACTGATGGCCGGCAACGCCGGGATCCTGAAGCACGCCTCGAACGTGCCCGCATCGGCCATGTATCTCGACGCGCTGTTCACCCGTGCCGGGTTCCCCGAGGGCGCGTTCAGCACGCTGCTCATCGGCTCGCGCGAGGTCGACGCCGTCATCAAGGACCGGCGCATCAAGGCGGTCACCCTCACCGGCTCCGAGCCGGCGGGGCGCGCGGTGGCATCGAGCGCCGCCGCCGAGGTGAAGAAGGCGGTGCTGGAGCTCGGTGGTTCCGACCCGTTCATCGTCATGCCGAGCGCCGATCTGGATGGCGCCGTGAAGACCGCGGTGACCGCGCGCACGCAGAACAACGGCCAGTCGTGCATCGCCGGTAAGCGGTTCATCGTGCACGAGGACATCTACGACGCGTTCCGCGACAAGTTCGTGGCCGCGATGGAGGCGCTCGTCGTGGGCGACCCCCTCGACGAGGCGACCCAGGTCGGCCCGGTGGCCACGGCATCCGGACGCGACGAGCTGGCCGAGCTGGTCGACGACGCGCGCGCCAAGGGCGCCGAGATCCTGACCGGTGGCGCAGCCCCCGACCGTCCCGGCTGGTTCTACCCGCCGACCGTCGTCGCCGCGGTGACCCCCGAGATGCGCCTGCACCGCGAGGAGGCCTTCGGCCCGGTCGCCACCCTCTACAAGGTGAAGAACGCCGACGAGGCGATCGCGATCGCCAACGCCACCGACTTCGGGCTGAGCTCGGCAGCGTGGACGACCGACCCGGCCGAGCAGGAGAAGTTCAGCGCCGAGCTCGAGGCCGGCGGCGTCTTCCTCAACGGGATGACGATCTCGTACCCCGAACTGCCGTTCGGCGGGATCAAGAACTCCGGCTACGGCCGCGAGCTCGGCGAGCCGGGCATCAAGGAGTTCTGCAACATGAAGACGGTCTGGAAGGCCTGATGGCCGACGTCGGGTTCCTCGGGCTCGGCACGATGGGCGCCGCCATCGCGCGGCGACTCCTCGACGACGGGCACCGGGTAACCGTGTGGAACAGGTCGCGGGGCCCGGTGGACGACTTCGTGGCGTCCGGCGCCGTCGAAGCGTCCTCCCCGGCTGAGGCGCTCGCCGCACCGGTGTCGTTCTCGATGCTGGCCAACGACGAGGCGTGCGACGAGGTGCTGCGCTGGGAAGCGCACCAGCCGGCGGGGCGCATTCACGTCAACCTGGCCTCGGTGAGCCCTGCCGCCGCCGATCGCCTGGCCGCGATCGCTGCCGCCGCCGGCGTGGCGTACCTCGCGGCGCCGGTGCTCGGGCGCGTGAACCTCGCCGCCGCGGGGAAGCTCAACATCATGGCGGCCGGCGACCCCGCCGCGATCGACGCGGTGCAGCCGTTGCTGGAGGTGCTGGGGGTGCGCGTCTGGCGCCTCGGCGACCGTCCGCGGATGGCCAACGTGGTGAAGGCCGCGGTGAACTACAACATCATCCACGCCATCCAGGCCCTCGGCGAGTCGCTCTCGATGGTCGAGGCCCACGGGGTCGAGGGCCGCGAATTCGTCGAGCTGCTCACTAACTCCCTGTTCGGCGGCGTCGCCTACACGGTGTACGGGCAGGAGATCGTCGACCAGGCCTACCGGCCGCCGGGTTTCACCATGGCGCTCGGGCGGAAAGACCTCGGCCTCGCGGAATCCGTCGCGGCGGAGGCGGGCGTGACACTTCCCGTTGCGCCCGTGCTGCGGCAGCTGTTCGAAACGGCGCTCGCCGACCCCGAACTGCGCGACGCGGACTGGGGAGCGCTCGCCGAGGTGACCCGGCGCGGACTCGCTGCGGGCTGAGACGGGCAGCGCGGCTCAGTACGGGTTCGCGACGAACAGCTCCTGCGCCGGGAACCGGGTGAGCACCTCGGTGCCCGTCTCGGTGACGACGACCTCCTCCTCGATGCGTGCCGCCGAGATGCCGTCGTCCGCAGGAAAATAGGTCTCCATCGCGAAGACCATGCCGGTTCGCAGTTCCACCGGGTTCTCGAGCGAATTGAGCCGCGAGATGATCGGGCGCTCGTGCAGCCCGAGACCCAGACCGTGGGCGAACTGGAGCCCGAAGGCCGACAATTCGTTCTCAAAGCCGAAGTCGGTGGCTTTCGGCAGCACACGCGCGACGTCGTCGGTGCCCACGCCGGGGCGGATGGCGTCGATGGCCTGGTCCATCCACTCGCGGGCCTGCTTGTAGGCGTCGCGCTGAATCGGGGTTGCGGATCCGACGTTGAAGGTGCGGTAGTAGCAGGTGCGGTAGCCGTTGTACGAGTGGATGATGTCGAAGAACGCCTGATCGCCGGGCCGGATGATGCGGTCGGTGAAGTTGTGCGGGTGGGGGTTGCAGCGCTCACCGGAGATCGCGTTCACGGCCTCGACCTGGTCAGAGCCCAGCTCATAGAGGCGCTTGTTCGCCAGCGCGACGATCTCGTTCTCGCGGATGCCGGGCTTCAGTGCATCCACGATGCTCTGATACGTGCCATCCACCATGGCCGCGGCTTGGCTGAGCAGCATGATCTCATCGGCGCTCTTGATCACCCGGGCGTCCAACATCGACTGCTGCGCGTCTCGGATGTGGAGTCCCTGCCGCTCGAGTTCGAAGAGGAACGGCGGCTCGACGATGTCGATCCCGATCGGGGCGTCGGCCACCCCCGCCTCGGTGAGGATCGCCTTGATCTCGGTCACCGCATCCCGCATCAGGCCGGCCTCGGGAGCGACCGCGCCGCGGAACCCCAGGAACCCGGGCCGCCAGTTCTCTTCGGGGAGCCACGGCGAGTACAGCTTGTGATGCCGAACCGCCGAGCCGAAGTCCCAGAGGATCGGGTCGCGGTCGCGGGTGAGCAGGCAGTACCTGATCATCTTGTCGCCGAGGGCGCCGCCGATCCAGGTCTGGGTGGTGTAGCGGATGTTGTAGAAGTCGAAGAGCAGGAACGCCCCGCAATCGCTGGCATCGAGGGCCGCCTTGGCGCGTGCGATGCGGTAGCTGCGGAGCCGGTCGAAGTCGACGCGCACCTCGTAGTCGACCCCCATGTGGCCAGGGGCACCGATCGGCGCGGACGGGTGGGCGTTCATTGAGGAGCTACTTCCGTGTGATGGGTGCCGGGCACCCGCGCATGCGCACGGGTGCCCGGCGGAATCAGGGTCGCGGGATCACCACTCCGGCGCGACGTCGGGGTCGCTGGCGTTGTCCTTGGTGACCTTGACCGACGGCATGAACTGGTCCTTCGCGTCGCCTCCGGTGAGGACGGTGTAGGCCAGGTCGATCGCGTGCTCGCCGTCCCACGACGACGACTGGAAAACGGTGCCATCGAGCTCGCCCGAGACCACCAGCGGGTTGCCCAGCTTGGTGTTGCCGATCGAGGTGATGAACAGCGGAGCCGGGTCGATGCCCCGCGCCTTCAGGGCGTCGATCGCCCCGGCGACCATGGTGTCGTCGGCGGCGTAGATGCCCTGGACCTTGTCGGCGCCGACCGAGGTCAGCATCTCGGAGACCGCGATCTGCGAGTCGTCCTTGTTCCAGTTACCGGGCTGCTCGGCCAGGATCTTCACGTTCGGGCAGTTCTTGGCGATCGTGTCGGCGAATCCGTCACGCCGGGTCGTGGCCGTCGAGTTGCCGGTGAGGCCGTTGACCACCAGGATTCCGACCTCCTGGCCTCCGGTGATGTCGCACATGATCTCAGCGGACGCGGCGCCCTGCCCGTAGGTGTCGGGACCGGAGAATCCCTTGGTCAGGGGAACGTCTTCTTCGTTGACGCCGGAGTTGGTGACGGTGACCGGGATCCCCGCCGCCTGCGCTGCGGCGAGGCACGGCCGCACGGTGTCGCCGACGGCCGGCCACAGGATGATCAGATCGGGACGTGCCGCCACCGCGACCTCGCACTCGCTCGCCTGCTGGTCCGCGTCGTACTTGGAGTTGGTGATGGTGAGCTTGATGCCGTCCTTCTCCGCCTCGGCCTGCATCGCCGGGAGGTAGGTGGTGCCGTAGGGCTGGTCCGTTCCCTGCGGAAGCAGGGCATAGACGTCGTACGTGTTCGTGCCGTCACCGGAGCCGCTGTCGCCGGAGCCGGAACAGCCGGCGAGCAGCACGATTGCGGTGGCGGCGACGCCGACCGCTGCCATCGCAGTTCGGGAGATGCGCATGTTGTCACTCTTTCCGTTGGTGTGGTGGGGTGACTGACCGGCGGCAGTGCCGGCCAGGGGTGGGCTCAGGCCGGGGCCCGAGTTCTCGAGCGGCTCAGCGAATCCCGCAGGCGGGAGACGGAGGCTCGAAGCCGGGTCGGGTCGCTGATGATCGCGATCAGCAGGATCGACCCGACGAAGATGTCCTGGATGTCGACCTGCACACCCGACAGGGTGAGGACGACCTGGAGGATGCTGAGCGCGAGCGCCCCGATCAAGGTGCCGAGCACGGTGCCGCGGCCACCGTTCAGCAGCACTCCCCCGATGATCGCGGCGGCGAAACTCGCCAGCAACACGGTGGACCCGGCCGTCGGGTCGGCGGCGGTGCGCTCGAGCGTGTTGATCACGCCGGCGAGCGACGCGACGACCCCCGAGATCAGGAAACCGAGCACGAGGCGTCGCCGCACCGGGATTCCGACGTCGATCGCGGCCTGCCGGTTGCCCCCGACGGCGTAGAACTCACGGCCGATCCGGGTGCGGCTGAGGAACACCTGCAACGCCGCGAAGACCAGGAAGAACAGCAGGACGCGGGGTGTGAGCGGGCCGATCAGCGGTGCGCCGAACGCGATGCCGGCATCGATGTTGGTCAGGCGCACCGGTTCCTCACCGGAGAGCACGAATGCCGCCCCCCGCAGTGCGAACAGCATCCCGAGCGTGGCGATGAAGGAGTTGATGCCGACCACCACGACGAAGAACGAGTTGATCAGGCCCACGACGAGGCCGGTTGCGAGAGCAGCCACCACACCGAGCACCGGATCGGGAATGCTCGCCATCACCACGCCGGAGAGCGCGAGGGTGCTGGCGACGCTCAGGTCGAGCTCGCCCAGCAGGATCACCGCGGTCAGGCCCAGCGCGACGAGCCCGATGAGCGCGACGCGGCCGAGCACGACCTGGAACGACGAGAACACCACCGGTTCGAAGGCGACCGCCGCGACGAGGACCGCGATGAGCAGTACCACTGCCCGGCCTTCGGTGCGGCGCGCGAGGACCGCGCGCAGTCGGGTGAGATCGGGCATCAGCTCTTCACCAGCTTTCGGGCCAGGGCGTCCACCGACACCGCGATCACGATCAGAGCGCCGATGGCGACCTGCTGCAGGCCGAACCCCATCCCCGACAAGACGAGGATGTTCGTCAGCACGCTGACGAACACCACCCCGAGCAATGTCCGCAGCACGCTGCCCCGACCACCGAACACGCTTGTTCCGCCGATGATGATCGCCGCCAGGGCTCGGAAGTCGTAGCCATCCGACATCGACGAGACGGCGGTGTTGGAGAACGCGGCGAGCACGAAGCCCGCGACCATGGCCGAGAGCGAGGTGATGATGAACGCGCCGACCACGAGGCGACCCGTCTGCACTCCCGCGAGGCGCGCGGCGGCCTTGTTCGATCCGTAGGACCGGATGGCGAAGCCGAACGTGGTCTTCTGCAGGACGAAGCCCAGGATCACGGCCATCGCGATCAGCACGATCGCCGACAGCGGGACCGGCCCGACCTTCGCCTGCCCGAGACTCTGAACGATGCCGCCATCGGGGCCGAAGAAGATGCTTCCTCCCGATAGCCACCGCAAGATGCCCAGACCGATGAATGTCGTCGCGAGCGTGACGATGACCGCATTGGCCCGGAAGTATCCGACCGCGATCCCGTTGACCAGCCCATAGACGAGGGCGACCACGATCGCCACCAGCACCGCCGCGATGATGCCGGCCTGGTTGCTGACGCCGATGAAGATCACGGCAGCGGTCGCGACCTGTGCCACCACCGAGAGATCGAGGTAGTTCGCGCTGATGACGACGAACGTCATCCCGAGGGCGACGATGCCGATCGGGGCAGCACGGTAGAAGACGTCCGAGACGTTGGAGACCGACGCGAACCCGTTCACGAAGACGATCGCGAACACGATCAGCCCGACCGTGAAGACGACGATTCCGCGATCGGCGACGAATTGCAGCACACGGGCACCACGAGACGCCGGCGCCGGGGCCGTCGTCGGCGCCACGATCGACTCCCTCAGAGTGGACTCGGCCATCACGCCACCACCGCCTTCTCGCCGGAGGCCAGCGACATCACGCTGCGCTCGTCGGCCTGCTCGCGGGTGAGGCTGCCGACGATCGTGCCGTCGCGCACCACGTGGATGAGATCGGCGAGGTCGAGCAACTCGGGCAGATCGGAACTGACGAACAGCACCGCGGCGCCCTCGGCGGCCAAACCCCGGATCAGCCGATGAATCTCCGCTTTGGCACCCACGTCGACACCGCGGGTCGGTTCGTCGAGCACCATGAGAGCGGGCTGACGACCCAACCACTTGGCGATGACGATCTTCTGCTGGTTACCGCCGGAGAACTGCCCGGCATCGCGCTGAATCTTGGGCGGTCGCAGCCCGACGGCGTCGGCGAGGCGCTCGACGTAGTCGGTGATGCGCCGGCGGCGCAGAACGCCCGCCGTCGACAGGGCTGCCCGGTTGGGGAGAGCGACGTTGTCGACGACGCTCATGGTCAGAGCGAGTCCGTCGCTTCGGCGTTCTTCGGGGACATAGCCGACCCCCGAGCGCACCGCCACCTGATAGTCCCGGATCTGACGTGAGCGTCCTCGTGAGGCGATCGTCACCGTGCCCGCGATGCGCGGGTCCGCGCCGATGATGGCTCGCACGAGCTCGGTGCGTCCCGCGCCGACGAGGCCGCCGAGGCCGACGATCTGCCCCGAGCGGATCTCCAGATCGACTCCGTTCACCCGCGGCGCACGGATTCCCGTTGCCTTGAGGACCACCTCGCCGGGCTGACGGCTGGTGTGCTCCCCCGCCAGATCGCGCGCGAGCTCGCGCCCGACCATGGCCGAGATCACCTCGCGCGGCGTGGTCTCGGCGACCGGCCCGGACTGGATCACTTTTCCGTCGCGCAGCACCGTGACGACGGTGCAGAGCCGGAACACTTCGGGAATGCGATGCGAGATGTAGATGATCGCCATGCCTGCCGCCGCCAGGCGCTCCAGCATCTGGAGCAGATGGTCGGTCTCGGCAGGAGTGAGGGTCGCGGTGGGCTCATCGAGGATGAGCACCCGTGGCTTGCGGGCGACCGCACGGGCGATCTCGACGAATTGCCTCACCGACACCGAGAGCCGCGCGATGGGCTCGTCGAGGTCCACCTCGATGCCGATTTCGTCCAGCGCTGCCTGCGCGATGCGGCGCATGGGGGCACGACGCACGAACCCCGCGGCGGTGGGTGTCGAACCCAGCAGGATGTTCTCGGCAACGCTCATGTCGGGCACGAGACTCAGTTCCTGGTGCACCAGCGCGACCCCGGCCGCCAGCGCGGCGCGCGGCCCTCCGGAGAGGAGCTCCGTCCCGACCCGGATCTCGCCCTGGTCGGCGGGGATCACGCCGGCGAGGATCCGCATCAGCGTCGACTTCCCGGCGCCGTTCTCGCCGACGACCGCGTGGATCTCTCCGGGCGCGACCGAGAGCGACACTCCGTCGACGGCGACCGCACCGCCGAAGCGCTTGCTGATGCGGTCAGCGATGATCGCCGCGGGTTGATTCTGCGTTGAGTGCACCATGATCGCCTCAGGCCATCACCATTCCGCCGTCGATCTGAATCAGCTGCCCGGTCATGTAGTCGCTGTCGGGGCTGACGAGGAACGCGGCGGTGCCGACGATGTCCTGCGGGTAGGAGTACCGGCCCATGGGGATCGCGTTCGCGGCGATCGTGTCCATCGAGGTGCCGGGCTTGTCGAACAGGCCCATGTCGACGAGTTCCTTGTCGAGCTGCTCCCACATCTCGGTGCGCACGACACCGGGCGCGTAGCCGTTCACGGTGATTCCGAACTCGATGAGGGATTTCGCGCCGGCACGGATGAGACCGAGCACGGCATGCTTGCTCGCCGCGTACACGGAGCTGTCGATGAACGCGTCCCGCGACAGGATCGATCCGACGTTCACGATCTTGTAGGGCCACTCCTGCTTGCCCTGGGCCCGCATGACTTTGCCGGCTTCCTGCATGCACACGAACGTGCCGTAGGCGTTGACGCCCATGATCGCGTTCCAGTTCTGGTCGGTCGCATCGAGGAAGAACATCGGCTTGTTGATGCCGGCGTTGTTCAGCAGCACGTTGATGCTGCCGAACTCGGCGGCGGTGTGCGCGACGGCCGCTGCCACGCTCTCGCGATCGGTCACGTTGAGGCTGACCGCTGTGGCCTGGCCGCCCGCCGCGATGATCTCGTCCACGATCGCGCGCGCGCCGTCAACGTTCAGATCGCCCAGGCAGACCTGCGCGCCCTGGGCCGCGAGGTGCTTGCCGATCGCCGCGCCCATGCCTTGCGCACCACCGGTGATGAGCACGTTCTTGCCGGCGAGTCGAGTGGAGTCCATTCCCGCATCCGTTCTTCGTCGGTGTCAGCCGCCCGCCGGAGCGAGAATGTGCTGACCACGTCGTCAGTGTTTCGCTACACAGTACACGTTCCGAGATTTCACGCAACTCGACGGTGATTCGTATTTCGCTGCGGAACGTTTGCGGCAGCTTTCGAGATGTTGTCGAGGATCTCGGCACCACTTTCACTCGGCCCGGTACACTCGTTTACAGATACAGAACAGTCCGTGGTTGCCAGTGAGCCGCCGCGAGGTGGGAGCGCAGAGTCATGGCAGCCGAGGACCACGGCGAGTGGAGCATCGTCGGCGAGCGCATCCGTCTCGCCCGCGAGGCGCTCGGCATGAGCGTTCGTGAGCTCTCCCGCCGCGTCGATGTGTCCCCGGGGCATGTCTCGCAGGTCGAGCGCGGTCTCGCCTCGTTCAGTGTTCGGGCCCTGTACACGGTCGCCAACGAGCTCGGTATCTCGATGGACAGCCTGTTCGAACCCGACGATCGCGTTACCGAAGCCAGCCCCGTCCCCGCAACGAGTGAGAGCCCGAATCCGCCGGACGGCGACCCGTTGGAGGCCGCGGGTGTCGTGCTGCGCAGGGCCGACCGACCGACCCTGCAGCTCGACGCGGGGCCGCGCTGGGAGCGACTGACCGCCAAGGCAGAGCCGTCGTCCGAGTTCTTGGAGGTGGTGTACGCACCCGCACCCGGTGCACAGCCGCCCACAGACCTGGTGCGTCACATCGGCAGGGAATACGGCCTGATCATCGCCGGCGAGCTCGACGTGCAGGTCGGATTCGAGCGGTCCCGACTGCACACTGGCGACACGATCGCGTTCGACTCGAGCACACCACACCGGTTCTGGAACAGTTCCGAGCACGAAGTTCATGCGATCTGGTTCGTGCTGGATCGGGTCGACACCGAGACGACCGACGGCGGCCTGCCGACCGCAGGAGCCCTCGTTCACCGCTAGCGGCATCCGCCACACTAGGGGGATGACCCAAGCGCTCTCGATCACGTCGGCGGTGCCCGACCCGGCGCTGCTCGACCTGCCGTGGAACCTGCCCCTCGAGATCTGGCCCGAGGAGTACATCGCGGCGCTGCCCAAGGGCATCTCGCGGCACCTGGTCCGCTTCGTGCACCTCGGCGGTTACGTGATCGCGGTGAAAGAGACCTCGGCCGAGCTCGCGAAGCGCGAGTACGACCTGCTGCGCACGCTGCAGCGCCTCGACGTTCCCTGCGTCGAACCGGTCGCGGTGATCACGGGGCGGGTCGCCGACGACGGCGAAGAACTCGCCCCCGCCCTCGTCACCCGGCACCTGCGCTTCTCCCTCCCCTACCGGGCGCTCTACTCGCAGGCGCTGCGCCCCGACACGGCGACCCGCCTCGTCGACGCCCTCGCGGTGCTGCTCGCCCGGCTGCACGTGCAGGGCTTCTTCTGGGGCGACGTGTCGCTGTCGAACACGCTCTTCCGGCGCGACGCGGGCGCATTCGCGGCCTACCTCGTCGACGCCGAGACGGGCAAGTTGTACGACGGCGGGCTGTCGAAGGGGCAGCGCGAGAATGATCTCGAGATCGCGCGGGTCAACATCGCCGGCGAACTGCTCGACCTGCAGGCCGGTGGGCGGCTTGAGGACGAGATCGACCCGGTCGAGATCGCCGACGGCATCGTCACCGCGTATCGCAACCTGTGGGACGAGCTGACCGTCGCCGAGACCTTTCCGCAGGCCGAACGCTGGCGCATCAATCAGCGGGTCGAACGCCTCAACGACCTCGGTTTCGACATCGAAGAGCTCTCGATCACCCAGACCGAGGGCGGCACGCAGGTGCGCATCCAGCCCAAAGTGGTAGATGCCGGGCACCATTCCCGCAGGCTGCTGCGGCTGACGGGGCTCGATGCCGGTGAGAACCAGGCCCGCCGCCTGCTCAATGACCTCGACGCGTACCGGGCCACCGGCGACCGCAAGGACCTCGACGAGGAGGTGGTGGCGCACGAATGGCTGGCGCGCGTGTTCGAGCCGGTGATCCGCGCCATCCCGAAAGAGCTGCGCGGCAAGCTGGAGCCCGCCGAGATGTTCCACCAGCTGCTCGACCACCGCTGGTACATGTCGCAGCGTGAGGGCCGCAACGTGCCCCTGGCCGAGGCGCTCTCGTCCTACATCGACGATGTGCTGCGCCACCGGCGCGACGAGGTCACGGTCGTCGGCCCGGTCACGGGCGTCTTCACCGCCCCCACCGCACTCGTCGAGGACGACGGCGAGGAGGAGGACTGGCGCGCGAAGGTCTAGGCACCCGCGCCCGGCATCGCGAAGGGGACGTCGCCGATGTCGAGTTGCACGGCCTGCCGGGTCGCGATGTACGGCTTCATGTCTCGCTCGACGATGTCGATGTGGACGGGAGCGTCGAGATACGCGGCCAAACCGCTGGCATCGTCAGCGATCGCGACGACCCCGAAGTCGGCCCCGGGGCGCAGATTGAGCGTTGCGCCCACCCGATAGAAGGCGATCGAGGGCACGCTCGCTGCGGCCGCACGGAGCGCCTCGCTGAGCCCGAGGGGGTCCGGGTGACCGCCTTCTGTCCAGGTGATGGTGACGACATGGGCGATCATGCTGGTCAGACTAGTGACTCCAGGGTCGGCCTCGACGCCAGGTAGGCGGCGATGGCCTCCTCGTGCGCGGTCGTGTACGCCTCTTCCACCAGTTCGATGGTGACGCCGTCGGGGTCGTGGAAGTAGATCCACCGCCAGCCCGCCAGCACTCCCTCATCAACCACATTCGGCGCGGAGAGGAACTCGACCCCCTTCGCGGTCAGCTCCGCCACCACAGTGTTGATGTCATCGACCTTGAGGGCCACGTGCATGGCGCCGAGCCGGTTCTGCGGCTGCACCTCGAGGTTGTCCGCGGGGCGATTCCCGTACTCGAGCAGTTCCAGCACGTGCCCCTCTCCGACCAGCAGGTTGCACTGCCGCAAGGATCCCCCGGGGACGCCGACGCCCTTTTCGAGTTCCGGCCCGGAGAACCACGGGCTGGGTTCGGTCAGAATCGGCAGCCCCAGCAGGTCGTGGTAGAAGTAGATCGACCTGTCGAGGTTGTTGACGATGATGCCGGTGTGATGTATCGCCTGGAATGCCATCTCACTCTCCCTGTTACTGAACCAGCAGGCTGACGTTCTCGGGGCGCGCCTCGAGTTCCCCCGCCTCGATCCGACGCGCGATCTCGATCACACGCTTGTTGTGGGGGGCGTGCCCGCCCACCCGTTCCTGTTCGCGCACCACGAATCCGTTGATCTCTTCGATCTCGGCGCGGCGACCCTTCATCCAGTCCTGCAAGACGGTGGTGCGGGTCGTCGGGGTCGAGTAGTGGGTCAGCACCGCGTCATAGAGACGCCGTGCGTAGGCGTCGATGTCGTCCGTTTCCGCATTCTCGAAGCCGAACACCGGCACGAGCCTGCTGCCGGTGGCGATGCAGGTACGCAGCGCCTCGCGCGCGCACTCGTCCATGAATTCGCGCATTCCCGGTAGTGCCACCGCGTCGGCGAGCGCGAGGTCGAGGATCGCTGACGGCACCAGCTCGGCAGCGTTGACGGCGAGTTTCATCCATTTGGAGGAGCGGATGTCGTCGCTCACCTCGACGCGTGCGGTCGGGGTCAGGAGTTCGGCCACAGCCCCGGCCCGGTCCATCGTCGCGGGATGAATGCCGCCGACCGCCAGCCACGCGGCTTCGCGGGATGTCTCGCGATGCACGATTCCGGGTTCGAACATGTTCGAGGCGATTTCGATGACGCCGCCCATCGTGCGCTCGGGTCCCATCACGCTCTCGATGTCGTCGACGCTCATGCCGTTCTGCAGGCCGACCACCACACCGTCGGATGCCACCAGCGGCTTGATCAGCTGGGTCGCCCAGGTCGTGTCGTACGCCTTCATGATCACGAAGACGACGTCGAACACCTGGCGCAGCGTTGCGACCTCGCAGAGGTGGATCGCGTTGACCTCGGTGACCTCGGTCGCATGCTCAGCGAGGTCCCACTCCACCGTCAGGCCGTTCTTCCGCATCGCCTCGACGTGGGCAGGCCATTGCTCGATGAACACCACATCGTGTCCGGCGCGGGTCATATCGGCGCCGATCGAGGCCCCGTTCGCGCCGGTGCCGACGATGGCGACCCGAGTCACGGGATGATCCGGGCGGCGCGGTAGCGGTCGGCCTTGTCGATGAAGCTCTGGGTCGTGTCGCGGAATCCGAGGAACCCGGCCGAACGGCTCTTGGTCATGTCGGTGATGCACTCGATGTTGCGCCCGAGATCACCGTCGGTGTGCCACCACGACGCGAGCCGGGTCACATCCGGTTCGACCAGCCCGTGCTTTTCGGCGATGCGCTTCCAGATCTCGGGGGCGGCACCCATGCGGGGCTCCAGCGGCCGAGCCTCGCCGTCGAAGCCCTCCCACGGGAGATCGAAGTAGGCGGCCAGACGGGGCCACATCCACCGCCACCGGAACACATCTCCGTTGACGATGTTGAACGGCTCGTTCTCGCCCTCCGGGCGAGTGCCGGCCCAGATCAGTTGCTCGGCCAGGAGGTCGGCGTCGGTGATGTCCGTCAGGCCGTCCCACTGCTCGCGCGATCCGGGGAAGATGAACGGCTCGCCGGTCTCGCGGCAGATCGCGGCGTAGACCGAGAGCGTCAGCGCCATGTTCATGGCGTTGCCGGTCGCGAAGCCGAACACGGTGTGGGCACGGTGGGAGCTCCACGTGAACCCGTTCCGCGCTGCCGACGCGAACAACTCGTCCTCCTGCGCGTAGTAGAAGTTCGGGTAGTCGAGACGGGGCTCCTCTTCGTGGAACGGGGTCTCCGCCATCACACCCTTGCCATACGCCTCGAACGGGCCGAGGTAGTGCTTCAGCCCCGTCATCAGCGACACGTGGCGCACCGACTTCTTCGGCTCCAGCGCCGCGAGCAGGTTGCGAACGGCACCGGCGTTGACGCGGATGTTCTCGGCCTCGGTGTCATGGCGGGTCCAGGCGGTGATGATGACCAGCTCCGGCGCCACCCCGTCGAGTGCGGCGGCCAGTGCCGCCGGATCCTGCAGGTCGGCGGTCAGGTTGGTCACGCCGTCGATCACGACCGAACCGCTGCGCGACAGACCCCAGGTCTGCCACCCGGCCGCCGCCAACTGACGACTCACCGACTGCCCGGCGATTCCTGTCGAACCGACCACGAGGGCGGTCTTTCCTCCTGCTGCGCTCATGCCGGTACCTCCGCGTCGAATTCGATGTGCGCCTTGATGGTGGTGGGCGCGGGATGATGCGCCGCCTCGATGGCGTCGAGTGCCGTGTCGATCGTGTAGCGATCGGTGACGAGCGGCGAGAGGTCGATGCCCGTGGCAGCCAGGAAGCGGATGGTCTCGGGCCAGACACCCGGCGAGCCGATCGTGCCGGTGATGCGCAGCTCCTTCGACTGGATGAGGCCGAGCTTGGCCGGTGCCTCCCGTCCGACATCGATGCCGATGTAGGCCACGCGTCCCCGGAACGCGGCGAGCTCCAGAGCTCGCGCCATCACCTCCGGACGACCGCTGGCCTCGACGACGACGTCGGCACCACGGCCTCCGGATACCTCCGCCAGTGTCGCATCGAGATCGGCGGGGTCGACCGCGTGCTTCGCGCCCAGAGCCAGTGCCGAGTTCCTGCGCATCTCGGTGGGTTCCGCCACGATCGTGGTGGCACCGAGAGCGGCGGCCGCCGCCGTCACCGCGAGACCGATCGGGCCGGCACCGAGCACGACGAGCACGTCGCTGGCGTCGACGTTCCCCGCAGTGCGCAGGGCGTAGTAGGCGACACTGAACGGCTCGACCAGTGCGCCGACGGTGTACGAGACACCGTCGGGCAGTTTGTGCAGCCAGCTCGGCTTCGCGACGAAATACTCTGCGGCGGCACCGCTGATCGAGAAGCCGAAGTGGTCCTCGCCGATGACGCATTCGCCGACGACGCGATCGCCGACCGTGAACCCGCTGACCGCGGACCCCACCTTGACGACCTGCCCCGACCATTCGTGCCCGGGGATGATCGGGTAGCTGAACGGGATGATGTACCGGCCTTCGAGCAGGTCGATGTCGGAGTGGCAGACGCCGACCGCACGGGCGGCGACCAGCACCTCGTCATCGGCGATCCGCGGAATCTCCATCTCGTCGACGCTCGGCATGCTCTGCTCGACGTAACGCAGTGCCCTCATCGCGCGTTCACCAGCACCTTCACCTGGTCGCCGGTGGGCGACAGCAGTGTCTCGAAGCCCTTCTCGACGATGTCGTCCATGGAGATCTGGGCGCTCACCACCTTCTCGACCGGGTAACGGCCCCGAGCGATCAGGTCGATGATCCGCGGCCAGTCGGTCACCGGGTAGCACCAGGTACCCGCCAGCGTGATGTCGTGCTCTGACAGCTGCATCGGCTCGATCGAGGCTGCCTTGGTGTGCAGTCCGGTCTGGGAGACGCGTCCCGCCGACCGCACGGCGGCGAGCGCCGTCTGCAACGCGCGTTCGTTGCCCGAGCATTCGATCACGGCGTCGGCTCCCACGCCGTCGGTGGCGTCCTTCAGAGCGGTCACGACATCGTCCCGGGTGGGGTCGAGCACCTCACCGACGTCGAGGCTGCGGGCAAGAGCCGCGCGCGTGGGATTGACCTCGGAGATGAAGACCCGAGCCCCGACCGAGCCGGCGTAGAGCGCCGCGAGCGCCCCGATCGGCCCGGCTCCCGTGATCAGCACGGTGTCGCCGGCGCGCACCTGGGCGACGTCGACGCCGTACGCGGCGACCGCCGCAGGCTCGACCAGCGCCCCCTGCAGGTCGCTGACCGAGTCCGGCAGCACGCTGACGTGCGACGCGGGAACGGCGGCGAGTTCCGCGATGCCGCCCCAGCCGTAGCTGAGTCCGACGCAGGCCATGCGCTGGCACAGGTGATTCAGCCCGCGGCGGCAGAAGTAGCATTCGCCGCAATAGAGAAGGGGCATCACTGAAACCCTCTGACCCGGTTTCAGGTGCGTCACGCCGGCACCGACCTCGACGATCTCCGCCGAGAACTCGTGACCGAGGATCTGGGGTGCGGTCGATCCGTTCAGCGGATGCGGGGCCGTCGGGATGACGATCGGACCCATCGCGTATTCGTGCAGGTCAGTCCCGCAGATACCGCACCAATACGGTCTGAGAAGCACCTGGCCCGGACCGGCCCCATCGGGCGCGGGGACGTCCGACACGCGGATGTCGTGGTGGGCATGGAAGACAGCGGCCTTCATCGGATTCCTTCCAGAGCAGTCGGGAGGGTGGGATCGAACAGCACCTTGCCCTCGATCCGGCCGGACGCGAGTTCCTCCAGGAGGTGCGCCAGGTCGTCGAGGGGGTGCACGGAGTCCAGCAGTTCGGCGCCGAGGCCGGTCGTTGCCAGGATGTCGAGCGCGGGGGCGAGGTCCTCACCGCAGACGTGCGCGAGGGTGCCCAGCAGGGCGATCTCCCTGAGCACCAGGGAGTGCACATCGAGCTGCTGCTCGCCATGAGGCAAGCCGACCTGCAGAATCGTTCCTCCGGGGCGCACCAGCGACAGAGCCGTCGCCAGCTGTCCGGGCGCTCCGCTGGCCTCGATCACGACATCCGCAGGACCACCGAGCGCGGCTCGAACCTCGCCCGCGGTGTCACCGCCGGCCGGGACGACGCGCGTTGCTCCGAGCCGCTGCGCGCGCTCGAGGCGAGCACCCGCGAAGTCGACGACGGTCACCTCGGCGCGGTGCAGATGCTGGAGCCCGGCGAGGACGAACGTGCCGATCGCTCCGGCCCCGATGAGCACCACGCGGTCGCCGTCACGGACACCCGCGCGACGCGCGGCATGCAGTCCGACGGCCAGTGGCTGCGCGAGCCCCGCCCGGTCGAGGTCGAGTCCCGCGGGCACCGGCACCAGAGTCGAGGCGGGCACGGCGACGAAATCGGCCATGCCGCCGGGCGCGTTGAGACCCAGTGTGTAGTAGTTCAGGCAGAGATTGGTGCGCCCCTCGAGGCACCGCGCGCACTCGCCGCAGGACACGCCGGCGCCACTCGCGACGATCGAGCCCACGGGGAAGCGATCGAGATCTGACTGCACCACCTCTCCGACGAACTCATGCCCCAGCACGTGCGGCGTGCTCGGAAACAGAATCGGTCCGGCCCGCCACTCGGTCGCGTCGGTCCCGCACATCCCGGTGCGCAGAACACGCACCAGGACCTCGCCATCGCCAGGAGCGGGAACCGCGCGCTGTTCGATGCGCACATCGCCGCGACCGTGGTAGACCGCGGCCGCCATGGTTGCCGGGATCTGCTGGCTCATTCCTCGCCCCGCCCCCACATGGTGTTGAGGTGCGACTGGGCGTCGCGCTCGAGGTTCAGGGGCCCGTCCACGGTGTAGTAGCGCTTGCCGGCGACGATCAGCTCCTCGGCCGGGAATTTGGTGATCACCTCGCAGCCATCGGCGGTGACGACGACCTCCTCCTCGATGCGGGCGGCGCCCCATCCGTCCTTCGAGGGCCAGTAGGTCTCGAGGGCGAAGACCATGCCCTCCTTCAGCTCCTCCGGGTGCTCGAGCGACACCAGGCGGCTGAAGATCGGCTTCTCCCAGATCGACAGGCCGACACCGTGGCCGTACTGCAGCGCGAACGCGGCCTCCTCATCGGCGAAGCCGAACTCCTGAGCGGTCGGCCAGACGCTGACGATGTCGGCCGTCGTCGCACCGGGCCGCACCAGCGCGATGGCGCGGTCCATGTACTCGCGGGCGCGGGTGTAGGCGTCGCGCTGAGCGGTGGAGGCCGAGCCGACCGCGAAGGTGCGGTAGTAGCAGGTGCGGTAGCCGTTGAAGCTGTGCAGGATGTCGAAGAACGCCGGGTCACCGGGGCGGATGAGGCGGTCGCTGAACACGTGCGGGTGCGGGCTGCAGCGCTCACCAGAGATCGCGTTGACGCCCTCGACGTACTCCGAGCCGAGGTCGTAGAGGGTCTTGGCGACGAGGCCGACGGCCTCGTTCTCGCGCACCCCCGGCCGCAGGAATCGGTAGAGCTCCTCGTAGGCGGCGTCCACCATCGAGGCGGCCTGCGTGAGCAGGCGGATCTCGTCGCCGGTCTTGATGCGCCGAGCCTCCATGAACACCTGCTGGCCGTCCACAACGTTGATTCCCTGCTGCTGCAGGGCGAAGAGGATCGGCAACTCGATGACGTCGACCCCCAGCGGCTGGTCGGCGACGCCGAACTTCTCGAGCTCGCGCTTGATCTTGCGCGCCAGCTCTTCAGCGATGCCGGCGTCGGGGATGAAGGCACCGCGCAGTGTCGAGATGCCGGCGCGTGCACCCGACTCCAGCCGCGGGCGCATGGCGCCCTCGTGCGGGGCGTTGGGGTCGGCGTCCATCTCGGCGCTTGTGACATCGAGCCAGGGGTTATAGAGCTTGTGGTGCTTCGCAGCCGAGCCGAAGTCCCACGAGATGGGGTCGGTGTTGCGCGTCAGCAGGCTGAAGCGGATCAGCTTGTCCATGGCCCACGTACCGATGTGGGTCGCGGTCATGTACCGGATGTTGGAGAAGTCGAACGCGAGCAGCGCGCCCAGGTCGCTGCGCTCGAGCTCGGCCTTGAGCCGCGCCAGGCGCTCACTGCGCAGGCGGTCGAAGTCGACACGCTGCTCCCAGTCGACAGCGTTCGAACCTGTGGTCCCCGTGTTCTTCATGACGCTCGTGTGCCTTTCGCTGACAGCGGGACGGGATCCTCAGACGAGGATCATGCCGCCCTCGATCGGGATCACCTGACCGGTGATGTAGTCGGAGTCGGGGCCGGCGAGGAAGATCGCCGTCGGCACGATGTCTGCAGGAGTCGCGGGTCGACCGAGGAGGATCCCGGCGGCCATGCGATCGAACTTCGATTCGTCTTCGCCCATCGCATCGAGATCCGCGTCGAGCTTCTCCCAGAGCGGAGTGTCGACGACGCCGGGTGCGAACGCGTTGACCGTGATCCCGCGGCCGGCGAGCGAGCGAGCACCCGCCTGTGTGAGGGAGATCACCGCCGCTTTCGTTGCGCTGTACGGCGCGAAGCTGGCGAAGCCCTGACGACCGGCGATCGACGCCGTGTTGATGACCTTGCCGCCCGTTCCCTGGGCGATGAACTGCTTGGCGGCTTCCTGCGTGCCGATGAGGACGCTGAGCGCGTTCACCTTCATCAGCATCATGAAGTTGTCGTCGGTGATCTCGAGAAACGGCATCGGAGCGTTCAGCCCGGCGTTGTTGAAGTACGCGTCGATGCGGCCGAAGGTCGTCACGGCGTGCTGGATCCCGCGGGCCACCGCACTGCGGTCGGTGACATCGACTTCCGTCGCGATGGCGGAGCCCCCGAGACCGTTGATCCGGTCGGCGACCTCGCTTGCGGCGGCGAGGTTGAGATCGGCGATCATGACGGCTGCGCCCTCTGCGGCCAGACCGGCCGAGATGCCCGCACCGATACCTGATGCACCGCCCGTGACCACGACGGTTCTGCCGTCGAGTCGTCGAGTCATGGTCTGCTCCTTTGCAGCCGGTGTTCAGTGGGTGGGTCGCTGTGTAGTGTCACTTTACACATGCCGTCCTGTGTAGCGCAACGTTTCGTGTACCGAGCGATGTGGTCGGGCTGAATCCCGGAAATTGCGCAAATTGCGGCCGTTTTCTGGCCGATTCTGGAGTCGGCGTCCGCCGACAACGCTGCGCGGCATCCGTTCAGCACAACTGAATGGAGGGCCGACTCGCCGTCGGCGAAACGTCAGCTGTGCGCGCCGTGCACGAACCAGATGCCGTGCATGTCTTCCGTACCCGTGTTGCGCAGAATGTGGGGGATGAGCGAGTCGAAGCCCAGCGATTCCCCCGCACGAAGGGTGAATGTCTCATCGCCCACGGTGATCTCGACCTGACCCTGCATCACGTAGCCGTACTCATAACCCGCGTGGGAGAGCAGTTCGCCACTGTTGGTCGATGTGGCTCCCGGTCGGTAGACGATCCTCATGAAGTTCACGTCGTGCTCGGGTGTTGCGGCGAGCCGTTCCCACTCGACGCCGGCAGCCATGGTGAGGCGCGAACGATGGGAGGGGTGCACGACCGAGATTCGGTTCGCGTACTCCGAGGGCACCCACGCCTCTGACGGATTGACCAGCCCACCCCGGTCCACGGCCTCCCCCGCCGCGGCGTGAGACGGGACCGCGGCTGCCAGCACCGGCTCCGCCGCCGGCGCATCCCGTCGGGCATCGAAGAGGTCATCGACCGAGACTCCGAGCAAGCGCGAGAACGAGTACAGGGTCGCGACCGACGGCTGCGATTTGCCGTTCTCGATCTGCGAGATGAACGACGGCGAGACCTCAGCCTGCCGGGCGAGTTCCCGCAAGGAAAGGCCGGACTTGATGCGAATATCCCGCAGCCGCGTGCCCAGATTGTCCATGTGGTCAGGATTCCCGTCTACAAGTCGCCAATATACGCGGTGACAATTGCGGCCACGTCACGCCGCACGACGCTTACGGCGTGCCCGAGCGATCGAGTACAGGATGGCGGCCGCGAGGATCAGGATGCCCTGGAACATGTACTGCCAGGTCTGGTCGAGACCCAGGAACGTGGTCGCGTTGAGCACCTGAACCAGAAGCACGGCGCCGACGACCGTTCCCAGGAAGGTACCGCGCCCGCCCAGAAGGCTGGTGCCGCCCAGCACGACCGCCGTGATGCTCGTCAGGGTGTAGCTGACCCCTTGCGCGGGGTCACCGACACCGATGCGCGCCATCAGCATCAGCGAGCCGAGGAAAGTGAGCGCCGCAACCGTCACGTACGCCAGGATCACTGTCGGCGTGATGCGCACGCCGATGCGCCGAGCAGATTCCTCGCTCGAGCCGGTCGCGCGCAGGCGCCAGCCCCATCGACGCCGGCGCAGCATCAGTTCGAGACCCACGGCGAGCGCAACCAGGACGATGAATGCGACCGGGACAGGCCCGACCTTGGTCGTGATGACCTGGGTGATCGAGCCGCTGATGTAGCCTTCCGGCGCATCGCGCAGGATGAAGCTGAGACCCTGCAGCGCGATGTAGGTCGCCAGGGTCGCGGCGATGGCGGTGAATTTCCCGAAACGGATCAACGCGCCGTTGACGAGACCTGTGGCCACGGCGATCAGCAGCATCAGGCCGAGCCCGATGGGAACCATGGCCGGCGGTTGGTCGTCCGTGAGGAAGAAGGACGACACCACCACGAGGAATCCCGCGAGCGGCCCGACCGACAGGTCGATGCCCCCGATCAGCAACGCAACGGTCTGGCCGAGTGCGATGAAACCGAGCGCAGCGACCGCTGTCAGCATCGAGGTGATGTTGAAGTCGGAGATGTACCGGTCGTTCTGAGTGAAGATGAACGTCCCCAGCGCAAGAATCACGATGCCGAGCAGGGCCGTGGGGGCGTAGTCGCCCTGAATGAAGCGCCGCAGCCGGGTGGAGCGGAGTTCGCGCCCCGCCTCGCGCCCGACCGTGACCGAGTGGGTCGTCGACGTGACAGCCGCCGCGATGATCCCCTCCTCGGTGATCTCGTCCCCGGACAAGCTGGCGACGACGTGTCCGCGGGACATGACGATGACGTGATCGCAGAGACCCTCGAGCTCCTTGGCGTCGGACGATGCGACGACGACGGGGATGCCGGATGCCGACACCTCACGAAGGATGCGGTAGATCTCCGAGCGCGCTCCGACATCCACGCCCTGGGTGGGCTCGTCCGCGATGAGCATCAGGGGCTCCGACAGCAGGGCTCTGGCCATCACGACCTTCTGCTGGTTCCCGCCGGAGAGGGAGGACACCTTGGCCTCGAGCGAGCCGGCCTTCACGTCCAGCGACTGCAGGGTGTCGCCGACGACGGCGACCTCGCGGCGGCGCGAAAGGAGTGGACCGCGCAGGAACCGCGAGAGCGCGTCGATCGCGGCGTTCTCGCGCACGCCCAGGTCCATCATCAGGCCTTCGCGATGGCGGTCGGCCGGCATGTAGGCCGCGCCGTGGAGGAGCTCGCCGGCCGTGCGGGTCTTCCCGGCGACCACCACATCGCCCGTGAAAGCCTGCAGACCGGCGAGGGCTTTGAGCACCTCGGCCTGACCGTTGCCGACGACCCCGGCGACGCCGATGATCGCCCCGCGGCGCGCCGAGAACGAGACATCTGCGAAGCCTTCGCCGGTCAGCCCGGTGACGTCGAGCATCTCCGGGGCGTCCTCGGATGCCGGAAGCTTCGGGGGGAACGCAGAGTCCAGCTGACGGCCGACGATCATTGCGAGCAACTCGTGGTCGGAGATGTCGTCGACGACAGCGGTCCCTCGCACTCGTCCGTCGCGGAGAACGGTCACCCGGTCGGCGATTTCGCGCACCTCGGCCAGTCGGTGGGTGATGTAGACCACCGAGGTGCCGAGGCCGACGACCTCGCGAACCCGGGCGAAGAGCAGATCGACCGAGTCCTGGTCGAGGGGCGCGGTGGGCTCGTCGAGCACCAGCAGCGCGGGCCGGACGGCGAGAGCCTTCGCGATCTCCAGCAAGTGCTTCTGCGCCACGCTGAGGGTTTCGACGCGGTCCTGGAGGTGGACGCTGAGCCCGACCCCCTCGAGCAGCCCGGTTGCGATGTCATGCGGATTGCCGGACGCGAAGACGCTGGCCGGCAGGGCCACCCGGAGGTTCTCCTCGATGGTCAGATCGGGAAGCACGGCGGGGTGCTGGTGGACGATCGCGATCCCGAGTTCGGCGGCGCGCGTCGGATCGAGGTCGGTGATGGTCTCGCCGCGGGCGCTGATGACTCCGGCATCGGGTTGCACCGTTCCGGACGCCACGTTCATGAGGGTCGACTTGCCCGCGCCGTTCTCTCCCAGCAGGGCGTGGACCTCTCCGGGAAGGACCTCGAGCGACACGTCGGTGAGGGCGGCGACTCCGGCGTAGTTCTTGGAGATGCCGACGAGCGACAGCGTGGGAACGACGGGCGGGGCTTCAGCGGTCTTGGTGGTCAACTCCGGGTCCTTTGATAGTCGGGAGGCGGATGCCCGCCGGGCCGGATGTGTCTGGCACGTCCGGCCCGGCGGCATCTCGGTTACTTCAGCAGCGCAGCCTGGTCCTCGGGCGACATCTCCGCGGAGAGGTAGATGTCACCGGGCAGGTCATCGCGGCACTCGACGTCGTTCGGCGTCTTGCTCACCGAGTCCTCGAACACCGGGGCGTCGAACACCGTGCTGTCGGGGAGGGTTCCCCCGGTGGCCTTGGCCACCGCGTACTGCACGGCCAGACGGACGTTGTCGTTACCGGTCGCGACCGTGAACAGCTGGAAGTCCGGGTTGGCGTCCTTGTTGTCCTGGTAGAAGCAGCCGAGCACGTTGCCGTCCGAGGTCACCAGGGCAGGGATCGAGCGGCCGCTCTTGGTGAACTCGGGGAGCGCACCGACGAGCGAGGGGCCGAAGTCCGACACGATGACGTCGATCTGCGGGTACTTGGCGATCGCCGCCGACAGCACCTGCTGCGTCTTGGCCGGGTCCCAGTCGGTGGGCTCGAACGGGGACTCGCCGAGGAACGTGTACTTGTCCGCGGGCAGGTCCTGCTTGAGAGCGTCGTACTCGTCCTGGCCCTGGCTGTTGCCCTTCGGGCCACTCAGGAACAGGATGTTCGCGCCGTCCGGCTTGTTGGTCAGGATCCACTTGGCCCAGTTGTGACCGTCGGTGGTGAAGTCGGCACCGATCCAGGCGTCGTAGTCCACGCCGTCCTTGCCGCCGGGGAAGACCCGGTAGGGAACGGTGACCACGCCGGCCTGGTAGGCCTCGCGCAGGGTGGGCAGCATGGCCTCGCCGGCGTCGGGGAACACCACGATGGCGTCAACGCCCTTGGCGACCATGCCCTGGATGTCGGAGATGGCCTTCTGGGTGTCGCCCTGGCCATCGGCGTACTCGTAGTTCGTCACGCTCGGGCACTTCTTGACCTCGTCCGCGCCCGCAGCCGTGGTCACGAGTCGCCAGCTGTTTCCTCCGAAGCCGTCGAGCAGCCCGAGGGTGATCTGCTTCGAGCCGCACCAGCTCGGTGCACCTGCCAGGGGTCCGCCCTGGTCGTCGCCCGACCCTCCGGCGCTGCTACACGCCGACAGGAGAAGTGCTGCGGTTGCCACGGCCACTGCGAACAGTCCGCGGGTTCTGCGTGGTTGCATGTTTCTCATTCCTCACTCTGGGGTACGCGACGCCTCTGTCGCGGTTGTGTTGTTATGTGGTGGTCTGAAGGGCCCGCGAGCGGGCACGGATCCGGGCTCGGACGGCCTGCCAGTCGACGCTGTACAACGCGACACCGATGGTGAGCGCGGCCGCCTGCAGCAGGGTGCGGGCGGCGTACGGCACGCCGAGGGCGAAGGAGAGCTTGTCGAGCTGGCTGAGGAACAGCGCAGCGACCACGGTCGCCACGGGGTAGCCCCTGCCGCCGAGGAGGGAGGTGCCGCCGAGCACGACCACCGCGACAGCGGGGAGAAGGTAGGCGTTCCCCTGGAATGCGGTGGGCTGAGCAGTGATGCCGGCCAGCAGGATGCCTGCCAGGCAGTAGAGCAGTTGCGCCCACACGAACGCGAGCGTCTGGTGCAGCTTCACCCGGAGTCCCGTCGCACGGGCCGCCAGAGGGTTGGCCCCGATCGCTTCGAAGCGGCGTCCGGGGACAGTCCTCTTGGTCAGGAGCAGCACCACGATCAGGGCCCCGACGGCGAAGATCACGGAGCGGGGGATGCCCCATGACAGGTCGCCTGCGATGGAGGCCAGCAGGTCCGTCGTTCCGCGCGGGGTTCCGCCGGAGATGCCCAGGACGAATCCGAAGAGCAGGGCGTTCGTTCCGAGCGTGGCGATGATCGAGTTCAGCTTGAGCACGCCGACCATCAGGCCGTTGGCCAGACCGGCCCCGATCGCGAACACGACGGCCAGGACGACGGCGGGCAGCAACTTCGCGTCATCCCCGTTGGGTTCGTGGCTGACGATCACGATCGCCAGGGACATCGCTCCGGGAATCGACAGGTCGATACCGCCCTGCTGCACGACGAGCATCTGACCGAGTCCGGCGATGGCGAGCACGGCCGCAAAGGGCAGCATGCCGAGAACCGCACCCTGCGAGACGCTCGACGGCGCGAACAACGCGCCCAGGACGATGATCACGACGGTCGCGACCACCATGGTGACCAGCCCCTTGGGGATGGACAGCCGCCCAGGTGCGATCTTCGTGCGCGTCTTTGCGTCGGTCATCTCGTTCTCCGGTCGTCCCATCGTTGGGTTCGGGTGGCCCTCGTCGGGCGTTGAGTGACACTTTACAGAATTCGCGGGTGTTCACAATAGGTTTGCGAAACGATCCGATTACGGCCCGTGTTCACAGAGGTGAGATTCGGGCGCCGCGCAGCTCACACTGCGCACAGAACCCCTACGAGCTCTGCGATGAATGACGCGAGCGCGAACGGCGTGCCAGCTACTGACCTAGCCGCGGGCGGCAGCGCGCAGCTTCGACACCTCGTACAGCGCGACGCTGACCGCGATCCCCGCGTTCAGCGACTCGGTGGAGGATTCGATCGGGATGCTGACCACGGCATCGCAGGTCTCGGTCACCAGACGGGACAGGCCCTTGCCCTCGCTTCCCACGACGAGCACGAGGGGACGGGTCGCGAGTTCCAGGCCGGGCAGTGAGACGTCTCCCCCGCCGTCGAGGCCCAGCACGAACAGCCCGCGCGACTTCAGCTCTTTCAGCGTCTGGGTCAGGTTCGACGCCATTGCCACGGGGACGCGGGACGCGGCACCGGCCGAGGTCTTCCATGCGGATGCCGTCATGCCCACCGAGCGCCGCTGCGGCACGATGACCCCCTGCCCGCCGAACGCGGCCACGGAGCGCACGATCGCACCCAGATTGCGGGGGTCGGTCACGCCATCCAGAGCCACCAGCAGCGGCACCTGCCCGCGCGACACGATGCCGTCGAGAAGGTCGGGTGCGTAGGCGTATTCGTACGGCGGCACCTTGAGGGCGAGCCCCTGGTGCACGGCGTCCGGCCCGCTCAGCCGGTCGAGTTCGGGGCGCATCACCTCGAGCACGGGCAGGTTGCGCTTGGTGGCCAGCGACAGCGCCTCTTTGACCCGGTCGTCGTACTCGATGCGGGCCGCGACGTAAAGCGCGGTCGCCGGGATCTTCGCCCGCAGCGCCTCGACCACCGAGTTGCGGCCGGTGACCATCTCGCTGTCGTCGCTGTTCTTGGGGCGCGGTGCACGCCGCGCGGGGGCCTGCTCGCCGGACTTGCCGTGCTTGGCACGGGCCGCCTCGAGACGCTCCTGCGCGGCCTTGCGCTTGCCGGCCACGTGCCAGCTGCGGTCGGTCGCCTTGGGGGTAGGGCCCTTGCCCTCGAGCGCCTTGCGGCCGTGACCGCCGGTTCCGACGATCGCGCCCTTCTTCTTCGGCTTTCCGGATCCGGGCCGGCCGGGCTTAGCCATCGAGACTCCATCTCGTTCCGCCGGGGGTGTCGTCGAGCGCGATCCCGGCTGCGGTCAGTTCGTCGCGGATGCGGTCGGCGGCGGCGAAGTCCTTCGCCTCGCGCGCCCGCGCGCGGTCGTCGATGAGGCGCTGCACGAGGGTGCCGAGCGCTGCGTCCGCCGCCCCGTCACCGGCCTGCGCCCAGCGCGGGTCGTGCGGGTTGACTCCGAGCACACCGGTCATCGCCAGCACCTCTTCGCGCAGCCGGCCCGCCGTGCCGAGGTCTCCGGCGTCGAGCGCCACGTTGCCGGCCCGCACCGTCTCGTGCAGCACCGCCAGCGCCTGCGGCACGTTGAGGTCGTCGTCCATCGCGTCGCCGAACGCCGCCGGGATCACGCCCGGCAGCGCCCCCGCCGACCCTTCGAGCGCCGACGAGGCCCGGTCGAGGAAGCCCTCGATCCGCGCGAACGCCGCCTCGGCCTCGGCGAGCGCGCCGTGGTGGTAGTCCATGTTCGAGCGGTAGTGGGCGCTGGCCAGGTAGTAGCGCACCACCACGGGGCGGGCGTCGGCGAGCAGTTCGCTGGCATACACCGAGTTGCCGAGCGACTTCGACATCTTCTGGCCCTCGATGTTCACCAGCCCGTTGTGCACCCAGTAGGTCGCGAACGCGTCCCCGGCGGCGCTGCTCTGCGCCAACTCGTTCTCGTGGTGCGGGTAGCGCAGGTCGAGACCGCCGCCGTGGATGTCGAAGGCGGGCCCCAGGTACCGGCGCGACATCGCCGAGCACTCGATGTGCCATCCGGGCCGCCCCGCACCCCAGGGCGCCGGCCAGGACGCCGAGTCCGGCTCGCCGTCTTTCGTGCCCTTCCACAGGGCGAAGTCGCGCGGGTCGCGCTTGCCGCGTGTGGCCGCGTCGGGCGAGTCGGCCATGTCGTCGAGCTTCTGGCGGGTCAGCTCGCCGTACGCGGGCCAGGTCTTCACATCGAAGTAGACATCGCCCGATCCGTCCTCGGCGGCGTAGGCGTGACCGGCGTCGATGAGGCGGGCGATCATGTCCTGCATCTGCGGCACGCTCGCCGTCGCCCGCGGCTCGTAGGTGGGCGGCAGCATGCCGAGGGCGTTGTAGCCGGCGGTGAACTCCAGCTCGACGCGGTAGGCGAGGGCCCACCACTGCTCCCCCTGCTGGGTGCGCTCGTCGAAGCCCGCGTTCACCAGGATCTTGTCGTCGATGTCGGTGACGTTGCGCACGAAGGTGACGTCGTAGCCGCGGTGGCTCAGCCAGCGCCGCCACAGGTCGTAGGCGAGCGCGCTGCGCAGGTGCCCGATGTGCGGGCTCGACTGCACGGTCGGACCGCACACGTACATGCCCACCTTGCCGGCCACGAGCGGCTCGAAGTCGCGCAGGCCCTGGGTGCGGGTGTCGTAGAGGCGGACGGTCACCCGTCGAGTCTAGTTTCGCCGCCCGCCGCGTTTCGCGGGTCAGCTGGTGAGCAGCGCGGTGGCGATGGCGGTGAGGCCCTCACCGCGGCCGGTGAAGCCGAGCCCGTCGGATGTGGTGGCCGCGACGCTGACCGGAGCGCCGACGAGCGCGGTCATGCGGCTCTCGACCTCGCCGCGCCGCGGAGCGACGCGCGGCCGCGTGCCGATCAGCTGCACGGAGACGTTGCCGACCGTGAAACCCGACCCGGCCACCAGTGCCAGAGTCTCGCGCAGGAACACCTCGCTCTTGGCCCCCGCGAACCGCGGATCATCGACCCCGAACCGGCTGCCCATGTCGCCGAGTCCGGCGGCCGAGAGCAGCGCGTCGCAGACGGCGTGGATGAGGGCGTCGCCGTCGCTGTGGCCGGCGAGCCCCGGCTCGTCGGGCCAGTACACCCCGCCGAGCCAGAGCGGGGCGGAGTCGTCGTAGGCGTGCACGTCGACCCCGATGCCGGTGCGGATCGAGCTGGTCACACCGAGCACGTTCTCGGCGCGGCGCAGATCCCACGCGGTCGTGATCTTGAACGCGCGGGATTCGCCCTCGACCACCCTGACCGTGCCGCCGGCATCCTGGAACAATGCGGCGTCGTCGGTGAACTCGGCGGATGCGCGCGCGTAGGCGTCCACCAGTTCTGCGCGCGGGAAGCCCTGCGGGGTCTGCACGTGCACCAGGTCGCGCCGGTCGACGGTCTCGAGCACCCGCTCGTGGGCGTCGATGCGTTTGATGGTGTCGCTCACGGGCAGCGCCGGGATCACGCCGCCCCCGGACCGCACGGCCGAGACGACCCGGTCGAACAGGGCACCGGGGGCGAGCGCACGAGCCGCGTCATGCACGAGCACGACCTCGACCTCGTCGGCGAGCGCGGTGAGGCCCGCGGCGACCGAGGCCTGCCGCGTGTCTCCCCCGGCGACGACGGTGACGGATGCGGCGGCCGGCCCGGCCGCGCGCGTCGCGATCGTGCGCGCCGCGGCCAGTTTCGCCGTCGGGGCCACGACGATCACCTGCGCCTCATCGAGCGCGTCGAACACGCCGTTCAGTGCGTGCTCGAGGATCGGCATGCCGCGCAGTTCGACGAACGCTTTCGGCTCGGCATGGCCGAGGCGGGTTCCGCTGCCGGCGGCGACGACGATGACGGCGACGGTCGGTCTCGACACGGCGGGGTTCGACACGGTCTGCGGCCTACTCAACCAGCGACCTCGGGTTTCGATACGGCCTACGGCCTACTCAACCGGCGACGGCGTCAGGACGCCAGAACCTCGTCGAGGACGGTCGAGGCCTTCTCTTCGTCGGTCTTCTCGGCGAGCGCGAGCTCGCTGATCAGGATCTGACGGGCCTTGGCCAGCATGCGCTTCTCACCGGCGGACAGGCCGCGGTCCTGGTCGCGACGCCACAGGTCGCGGACGACCTCGGAGACCTTGATGACATCGCCGGAGGCGAGCTTCTCGAGGTTCGCCTTGTAGCGGCGGCTCCAGTTGGTGGGCTCCTCGGTGAAGGGAGCGCGCAGAACCTCGAACACGCGGTCGAGGCCTTCCTTGCCGATCACGTCGCGGACGCCGACGAGGTCGACGTTCTCGGCCGGAACCTCAATGGTCAGGTCACCCTGAGTGACGTTGAGCTTCAGGTAGAGCTTCTCTTCGCCGCGGATCACCCGCTTCTTGACTTCCGTGATCGTGGCAGCACCGTGATGGGGGTAAACGACTGTCTCGCCGACCTCAAAAAGCATGGAGTTATTCCTTCCGCAGACCTCCCAGTTTATCACAGGGAACTCTCGGCGATCAGGGCCAGTAGGCTGGGCTCGGAGTCCGCTCATCCGATCTGGAGGGTCCTGTGAGAGCACGCCTCGTCGCAACCGCCGCAGCCGCCGCCGTCCTGGCCGTCGTGCTCGCCGGATGCAACTTCATCACGCCGCAGGCGACGCTGAAGCCGTATGACGCGAGTGACGGGGTGAGCACGAGGATCGGCGACGTCACCATCTCGAACGCGCTCGTCGTCACCGACGACGGTGCCGACGGCAACCTGCTCTTCACCGCGGTGAACGTCGGCGAGAAGCCCGTCGACCTGACCGTGCAGTTCTCGTCGGGCGGCGACAAGACCACTCTCGACCTCAAGGTCGACGCGAACGGCAGCACCGACTTCGGATTCGGCGACGCCGGTCAGCTGTTCCTCGCCGGCATCGACACCGAGCCCGGCGCGAACATGCCGATCTACTTCCAGTACGGCAGCGACGCGGGCAAGCAGCTCCAGGTGCCGGTGCTCGACGCGTCTCTCGTGCAGTACGAGCCGTACCTGCCGACGCCGACTCCCACGCCGACGCCCACCCTCACGGGCACCCCGACGCCGAACCCGACCGAGACGCCCGCGGGCTAAGCGGTCGGGGTTTCGATACGCCGCTGCGTCGCTCCTCGACCAGCACACGCGGCACGGGGCCGGTCAACCCGCCGACGGCCGGCTACGCCTCGAAGCGGTAGCCGAGACCGCGGACCGTCACCAGGCGTTCGGGCTCGGACGGGTTCTGCTCGATCTTCGAGCGGATACGCTTGATGTGCACGTCGAGCGTCTTCGTGTCGCCGAAGTAGTCGGAGCCCCAGACCCGGTCGATCAGCTGCCCGCGGGTCAGTACGCGGCCCGCGTTGCGCAGCAGCAGCT
>DATJFV010000027.1:0-7251 GCA_035495435.1 Pseudolysinimonas sp.
CTTGTCGATATCAACTGCTTCACCGGAGACACCGAGCGCAGTGCCGCCTGCCAGGACGGGCTCTGGGCCAGCGACACCCGCACCGACACCGACCGCGGCAACTGGCGGCGCCAGTACCCTCCGGTCTATTACGCCGTCAACGGGCTGCTCGCGGGGGCCGACGTGCAGACCTCGGCGCTGATGATGCGGCTCTTCGCCATCGTCCTCTTCCTGGGCTTGACCATCTCCATCTACGTCCTGCAGGCACCGCGGCGCCGTCCGGCCCTGTTGTGGACCTGGCTGCTCTCCACCCTGCCACTCGGGCTGTCGCTGTTCGGGTCGAACAACCCCAGTACGTGGGCGTTCACGGGCGTCGGCTCGGCCTTCTTCGCCCTGCTGGGTTGGTATGAGGCGACCGGGCGACGGCGCGTCGCGTTGGGTGCCCTGTTCGCCGTCTCGGTGATGATCGCCGCAGGCTCCCGTGGCGATGCGGCGATCTTCGTCGGGCTGGCGATCGCCGCGGTGATGGTGCTGAAAATCGCTCGTACGAGATCATTCCTGCTGCGGTCGATCCTGCCCGTCGTGATGGGTCTGATCGCCCTGCTGTTCTTCCTCTCGGCCAGGCAGGTGTCGAGCGGCATCGGGGGTTTCTCCGGCGGGTCGAACGGCGGGGCGGGCGAGATTTCCGGCGGACTCGAGGGCGCCGCGCTGCTGCTCTACAACCTGGTGAACGTCCCCTTCATCTGGACGGGGGTGCTGGGCACCTGGGGTCTGGGCTGGCTCGACGTGTCGCTGCCCTGGGTGGTGCCGCTCGGGGTGGTCGCGGTCTTCGCGGTCGTCTGCTTCACCGCCCTCGCGACGAAGGAGCGACGCGTCGTATTCGTCGCGCTCGGCGTGTTCGCGGTGCTGTGGGCCCTGCCGGTCTACGTGCTGCAGCAGGGCGGCGATGTGGTCGGAGAGCAGGTGCAGCCGCGGTACCTCCTTCCCCTGATCGTGCTGCTGGCGGCGGTTCTCATGCTCACCCCCGAGGGGCGGATCCTGCGCCTCACCCGCCTGCAAGCCGTGCTGATCGCGGCCACCCTCACCGGTGCGCACCTCATCGCGCTCCATTTCACGATCCGGCGTTACGTCACCGGCATCGACGGCGCGAGCCCGAACCTCGACGCCGGGGCGGAATGGTGGTGGAATGGCGTTCCTGGACCCACTGCCGTCTGGCTGATCGGTGCGGCAGCATATGGGGCCCTGATGTTCCTACTGATCCCGCGCCTGGTGTCGGCCGATGATCCCGTTCGGATCGCCGCGTGAGTACAGGCGACGCACTCCGCGACGCGCTCGCCGGACGTCGCGTGGCTCTGGTCTCGCGAATCTACGGACCCGAGCCTGGAGCCGCGTCGTTCCGGCTCGGGGTTCTGGCCCGCGCGATGCGGGATGCGGGGGCGACGGTGCGGGTGCTCACCGCACGACCCCCCGCCGTCTACTCGGGTGAGGTGCCCGATCACGCCGGTATCGACATCCGCCGCGCCCCGGTTCTGCGCGACCGCAATCAGTACGTGCGTGGTTATCTGCCATACGCCAGCTTCGACGTGCCCGCCTTCTTCCGGGTGCTGTTTTCGCGCGGGCTCGACGTGGTGGTGGTCGAACCACCGCCGACCACCGGGGTCGCGATGCGCCTGGCGTGCAGAATCCGGCGGATACCGTATGTCTATTACCTCGCCGACGTCTGGTCGGATGCGGTCGAGGCGATCGACGAGCCGAGCATGGTGGCGTCTATCCTGCGCCGCGTCGAGCTGTTCGCGCTCAACGGGGCGGCCACTGTGATCTCGGCGTCGCACGAGTTCAGCGATCGCGTGGCCGAGCTGGGTGTTCAGTCGCCGGTGGTGACCGTCGGCAACGGTGCGGACGACACACTCTTCACCCTCGACGGTCCTGCCCGCGACATCGGGCACCCCTACCTCGTGTACGCGGGCACCGCGTCCGAAATGCACGGCGCCGACATCTTCATCGACGCCGTCGCACGGGTGCGCGAGACGCACTCTGACGTGCAGGTGGTGTTCATCGGCCTAGGGAGCTCCCGCGAGTTGCTCGAGAGGCGCGCCGCCGAGGTCGCCCCGGGAGGGGTGCGCTTCGAGCCGCGCCTGTCACCGCGGGAGACCGCCGAGTGGATCCGCGGGTCGATCGCGACGCTCGCCAGCGTCGTACCGACGTCTGCATACCACCGCATGTTCCCGGTGAAGATGTACGCGTCGGTTGTGACCGGTACGCCCGTGATCTACGCAGGCACCGTGCCGGGCCGCACATTCGCCGAGGTTCCCGGCAATGGTTGGGCGGTCGACTACGACATCGAGCAGGTCGCTGCGGCGATGCTCGACGCGGTTGAACATCCGCCCTCGACCTCGGCACGCGCGAAGCTCGCGCGTGCCGCAAAGGTCTATTCGCTCGGCGCGGTCGCTGAACGCGGAGTCGCGGCGCTCGCCGCCGTGCTGACCGCTCGCGGATAAACTGGCCAAATGGCGCGCACCTGGGTGGTCATTCCCATGTACAACGAGGGCCGCGTCATCGAAGGCGTGGTCGCAGAGGTGCGCCGCAGCTTCCCATATGTCGTCTGCGTCGATGACGGGTCCTCCGACGAGAGCGCCGTCTCGGCGGCGGCTGCCGGGGCGGTTGTCGTGAAACATCCGATCAACATGGGACAGGGTGCCGCGCTGCAGACCGGATTCGACTACGCGCTCTCAGATCCGGCGATGACTGAGGTGGTCACCTTCGACGCTGACGGTCAGCACCAGGTAACCGACGCCGAGGGCATGGTCGGCAAGCTGCACACCGAGAAGCGGGATGTCATCTTCGGATCGCGGTTCCTCGACGAGCGCACCGAAGTGGCGCGGCTGCGCAAGGTGATCCTCAAGATGGCCGCGGTTTACACCCGCTGGACAAGCGGAATGGCCCTCACCGACGCGCACAACGGGCTGCGGGCCATCGACCGCAGCCTGCTCGAACGGCTGCGGCTGAAGCAGAATCGCATGGCCCACGCATCCGAGCTGGTCGACCAGATCGGCGCGCTCAAGGTCGACTGGGCCGAGTACCCGACCCACATCATCTACAGCGACTACTCCAAGGCCAAGGGGCAGTCCCTGCTTAATTCGGTCAACATCCTCTTCGAACTGATCTTCAGGTGAGTGACGTGCCCATCATCGTCTTTCAGATCGCCGCAGTGGTCGCGGTGGTCGTCATCGCGTTCTTCATCCTGCGCGGTGGCGGGGCCCGCCATCAGGCAATCCGGCGGATACTGCTTGTGTTGTTCGTCATTGGCGCGGGCGTGTCGGTGTTCTTCCCCAACCTGCTCACCTCGCTCGCGAACCTCGTCGGGATCGGGCGCGGAACCGATCTTCTGCTGTATGTCATGGTGATCGCGTTCCTGGGTTTCGCGGCGACGACGTATCGTCGCAGTCGCCAGCTCGAAAGCCAGATCACCGAGCTGGCGCGGCAGATCGCGTTGCTGGGTGCGCAGAAGCCGCCCGTCACCGAAGACGCCTCTCAGGTTCCGTCTCGGAAGGGTTCCGCCGCGAAGACCACGCCAAAGTCGCAGCAGTGACCGTTCTCGTCACCGGCGGAGCCGGCTACATCGGGGGTCACGTCGTCTCGGCCCTGCGTGCACGCGGCGACCGCGTGGTCGTCGTCGACGATCTCAGTGCGGGTCGCCCGGAGCGGGTCGGCGACGTGCCGCTCGAGCGCATCGACCTGGCCTCCGCGGGGGCGCGCGACGACCTGGCCGACGCGATGCGCCGGCACGAGGTGACCGCCGTCATCCACCTCGCCGCCCGCAAGAAGGTCGAAGAGTCGGTTCAGCGCCCGGTCTGGTACTTCGACGAGAACCTCGGCGGCATGGTCAACGTGCTGCACGCCGCCGAGGCGACCGGTGTCACCGGGGTGGTGTTCTCCTCGACCGCCGCGGTCTACGGTCCGGCCGACGAGCCGGTGGCCGAAGACGGCGTCACCGCACCCGTCAACCCGTACGGCGAGACCAAGCTGGTGGGTGAGTGGATGCTGCGCGACCTCGCCGCCGCATCGCGCGTTCGCGGCATCGCGCTGCGGTACTTCAACGTGGCCGGTGCCGCCATGAACGCCCTGGGCGACACGGCGGACTCCAACATCGTGCCGATGGTCTATTCGCGCCTGGAGGCCGGCGAGCAGCCCCTGATCTTCGGCGACGACTACGACACCCCCGACGGCACCTGCGTGCGTGACTACGTGCACGTCGCCGATGTCGCCGACGCCCACCTCTCGGCCCTCGATGCCCTCGCCGACGGTTCAGCCGAGCCGTACCGCGTGTTCAACATCGGTACCGGAACCGGGTCGAGCGTGCGCGACCTGGTCACCCGCATGATCGAGATCAGCGGATCCACGCTCGAACCCGAGATCGCGCCGCGCCGCGCCGGCGACCCGGCCGTGGTCGTCGCGGATGCCGGACGCATCCGGCGCGAGCTCGGCTGGGAGGCCCGCTACGGGCTCGACGACATGCTGCGCTCGGCGTGGGAGGCCCGGCGTGCCGGCGTCAGGTGAACCGCGTCAGGTGAACCGCGTCAGGTGAGCCGCGTCAGGTGAGCGCCTGGCGCCACGAGCGCTTGCGGGCTGCGGCGATGCAGGCCGCGAAGGCGAGCACGAAGCCGGCCTCCGACACGAGGTAGCTCTCGGCGAACCCGGTCGCGCCGAGCAGGGCGAGCGTCAACGCCGGCCAGACGTTCATGGTGCTGCGCGCCTCGGACGCCACCAGCCACGCACGGGCGAACCCGAGCCCCAGGGCGAGGATCAGCAGCAGAACGCCGATGAGACCCACCTGGAACCAGGTGTCGACGTAGCCGTTGAGCGCCGAGCCGGCGACCCGCCCCGACGGCAGCCGCACCGACGAGTACGGGAACACGTCCCGCGGCCACAGCCCGACCCATCCCCAGCCCTCGACCGGATGCCGCCCCTGCACCAGACCCGACAGTGTCGACCACACCCGAGTGCGCGCCTCGAAGTCGGAGGTCGCGTCGAGGAAGTCGAGGATCCGCACCCGGAACACCCAGGCCACCGCCGACCCGACGACGGCCATCACCAGGATCACCGGCTGCAGCGTCGTCCGGGCGCTCGCCGGGATGCGGCGAAGCACCAGCAGCACCAGGCCGGCGATCCCCACCGCCGCCAGCACGACGATCGTGACCGGCGAGCGCGAGAGCAGCACCAGCATCCCCGCCAGCACCAGGAACGGCACGCTCACGATCCGGCGCACCGACCGGGTACGCACCTCGATCCAGAACGTCAGGATCGCCAGCCCCGCCAGGAACCCGAGGTCGTTGCGGGTGCCGGCGATGCCCTGCACGGGTCCGCCGGTCGCGAGGTTGCCCGCCACCCCGAGGAAGTTCAGCGGCAGGTCGATGAGAATGCCAGAGATCACCTCGACCACGATCGAGGCGAGCAGGATGGCGCGCAGCGCGTCGCCGAGCGCGCGCACCACCTGGATCAGGTCGCGCGAGAGCGCCACGAACGCGCCCAGGAACGCCCAGGTGAGCGAGTACAGGATGCCGCCGACGCTGGCCCAGGTGTATTCGCTCCAGAACACCGAGATGGTGATCCAGAGGCAGAACGCGAGCAGTGAAATGGGAAGGATGCCGCGCCACTCCAGTTCTCGCCGGCGCGCGGCGAGGGAGACCGCCGCGGCGGCGGCGACGACCGCCAGGGCGCCGAGCAACCCCGGCCAGCCGAGGAACACCCGCAGGAACGGGGTGACCAGCGCCATCACGAAGACGACCACCGTCAGTGCCTGACGCACCGCGGGGGCTGCCACCACATCCAGCACGATGCCCCAGATGCGGCGCCGCTGGGGCTCGTCGTCCCGCTCGGCGTCGCCCCGCTCGGGGTCGCTCATGCCGGGGTCGCCATCCCGGGCAGGTGCTGGTCTTGACCGCGCAGGTACCGCGTGCGCACGGCGAAGACGACGAGCAGTGCGAACCCGATCTCGATCAGCAGCCGGCTCTCGGCGAGGCTGTGCACCACGAGCATCACCATCACGAGAATCGGCAGCAGACCGATCGCCTTGCCGCGGCCGTGCGCGAGGTCGAGAGCCCGCACCCAGGAGCGTCCGAGCGTCGTCACGACCAGCGCGCCGAAAACGATGAGCCCCGCGATGCCCAGCTGCAGGTACACGTCGATCCAGGCGTTGTGCGCCTGGTAGTAGTGGACGCCCTTGATGACCACCAGGTCGCGGAACGGCTCGACCCACGGCGGCCAGTATCCGACCCATCCCCAGCCGAAGCCGGGCCGCTGCGAGGCGAGGCCGAGCACCGTGTCCCAGATGCCGACCCGGTTGGTCAGGTCGGAGCTCTTGCCCAGCAGCGCGAGCAGCCCGTCGCGGAAGACGATCGCGGCCGCGACGCCGGCGAGCGCAACCACGGCGCCGCCGATGTAGAGCGGGGTGCGGCGGCCGAGCGGGACCCTCCGCACGGCGTACAGGTAGGCGGCGACTACGGCGACGGCGACTCCGGCGACCAGCACCGTGCTCGACCGGGTGAGTGCAAGGGTCAACAGGGCGATGAGCAGCCAGCCGGTCGTCCAGAACCGCGAGGCGCTGCGCGCCGCGATCTGCACCGAGAACACGATGACGGCCAGCAGGGCGGCGAACGCGAGCAGGTTGGCGTTGCCCTGGATGCCCTGGATGCGCCCGCCCTCAAGCAGCAGGTCGCGGGACCAGTAGAACGCCGCCGGGATCTTGTCCAGATCGGAGTAGTCGACCCAGAGCGGCAGCACCCGGTCGCGGATCACGAGCGAGACGAACAGCTCGAACAGCAGCGACAGGCCCAGGATGAAGCGCAGCGCCGTGCCGAGGCACCGCACGAAGGTGGTCAGGTCGATCGCGGTCGCCAGGAACAACCCGAAGGTGGTGGTGACGAGGAGGGCGACGGCGCCGAGGGCCGCCGCTGCGGGGTAGGCGGACCAGGCGATGGAGAGCGCCGCGAGCAGGAGGAACGCGCCGAGGGGCAGGGGGATGCGGCGCAGGTCCACCCGCATCCGGATCAGTTCCACGAGCGCCAGCGTGAACAGCACCAGGACGATGGCGCCCCAGCCCCACCATCCGAGCAGGTAGCGCCACAGGTCACCGGCCGTCAGCGTGAAGAGCCCGAGCGTCGCGAGCGCACGCCGGTACAGGCCGGTCTGGGTCATGCCTCCAGGCTATCGGCCCCGGCCCGCGCCGCCCCGCTGTCGGAAATTCAGGAAGAGGCCGTCGCGCGGCGCGGCGCC
>DATJFV010000028.1:0-62086 GCA_035495435.1 Pseudolysinimonas sp.
GCCGCGCATCGGACTCGCGGCGTCGGCACCGCCGGTCGCCAGTCCCCGCCGGAACACGTCCTCGGCCTCATCGAGCCGACCGAGCGCGATCAGGATGTCGCCCATCGCGATCGAGCCGCCGAGCGTGTCGGCCAGATGCCCCGCGCGTCGCAGTTCCTCCAGCGACACCGCCCACGTCGTGCGGGCCTGCTCGAGATCGCCAGTCGCCCAGAGCACCAGGCCGCGCAAACCATGCGCCGACCCGCGGTCGAGGTGGCTGCCGTCCGCTGCCAGCTCGAGAGCGACCGCCGACTCCCGCATGGCCTCGTCGAGATCGCCGGCGGTCATCGCCTGCGCCGCGCGGTACAACGAGACACCCCGGCGGATCGCGGTGACGCCATCCGAGGTTCCGCCGGCCGCCTCGGCATCGGCGAGCAGTTGTTCGACCCGGTCGGTGCGGCCCGCCGACAGCAGGCACCCGGCGAAGCCGACCGCCAGCGCAGGGTCGGCGCGGATCGTCTCCGGCGGCAGCGACTCGAGCCAGCCGACCAGAGTCACCTCCTGGCGCTGCGCCTGCATGCCCGGCATCGCCGCCAGGATCAGCCGGCCCGCCCGCTCGTACGCACCCGCGTCGAGCGCGTGCCCGATCGCCTCGGCCGTGCTGCCCTGCGTCTCGAACCATTCGCTCGCGCGCAGGTGCAGTCCCGCCACGCGCTCGGGATGCTCGTCGCGCAACCGCGCCGTCAGCATCTCGGCGAACAGGTGGTGGTACCGGTACCACTCGCGCTGATCGTCGAGCGGAACCAGGAAGAGGTTCGACCGCTCGAGGGTGTCGAGCATCGCCGCCCCGCCTGACGCACCGGTCACCGTGTCGCAGAGCTCGCCGGTGAGCCGCTCGAGAATTGCGGTGTCGAGCAAGAACTGCCGCGTCGCCTCCGGCAGCCGCTGCAGCACCTCCTCGACCAGGTAGTCGACGATGTAGCGGTCGTCGCCCGCAAAGCCCGCGATGAATGACCCGGTGTCGGCCCTCCCCTGCAGCGACAGCGCCGCGAGCTGCAGCGCCGCGATCCAGCCCTCGGTGCGATCTTCGAGCCGCGCGACGTCGGCGGCCGGCACCGCCAGCCCCATCACGTCGTTCAGATAGGCCGCGGCCTCCTCTGCAGTGAACCGCAGGTCGGCCGCGCGGATCTCGGTCAGGTCGCCGCGGGCGCGCAGTCGAGCCAGAGGCCACGGCGGATCGGTGCGGCTCGCCACCAGCAGGTGTGCGTTCGTGGGCAGGTTGTCGACCAGGAACACCAGTCCGGCGTGGATCGCGTTCTGGGTGATCACGTGCAGGTCGTCGAGCACCAGAACCACGTCGGACCCGTCCGCGAGGAGATCGTTGACGAGGGAGGTGAGCACGGTCTCGATCGGCTGGGTCGGCAGGGCCTCGCGTGCGTCGGAGGCGACACCCGGCACCGCGGAGTCGAGTGCCGCGAGGAGGTAGGTCCAGAAGGTCGCGGCGTCGTCGTCCCGTTCATCGAGCGACAGCCAGGCGACCCGGGTGCCGGGCGAAGACGACAACCACTCGGCGAGGACGCTCGTCTTGCCGAAACCGGCGGGTGCCGCCACCAGAACGACGCGCTCCGGATGCGCTAGGCGCTGCATCAGGCGCGGACGCGCGACCGCCGCCGACCGGTGCGCCGGGGCGCGCAGCTTGGTGGCCAGGAGGGGGGCGTCCACACCGGCACCATACTTTCTCCGACGTCCGGGTGGGGCTTACGCGCACTGGCATCCCGTAAGGGTTCCGTCTGGATCCTCGTCGCACCCGTAAGGGATCCGTGAGGAACGCAGCCCGCGGCATCCGCGAGGTGTTTGCTGACGTCCGTCCCATCAAGACCGGCGCGCTCGACGCGCCGTGGCGGAAAGGAAGACCGGTGCTCGACGTCCTGTTCATCGCGGGCATCCTCGCGCTCGGTGCGCTGATCGCCCTCGTCGCGCGGGCGGTGGAGAAGCTGTGATCGCGATCGACCTGGTCGCCGCCGTTCTCGCCATCGCCGCGATCATCTACCTGGTGGTCGCTCTCGTGAAGCCGGAGCGCTTCTGATGCAGTTCTGGCTCTTCCTGGCCCAGCTCGCCACCCTCGCGCTGGCGCTCGCAGTCGTTCACCGCCCGCTCGGCGACTACATGGCCGCGGTCTACACCTCGCCGACGGATCTGCGGATCGAGCGCGGGTTCTACCGCGTCATCGGGGTCGACGCCCGTGCGGAGCAGAGTTGGGGCGCCTACTTGCGCTCGGTGCTCGCGTTCTCGGTCGTCGGCGTGCTGGTCGTGTATGCGCTGCAGCGGCTGCAGGGGTTCTTGCCCTACTCACTCGGCCTGCCCGCGACCAGCGAGCACCTCGCGTTCAACACGGCCATCTCGTTCGTCACCAACACCAACTGGCAGTCGTACTCGCCCGACACCACCCTCGGCTACACGGTGCAGCTGGTCGGCCTGGCGGTGCAGAACTTCGTCTCGGCCGCCGTCGGCATCGCCGTCGCCGTCGCGCTCATTCGCGGGTTCGCGCGCCGCACCAGCGGCACCCTCGGCAACTTCTGGGTGGATCTGACTCGCGGCACCCTGCGCATCCTGCTGCCGTTCTCGGTGATCGCGGCGATCGTGCTGATCGCCGGCGGCGTGATCCAGAACCTCAACGGATTCCAGGAGGTCACCACCCTCACCGGCGCGACCGCCACCGTGCCGGGCGGCCCCGTCGCCTCCCAGGAGGCCATCAAGCTGATCGGCACCAACGGCGGCGGATTCTTCAACGCCAACTCCTCGCATCCGTTCGAGAACCCGAGCGCGTGGATCAGCCTGTTCGAGGTGTTCCTGTTCCTGGTGATCCCGTTCAGCCTGCCGCGCACCCTCGGGCGGATGGTGGGCGACGCTCGCCAGGGGTACGCCGTCGCTGCCGCGATGGGTGTGATCTACGTCGTCTCGCTGTCGCTGATGACCTGGGCCGAGCTGGCCGGCGGCGGCACCGCCCCGCAGTTGGCGGGCGCCGCGATGGAGGGCAAAGAGACCCGGTTCGGCATCCTCGGCTCGACGATCTACGCAACCTCGACGACGCTCACCTCGACGGGCTCGGTGAACTCCATGCACGACAGCTACACGTCGCTCGGCGGCGGGATGGCAATGGTGAACATGATGCTGGGCGAGGTCGCTCCCGGCGGGGTCGGCGCCGGTCTCTACGGGATGCTGATCATCGCGATCATCGCCGTGTTCGTCGCCGGGCTGATGGTCGGCCGCACACCCGAGTACCTGGGCAAGAAGATCGGGGCGCGCGAGATCAAGCTCGCCAGCCTCTACATCCTGGTCACGCCATCGCTGGTGCTGCTCGGCACCGCGCTGAGCTTCGCCCTGCCCGGCGTGCGCGACGATGTCGCATCGACGTCGATCTGGAACCCCGGACCGCACGGTCTGAGCGAGGTGCTGTACGCCTTCACCAGCGCGGCGAACAACAACGGGTCGGCGTTCGCCGGCCTGACGGCGAACACCCCGTGGATGAACTCCGCGCTCGGGGTGGCGATGATGCTCGGGCGGTTCCTGCCGATCGTGTTCGTGCTCGCGCTCGCCGGATCCCTCGCCCAACAGGACAGGGTGCCGGCCACCGCGGGCACCCTGCCCACGCACCGCCCCCTCTTCGTCGGGCTGCTCATCGGCACCGTCGTGCTGGTGTCGGCGCTCACCTACTTTCCGATCCTCGCGCTGGGTCCCCTGGCGGAAGGGCTCTGAACCCCATGACCACGATGTCCCCGTCCCGCTCGAGCGCGTTCTCGCTCGGGCAGCTGGCCCGCGCGCTTCCCGGTGCGCTGCGCAAGCTTGACCCGCGCCTGATGTGGCGCAACCCGGTGATGCTGCTCGTCGAGGCGGGCGCCGTGCTGACCACGGCGGTGGCGATCGCCGAGCCGTTCATCGGGCGGGACGATACCCTCGCGCCGTCCTTCACCATCGGCATCGCCGTCTGGCTGTGGTTCACGGTGATCTTCGCCAACCTGGCCGAGTCGGTCGCCGAGGGTCGCGGCAAGGCACAGGCGGCAAGCCTGCGCAAGACCCGCACGTCGACCCTCGCCCGCCGCATCGGCTCATACGTCCCCTCCGGCGACCCCGCCGCCGAGCGGGCCACGATCACCGAGGTCTCGTCGGCCGACCTGCGCCTCGGGGACTACGTGGTGGTCACCGCGGGTGAGACGATCCCCGGCGACGGTGACATCGTCTGGGGAATCGCCAGCGTCGACGAGTCGGCCATCACCGGCGAATCGGCCCCCGTCATCCGCGAGCACGGCGGCGACCGCAGCGCCGTGACCGGCGGCACCCGGGTGCTGTCGGATCGCATCGTGGTGCGCGTCACCTCGAAGCCGGGCGAGACGTTCGTCGACCGGATGATCCGGCTGGTCGAGGGTGCCGCGCGCCAGAAGACCCCGAACGAGATCGCGCTGAACATCTTGCTCGCGGCACTGTCGATCGTGTTCGTCGTGGTGGTGCTCACCATCCGGCCCCCGGCGTCGTACGTCGACAGCCCGGTCGGCGTTGTGGTGCTGGTGGCGCTGCTCGTCACCCTCATCCCCACCACGATCGGCGCACTGCTGAGCGCCATCGGCATCGCCGGCATGGACCGGCTGGTGCAGCGCAACGTGCTCGCGATGTCGGGGCGCGCGGTCGAGGCCGCGGGCGACGTGACCACCCTGCTGCTCGATAAGACCGGCACGATCACGTACGGCAACCGACGGGCATCCGAGTTCGTGCCGATCGGCGGTGCGACACTGTTCGACCTCACCGAGGCGGCGCGGCTGTCGTCGCTGGCCGATCCGACCCCGGAGGGCACCAGCGTGGTCGAGCTCGCGGGCGGCGCGATCGCGGTTCCGGCCGGTGGGGAACCGGTCGCCTTCACGGCGCAGACCCGGATGTCGGGGCTCGATCTCGCTGACGGCTCCGCCATCCGCAAGGGCGCCGGTACCGCGATCGCCGCCTGGATCGGCACCATCCCCGAGGGCACTCGCGTCGAACTCGACTCGGCGGTGACGCGCATTTCGCAGGACGGCGGCACCCCGCTTGTCGTCGCACGGAAGCCCGCGAAGGGGAAGGCCCGCATCCTCGGTGTCATCCACCTGAAGGACATCGTCAAGGACGGCCTCGTCGAGCGGTTCGCCGAGTTACGGGCGATGGGCATCCGCACGGTGATGATCACCGGTGACAATCCGCTCACCGCTGCGGCGATCGCGCGCGAGGCGGGGGTCGACGACTTCCTCGCCGAGGCCACGCCCGAAGACAAGCTCGAGCTGATCCGCCGCGAGCAGCAGGGCGGCAACCTGGTCGCGATGACCGGGGACGGCACGAATGACGCCCCGGCGCTGGCCCAGGCGGATGTCGGGGTCGCCATGAACACGGGCACCTCGGCGGCGAAGGAGGCCGGCAACATGGTCGACCTCGACTCCGACCCGACCAAGCTCATCGACATCGTGCGGATCGGCAAGCAGCTGCTCATCACCCGCGGCTCGCTGACCACGTTCTCGATCGCCAACGACGTCGCGAAGTACTTCGCGATCATCCCCGCCATGTTCGCCGCGACGATCCCGGGCCTGCAGGCGCTGAACATCATGGGCCTGCACAGCCCGGCCTCCGCGATCCTGTCCGCGATCATCTTCAACGCCCTCGTCATCGTCGCCCTGATCCCGCTGGCGCTGCGCGGGGTGCGCTACCGCCCGCTGGCGGCGAGCAAGCTGCTCAGCCGGAACCTGCTGGTCTACGGCCTCGGCGGCATCGTGGCACCGTTCATCGGCATCAAGGTGATCGACCTGATCGTCTCGCTCATCCCCGGATTCTGAGTCACGACAAGGAAAACCCTCATGAAGACCGTGCGTCAGACCTGGACCGCCCTGCGTGCCCTGCTGATCCTCACCGCCGTCCTCGGCATCCTGTACCCCCTGGCGATCCTGGCGGTGGGCCAGGCGGTGTTCCCGGCGAACGCGAACGGGCAGCTCGTCCAGGTGGACGGGAAGGTGGTCGGGTCGGCGATCATCGGGCAGTCGTTCACCGATGCCGATGGTGCGGCTCTACCCGAGTGGTTCCAGTCGCGACCGTCGGCGGCCGGTGACGGGTACGACGGCGCCGCGTCCTCGGGATCGAACTACGGGCCCGAGAACCCGGACCTGATCGCGGCGATCGCAGACCGGCAGGCGGCGATCGCGGCATCGGATGGCGTCGACGTGGAGAAGATCCCGGCGGACGCGGTCACGGCCTCGGCCTCCGGCCTCGACCCGCACATCAGCCCCGCCTACGCGCTGCTGCAGGTGCACCGGGTCGCCGAGGCACGCGGGCTGCCCGAGACCCGGGTGCGCGACCTGGTCGAGAGCTTCATCCAGGGCCGCGATCTCGGGTACCTGGGCGACCCGACGGTCAACGTGCTGCAACTGAACATCGCTCTGGCCGCGATGGGAGACTGAGCGCATGGCGCGTGGCCGGCTGCGGGTGATGCTTGGAGCCGCGCCCGGCGTCGGCAAGACCTACGCGATGCTCGAAGAGGGCAGCCGCCTCGCCGAGACCGGGGTGGATGTGGTGATCGCGGTCGTGGAAACCCACGGCCGCGTCGCTACGTCCGCACTCATCGAGGGTCTGGAGGTCGTACCGCGCAGAACGGTCGAGCACCGCGGCGTGACGCTCGAGGAGATGGACCTGGAGGCCGTGCTGGCACGGCATCCCGCGCTGGCGCTGGTCGACGAACTCGCCCACACCAACGCACCCGGCTCGCCGCACGAGAAGCGCTGGCAGGACGTCGACGCCCTGCTCGATGCGGGCATCGACGTGATCTCGACGGTCAACATCCAGCACATCGAGTCGCTCAACGACGTGGTGCGGCAGATCACCGGTATCCAGCAGCGCGAGACGATTCCGGATGCGGTGCTGCGCAGCGCCGACCGCATCGAACTGGTCGACCTGTCGCCCCAGGCCCTCCGGGACCGGCTCGGGCAGGGACTGGTGTATCCGGCGGCGCGGGTCGACGCGGCGCTCAGCAACTACTTCCGGCTGGGCAACCTGACGGCGCTGCGCGAGCTGGCGCTGTTGTGGCTCGCCGACGAGGTCGACTCCGCGCTGAAGCGCTACCGCGCCGAAAAGGGGATCAGCGCATCCTGGAACGCACGCGAACGCGTCGTCGTCGCGCTGACCGGCGGCACGGAGGGTGAGACCCTGCTGCGACGCGGTGCCCGCATCGCCTCCCGGTCGAGCGGCGGCGAGCTGTTCGCCGTGCACGTCACCTCCTCGGAGGGGCTGCTCGAGGCCGCCCCCGAGGTATTGGCCGGGCAGAAGGCGCTCACGGAGTCGCTCGGCGGCAGCTACCACCAGGTGGTCGGCGATTCGATCCCGAAAGCGCTGGTCGAGTTCGCCAGAAGCGTCGACGCCACCCAGCTGGTCATCGGGGTGAGCCGGCGCGGGAGGCTGCAGACGTTGCTCACGGGCGCCGGCACGTCCGCGACCGTGATTCGCGAGTCGGGCGACATCGACGTGCATGTGGTCACCCACTCCGAGGCGGGAACCCGCACCCTGCCTGCGCTCGGCGGCGCGCTGTCGGTGAAGCGCCGGATCGCCGGTTCGGTCCTCGCCGTGATCGGCCTGCCGCTGCTCACCTGGATTCTCGGCGCGTTCCGCAGCGACGAGTCGATCACCAGCGATGTGCTGGCCTTCCAGATGTTCGTGGTGATCGTCGCGCTGGTCGGGGGCATCTGGCCCGCCGTCCTCTCGGCGATGGCGGCGGGGTTCCTGCTCGACTTCTTCTTCGTCGACCCCTTGTACACGATCACCATCACCGAGCCGCTGCATCTGCTGGCGCTCGTCATCTTCGTCATCGTCGCCGTGCTGGTCAGCATCGTCGTCGACCAGGCGGCGCGGCGCTCGCGGGCCGCGGTGCGTGCCAAGGCCGAGTCGGAGACGCTCGCCGACATCGCCGGCAGCGTGCTCGGCGGGCAGGATGCCCTCGCGGCGCTGGTCACCCGGCTGCGGGAGTCGTTCGGGATGACGAGTGTCATTCTCACCTCGAGCGGCGAGCCGCTGTACATCTCGACCGATGCCGCGCGCGCGGACGACACGGATGTCGAGTCGCGCATCGCGGTCGGGGACGACGCCTCCCTGTACCTGCGCGGCCCCGACCTCGCCACCTCCGACCGCCGCATCCTCGGCGCGTTCGTGTCGCAGATCGAGACCGCGGTGCGTCAGCGCGAGCTCGCTGCTGAGGCGGCGACGATGCGACCGGTGGCCGAGGCGGACCGCTTGCGCACCGCGCTGCTCGCCGCTGTCGGCCATGACCTGCGGCGCCCACTGGCCTCGGCGACGGCGGCGGTGACCGCTCTGCGCTCGACCGACGTCGAGCTGAGCCGCGAGGACCGTGACGAGCTGCTCGCCGCCGCGGAGGAGAGCCTCGACGCGCTCGCAGACCTCGTGACCAAGCTTCTCGACGCCAGCCGGCTTCAGGCCGGGGCGCTCGGGGTATCGCTGAGCGAGGTATCGCTTGACGATGTGGTGAGCGGGGCCCTCGAGGAGTTGACGCTGTCACCCGGCCAGGTCGCACTGGAACTCGACTCTGCAGTGGGCACCGTCCGCGCCGACCCGGTGCTGTTGCAGCGCGCCGTGGTGAACCTGCTGGCCAACGCGCTGCGCTTCTCGCCGGAGGGTGCGGTGCCCACGCTGTCATCGAGCCGGTTCGACAACCGGGTGCAGCTGCGCATCGTCGACACCGGCCCCGGCATCCCCGAGGAGCGCCGCTCCGACGTGTTCGTCCCGTTCCAGCGCCTCGGTGACACAGACAACACCTCCGGGGTCGGTTTGGGTCTGGCCCTGTCGCGCGGGTTCGTGGAGGCGATGGGCGGCACCATCGAACTGGAGGACACCCCCGGCGGCGGGCTGACGATGGTCATCGAGTTGGAGGCGGCATGAAGATCGTGATCGCCGACGACGACCCGCAGATGCTGCGCGCCCTGCGGGTGACGCTTGCCGCGCGCGGGCACGACGTCGTGACGGCGGCCGACGGACAGGCGGCGCTCGACGCGGTGATCGCGACGCATCCCGACATCGTGGTGCTCGACCTCGGTATGCCGGGGCTGACCGGCATCGAGGTGATCGAGGCGCTGCGCGGCTGGACCCAGGTACCGGTGCTCGTCGTCTCGGGCCGAAGCGACACCCAGGACAAAGTGGACGCGCTCGACGCTGGTGCCGACGACTACGTCACCAAGCCCTTCTCGGCCGACGAGCTGCTCGCCCGCATCCGTGCGCTGTCTCGCCGGATCGCCCCGGCATCCGACGACCAGCCGATCATCACCTTCGGCGACGTGGTCGTCGACCTTCCCGCCCGAGTGGTCACCCGCGGCGGTGAGCCGATTCGCCTGACCCCGACCGAGTGGCGGATGCTCGAGGTGCTGATCCGCAACCGCGACAAGCTCGTCACCCGAGACGCGATGCTCACCGAAGTGTGGGGGCCGCAGTACACCAGTGACACCGGGTACCTGCGGCTGTACATCTCGCAGTTACGGAAGAAGCTCGAACCCGAGCCGTCGAATCCGCGGCACTTCATCACCGAGCCGGGCATCGGGTACCGCTTCGTGGGGTGAGGGCACGCGCAACCGCCGCATCCGCACTTGACACCCTTCCGACATCCCTTATGCTAAGTCGTGAAATAAGCCGACTGACGAGGATGTCACCCCATGAGCTCCGCCCGATCCCGCGCACTGCCCGCACTCGACGTGTCGGCGTTCCCCGCCGGATTCCGCTGGGGTCTCGCCACCGCCGCCTACCAGATCGAGGGTGCGGCGACCGAGGGCGGCCGCGGGCCGAGCATCTGGGACACCTTCGCTCACACGCCCGGCCTCACCCTCCACGGTGACACCGGTGACATCGCGTGCGACCACTACCACCGCTGGGAAGCCGACCTCGACCTCATGGCCGGCCTCGGCATCCGCGACTACCGTCTCGGCCTGTCATGGTCGCGACTGCAGCCGACCGGCACCGGCCCGCTCAACGAGGAGGGCGTCGCGTTCTACGAGCGCCTGCTGACCGGGTTGCGCGACCGCGGCATCCGCCCCCTGGTGACCCTCTACCACTGGGACCTGCCGCAGCCGCTCGAAGATGCCGGCGGCTGGCCGGTGCGGGATACCGCGGTGCGGTTCGCCGAATACGCGCGTCTCGCGGTGGGTCGCCTCGCGCCCCTCGCCGACGACTGGATCACGCTCAACGAGCCCTGGTGCAGCTCGTTCCTCGGCTACGGCTACGGAGCGCACGCACCCGGCCGGCGCGACCTGCGCGCCGCCGTCGCCGCGGCCCACCACCTGAACCTGGCCCACGGGCTCGCGCTCGCCGAGATCCGCGAGGTGGCGCCCGCCGCCCGCGTGGGGATCACCAACATCGTCACCGACATCGTGACCGCGACCGACTCGGCTGAGGATGCTGCCGCGGCCGTGCGCCTCGACGCATCGTCGAACCGGCTCTTCCTCGACCCGGTCTACACCGGTGCGTACTCCGACCAGGTGCTCGACACCCTCGGGCCGCTCGGGCTGACGGAGGCGATCCGCCCCGGCGACCTCGTGGTGATCGGCGCCCCCACCGACTTCGCCGGGATCAACCACTACCAGCGCGTCATCGTCTTGCACGACCCCGCGCATCCGCTCGGGTTCCGCGAGGTGCCCGCCGAGCCGGCCACCACATCCTTCGGCTGGTCGGTGATCCCCGAGTCCCTGACCGCGGTGCTGACGCGCGTCGCCCGCGAGTTCACCGACCTGCCGCTGTACGTGACCGAGAACGGTGCCAGCTTCGACGACTACGTCGACCCGAACGGCGAGGTGGTCGACACCGAGCGCGTGGAGTACCTCGCCGGATACCTGGGCGCGGCGGCCGCCGCCATCCGCGCCGGCGTCGACCTGCGCGGCTACTACGCCTGGTCGTTCCTGGACAACTTCGAATGGGCCGAGGGCTACAGCAAACGCTTCGGCCTGGTCTATGTCGACTACCGCACGCAAGAGCGGATCCCGAAACTCAGCGCGCGGTGGTACCGCGACGCGATCACAGAACATCAGGCGGCGATGGAGATCACCGCCGCCTGAGACGATGGGGCGGGCCCCTCCGCACCTGGCACCAACCGCAATCCACACAACGAGATAAGGAACCTCGATGAAGAGATCACTCACCGCGGCGGTCGCGGGCCTCACGCTCGCCGGCCTCACCCTGGCAGGCTGCAGCGCTGCTGCTCCGGCGGAAGAGGACGCCAGCGGCCCTCTGACCGTCTGGGTCATGGGCGACTCGGGCGCCAACTTCGAAAAGCTCGTCGCCGACAGCGGCATCGACGTCGACGTCGTCGCGATCCCGTGGGACAGCATCGACGAGAAGCTGACCACCGCGGTCGCGTCCGGCGACGGGCCCGACGTGCTGCAGATCGGCCTGTCGAAGCTGCGCACCTTCGCCGACGCGGGGGCCCTGCTGCCGCTCGATGATTACCTGAAGGACCACCCCGGTCTCGACCCCGCCAACTTCCCCGCCGGCGTGGCGGGCACCGCGACCTCGGTCGGCGGCCAGATCGTGAGCGTGCCGTGGACGAGCGACACCCGCGTGCTCTTCACCCGCACCGACATCCTCGCCGAGAACGGCATCGACGCCCCGCCCGCCACCTGGGACGAGCTGCGTGCCGACGCGAAGATCCTCGCGCAGCGCGGCTCGGGCCAGTACGGCTACTACATCCCGCAGTGGGACGCCCCGCTGCCGATCGAGATGACGTGGAGCAACGGCGGCGACGTCATCGACGCCGACGGCAACGTCGACTTCAACACCCCGGCGTTCCAGAAGGCGGTCGACCTCTACACGGGCCTCTACGCCGACGGCAGCGTGCCCACCAACGGCGACTTCGACCAGCAGCAGGGCTTCATCTCCGGTGTCGCACCGATGCTGGTCTCGGGCCCGTACCTCGGCAAGGGCATCACCGATGCCGCGCCCGAGCTCGACGGCAAGTGGCAGGCCAGCCCGCTGCCCGCCGGCGACGGCGGCTCGGTCTCGCTCTTCGCCGGGTCGAACCTCGGCGTCTGGTTCAACTCGGACCAGAAGAACACCGCGCTCGACCTGCTCGAGTACGTGTCGACCCCGAAGGCTCAGCTGGCCTGGTACGGCATGACCGGTGAGCTGCCGACGGTGAACGACGCCCTGTCCGACGCCGAGCTCAACAGCGACCCGAACGTGAAGGTGTACACCGACCAGCTGGCCACCGCCAAGGTGCTGCCGCTGGTCTCCAACTGGGACGGCGCCGTCGGCGCCGAGCTGCTCAACGCGCTGAACGCGATCGCCCTCACCGGCGCCGACCGCGACAGCACCCTCGACGCCTTCTACCAGAAGGTCTCGGGGCTGAGCATCAAGTAACGCCAGCCGGATGCGGGGGTCGCCCTCGGTGGTGACCCCCGCATCCGCTTCGGCACCGGCATCGATCGACGAGAGGAGCGAGACGTGCGCAAGAGCCTGACGCCGTACCTGTTCGTCTCGCCCGCGATGCTGCTGCTCATCACGTTCGGCATCGTGCCGATCATCGTCGCCGCGGTGATCAGCACGACCAACATGAACATCTCGGCGTTCGCCAGCTGGAACAACGTCGACTTCGTCGGCGTCGACAACTACGCCAAGCTCTTCGCCGATCCCGACTTCTGGCAGGCGCTCGGCAACACGGGGCTGTTCGCCGTGGTCGGTGTTCCGGCGATCGTGGTGCTGTCGCTCGGTGTCGCCCTGCTGCTCAACCGCGGGCAGGGACGGTTCTTCCGTGCGCTGCGGGCGTTCTACTTCATCCCCGCGATCACGGCGATCGTGGCCATCTCGCTGGTCTGGGGCTACCTCTACAACACGCAGTTCGGGCTATTGAACTATCTGCTGTCGCTGGTCGGCGTCGATCAGGTGCAGTGGCTGTCCGACCCGGTGCTGTCCAAGTTCTCGGTCGGGCTGGTGGCCGTGTGGCGCGGCACCGGGCTGAACATCATCATCTTCCTCGCGGCACTGCAGGGGGTGCCGAAGGACTACCTCGAGGCGGCCTCGCTCGACGGTGCGGGTGAGTGGCGCAAGACCTTCTCGGTGACGATCCCGCTGCTGCGGTTCGCGATCTTCTTCGTCACCGTCACCACCACGATCGCCTGGCTGCAGTTCTTCGATGAGCCGTTCGTGCTGACCGACGGCGGTCCGCTCGGGGCGACGACCTCGGTGTCGATCTTCCTGTACAAGGAGGGCTTCCGGCTGAACCAGTTCGGCTATGCCAGCGCCGGGTCGATCGTGCTGTTCGTCATCATCGCGATCGTGACCCTGATCCAGCTGCGCCTGCGGAGGGCTGACGATGACTATTAGGCCGCTTCCGCTGCGCCCCGACCGCGCCCGGCGGTCACCGCGCGCTCCTCGTCCCGGCGTGATCGCGCTCGGCGGGGTTCTCGCCCTGGGGGCGCTGGCGACCGCGTTCCCCTTCTTCTGGATGCTCGGCACGTCGTTCAAGCCGCAGCAGGAGTCGCTCGACTACCCGCCCACGGTGCTGCCGCAGCATCCGACCCTGGAGTGGTTCCAGCAACTCTTCACCGAGCTCGACTTCGGGCGCTACCTGCTCAACACCGTCATCGTGGTGCTCATCGGGTTCGTCGGGCTGATGTTCATGGCGATGGCCGGGTACGCGTTCGCCAAGTTCGACTTCCGTGGTCGGCGGGCGCTGTTCTTCGTGGTGCTGGCGACCATGATGATCCCGGTGCAGGTCACCATGATCCCGACCTACCTGATCCTCAACGGCCTGAAACTCACCAACACGCTCGTCGGCATCGCGTTGCCGACCCTCGTCACCGGGTTCAGCATCTTCCTGTTCCGGCAGTTCATGACGACGATCCCGACCGAGATGCTCGAGGCGGCGCGCCTCGACGGCGCCGGCGAGCTGCGCACCTTCCTGCAGATCGTGCTGCCGATGTCGCGGCCGATCCTGGCGGTGCAGGTGGTGCTGACCTTCATCTCCGGATGGAACAGCTTCCTCTGGCCGCTGATCGTCGCGAGCGACCAGAAGCTGTACACCCTGTCGGTCGGGCTCGCGCTGCTGAACCAGCAGCTGGCGGTGAACCCGTCGCTGCAGATGGCGGCCGCCTCGGTGATGGTGGTGCCGATCCTGCTGGTGTTCATCGTGTTCCAGCGCTACGTCATCCAGGGCTTTGCCCTGTCCGGTTTGAAATGAGAGAGCCCACCCGCGTGACCGACACCCTGCCCCGCACCGCCGCATCCGGTTTCACCCCGCGGCCGGCGTCGTTCGACGGTTTCGTCCGCGCGCACGGCACCGCGCTCGTCGACGGGTCGGGGCGCGAACTGCTGCTGCGCGGCGTCGGCCTCGGCAACTGGATGCTGCCCGAGGGCTACATGTGGCGGTTCGGCCCGGGTGCCGAGTCGCCGCGCGAGATCGAGGCGCTGGTCGAGCGTCTGCTGGGGCCGGATGCTGCGGCCGCTTTCTGGCGCGGGTTCCGTGAGCGGTTTATCACCGAGCACGACATCGCCCGGATCGCCGCTGCCGGGTTCGATCACGTGCGGCTGCCGATCAACGCACGCGTCATCCAGGACGACGCGGGCGAGCCGATCGAGGCGGGCTACGCGATGATCGACCGGCTCATCGGCTGGTGCCGGGAGCACCGGCTCTGGGTGCTGCTCGACCTGCATGGCGCGCCCGGCGGGCAGACCGGGACGAACATCGACGACTCGCCGAACGGCAAACCGGAGCTGTTCATCGACCAGCGGTACCGCGAGCTGACCGTGCGGCTGTGGCGCGACCTCGCGACCCGCTACGCGGCCGAAACTGTCGTGCTCGGTTACGACCTGCTCAACGAACCGCTGCCCAACGAGTGGCAGCACGTCTACGCCGACGAACTGGCCGAGCTGTATCGCGACCTCACCGCCGAGATCCGCGCGGTCGACCCGGATCACCTGATCATGTACGAGGGCTCGCACTGGGCCACGAACTGGAGCCTGTTCACCGAGGTCTGGGACACCAACTCGGCGCTGCAGTTTCACAAGTACTGGTCATCGCCCGACGACGCGAGTATCGCCGCGTTCCTTCAGGCACGCGACCGGCTGGGCCTGCCGATCTACATGGGCGAGGGCGGAGAGAACACGCTGGAGTGGTTGTACGCCGCGTTCCGGATGTACGAGGCGCACGGCATCGGCTGGAACCTCTGGCCGTGGAAGAAGATCGACACCCGCACCTCGCCGGTGTCGATCCCGGCGCCCGACGGGTGGGACCGGGTGATCGCCTCGATCGGCGGTGAGCCGGCGCTCACGCGGGACGAGGCCCAGCGCGTCTTCGACGACCTGCTCGACGCGATGCGGGTCGAGAACGCGCAGTGGCAGCCCGCCGTCGTGGCCGCCGTGACGGCCGAGTCGCCGACGTCGATTCCCGGCTGGGCCTTCGGATACCGCGGGCCGGGTCGCTCGTATTCGGTCGCCGACCCGCGGGCCCTCCCCGGCATCCGTGAAAAGGACGCGGTGCGACTGGAGTGGGTGCACGCCGGCGCGCATCCGGCCAACCCGTTCGAGCAGTCCGACGGTCGCGACTACCGCGCCGAGGAGGAGCTGACCGCAGTACTGGATGAGGGCGACTGGCTCGAGTTCGAGTTCACGGGGTCGCGCCAGGTGCGGGTGCTTGACGCCGGCGGAGCCGACGCGCGGGTGCGAGTCGAGCCGACCGACCTCGGGGTGCGGGTGGTCGCGACGGGGCCCACGAACGTGCACCGAGTGCATCGCGCGGCTCCTGAGGCGTCTTGGTAGGTTCTCGGTGATGAGCGCAGAACCGCCCCATGTGCGGCGTCGCGTCCCGGGCGAGTCCCCCGCGACGGTCAACGACGTGCGACAGCGCAACCGCACGCGGGCGCTGCGCAGCATCATCCTCGCCGGTCGCACGACCCGCGCCGACATCGCCCGCGAGTCGGGCCTCTCGGTCGCGTCGGTGACCAACCTCGTCACCGAGCTGATCTCTGAGGGTCTGGTGATCGAGGCCGGGTCGGCGGACTCGGGAGGCGGGCGCCCGGTCGCGATCCTCGCCCCGAATCCGGCGGGGGCCTACTTCCTCGGTGCAGACGTCGGCGAGCGCGGTGTCGCCGTCGAGCTGTTCGACCTGTCCATGACGCGGGTCGACACCGAGTTCCGGGGCGGGCGCGAGGGTGAGCCGATCGAAGTGATCGCGAGTGACCTGGACGCCGCGCTGGACTCGCTGCGCGAGCGCAACCCGTCCGCCTGGGAGCGGGTCGTCGGCGTCGGTCTCGGGCTGCCCGGCATCGTGGAGACCGGGGCGGATGGGCGGCAGATGCTCTACGCCCAGAGCCTCGGCTGGCCCCCCGTCGCGGTCGACACCCTGATCTCGCACGACCTGCGGGTGTTCGCCGAGAACGGCGCGAAGACGCAGGCCATGGCCGAGCTCTGGGACGGCGCGGTGCGCGGCGTCGAGGAAGCCCTGGTGGTGCTGCTCGGCCGCGGCGTCGGTCTGGCGATCGTCAGCGACGGGCGGATCGCCCACGGCCTGATGAGCAGCGCCGGCGAGTGGGGGCACGTCAAGATCGTCCGCGGTGGCCGGCTGTGCCGCTGCGGTGGCCGCGGATGTGTGGAGGCCTACCTCGGGGCCGACGCGATCCTCGAGGCCTGGCGCACCGCCGGCGGAGACTTCGACGGCACCGGCTGGGGCGCAGTCGGGCAACTCCTGACGGCGGCGCAGGACGGCGACGCGGTCGCCTCCGCGGTGGTCGACGAGCTGGTGGCGACCCTCGGTTCGGCCCTGGGCAGCCTCGTCAACCTCACGAACCCCGCGCGGGTGGTGGTCGGCGGGTGGGTCGGGCTGCGCCTGATGGAGAGCCTGGCGGCGCGCATCGAAGACAGCGCTCGTGCCGAGTCACTCGATCGACCGGGTGCGCAGTTCGAGCTCGTCGCCTGCCGCTTCGGCGGAGACACGGTGGCGATCGGCGCCGCGATGATGCCCTTCGAGGCGCTGCTCGATGCTCCGCGGGGGAGCCGGCTCACCGCGGGGTGAACGCCCCGCGCGGGAATCGCGCATCCAGCCAGCGCGCCACGGCATCCGTCTCATGGTGGCCGATCAGCGCGGTGGCCACCCGCTGCAGCTCGGGCACCGCGTTGTCGACGGCGTAGCCGGTATCGGCCGCCTCGAACAGCGCGATGTCGGCATGGTTGTCGCCGAACGCGACGATGCGCTCAAGGCCCAGGTCGGCGGCCAGGGCCGCCGCCGCGACCCCCTTCGACCCGAGGGCGGAGTGGATCTCGAGCCAGTGCACCCCGGGCGCGTACGGGTCCTCGGAGAGGATGGCGGCGCACCCCGCGATGCGATCGGCGAGACGCGCATGGAGAGCGGTGACCTCGTCGCGCGCGCCGATCAGGCTGACGTAGTACGCGCCGGACAGGTCGTCGTCGCTCCAGCGCTGCACGGGGGTGAGGCGCGCATCGCCGCGGCGGGGCTCCACGAAATGCCGTACGCCATCCGTGACGCGGTCGGCCCGCCACGCGATGCGGTCCGTTCCGTCGCGATAGGTGTGCAGGAGCGGGGCGAGCCCGCCGGCCCGCTCCGTCTCCCGCAGGATGCCGTCCACCACGGCGGCGGGGACGGTGCGCACCGCGGACGGCGTGCCCGACCGCGGGTCGACCGTCATCGTGCCGCCGTAGGTGATCACCGGCAGTTCGAGCCGCAGGGCACGCGTGGCGCGATGCGCCGACCCGTGCGAACGCGCCGTCGCGTAGGTGAACTGCAGCCCGTGGGAGATCAGGTCGTTGATCGTCTCCACCGTGAACGCGCTGAGCGTCGCATCCGCACGCAGCAGCGTGAAGTCGAGGTCGGTCACGAACAGCGTCGACGCCAGAATGCCGTCGACGCCGTCCGTGGCCGGGTTCAGCTGATCACCGTGCAGCGCGTCGGCCCGAACCACACCACGTCCTCGCGCTTCGCGCCGTAGAGATGGTTGCCGATGAACGGCTCCACCGCCCACGCCCCGCGCATCACGGTCTCGTTGCTCGCGTCGATGTACCCGTCGTCGTAGGACGAGCTGGCGCTCAGCGAGTGCCCGATGTTGCTCAGCCGGTCCATCAGCCGGTACGGGGTCTTCGCCACCTCCTCGGCGAACACCGCGAACCAGTCGCAGGCCCGCATGCCCGGCCGGGCTGCGGCGAGCACCGTGGCGTGGATGCGCTCGATCGTCGCGAGCGCCTCGCCCTGGGCCACGTTGGCGCCCTGCTGGAAGCTGCGGGTGCAGTCGCCCCACCAGCCGTCCGCCGTCACCGGGTGCACATCGACCATGCCGAGGTCGAGATTCCACAGGGCCCGGTCGCTGGGCACATCGGTGGGATAGCAGTGCATCGTGCCCTCCCCGAAGCCGACCGTCGTCGGCGTCCACACGCCGACCGCGCCCTCCTCGAGCACCAGACGGTCGATGATGCGGTGCAGTTCGCGTTCCGTCTGCCCGGGTACGGCGAGCCGGGTGGCCTTCTCGGCGACCCGGATCGCGATCCGCTGCGCCTCGACGAGGCCGGCGGGCGGCTCGTCGGAGAGGTGCGACTCGTCGGCGGGGGACTGGGCGTTCATGCGTTCTCCTTGTTCGCGTTCGCGAGCCATGTGATGAGGCTCTGCCAGAGCGGATCGAAGCCCTCCCATTCGAGGAACTCCTGCGGCAGCCAGTGGGGGCCCATGTCGCTGGCGAACGCCGCGACCCGGCCGGAACCCGACGAGCCGACCACCAGCAGAGGCCGGCCGTCGACCGCGATCAGGGTCTCGGTCGCCGGGCGGGCGGTGAGCCGCTGGTACCCGAGCAGGTGCGGGAACTCGGCGGGCACGTTCGCGATCGCCGGATGCCGGGTCAGCAACCGGGGGACGACGCCCTGCGGGGTCTCCTCGCGGTCGTCGCCGGCCTCCAGGATGACGGGCAGGACGGGGGCGAGGGCCGTCGAACGGTAGTTGGCCTTCGCCTCGATGCCCTGGAAGCTCAGGTATCCGCCGACCATGAGCAGCGATCCGCCGCCCCGCACCCAGTCGGCGAGCACGCCGAGGCGATCCGGCATCCGCTGACCCCGCGCGAAGACGCGCGCCGGCAGGAGGAGGGTGTTGGCCCCGATGTCGCTGAGCACGACCACGTCGTAGCGCGACAGCTCCTCGGCCGTCTCCGGGAATCGGTCGGCCGCCACGTGGTTCGGCATGAAGTCGACCTCGTGCCCGCCGCGCTCGACGGCCGCGATGAAGTGCTCAGCCCCCTCCTCGTAGGACGACGTGTAAAAGCTGTCAAAGCCCTTCGTGTGGATCGAGGTCGTCGACCACGACTCCCCCGCCAGCAAGATCCGTGCCATGGTGTTCCCTTCTTCTGCGGTGTCGATCAGGCGGCCGTGCGCACGGCCCGGATCGCGGTCATGAATTCGGAGACGCGATCGCCCGTCACGTCGCCGGTGTCGGTGCGGCTGTCCTTCAGGGCGCTGCCGACGATGACGGCTTCGACGTCGGCAAGCTGCTCGGCGACGGTCTCGGGGGTGACCCCGGCCCCGATGACGAGGGGGAACCCGGTGCCGACGGCACGCCGGAACTCGGCCACCTTCGCCCGCGGCGTCTCCAGGCCCGTGCCCTCCCCGGTCACCACGATCGCGTCGCAGCGCTCCACCGCAAGAGCCAGATCCTCCTCGAGCGGGCGGCCCGACAGATAGGGCTGGTACTTGAAGCGCACCCCTCCGAGCACCAGAACATCTGCGCGGGCCCGCTGGGCGGCGAGCTCGTCGGCGAAAGCGGCGTCGTCATCCGGCGGCAGGTGACCGGCCACCGAGTCGAGCTGCACGAACGTCGCCCCGAACTCGCGGGCCAATTCGAACGCACGGGCGTCGTCGCGCAGGACGTTGACGCCGAAGACGACCTCGGGGCGCTGCGCGCGCAGGTACTCGAGCGTCTCGACGACATCGTCGACCTCGCCGAAGTAGTTCTCGACGATGATCGCGTCGACGCCGCCCTGCCACAGCAGGTCGATCTCGCGGCGGGCGCGCTCCTGACGGTCGGCGCGATCCTCACCCGCCAGGTGCAGCATCGCGAAAACGGCGGGGCCGTGCGGGAACGCAGCGGCGAAGGTGGTGCTCATGCGGTGAAGCTCCTCAGGGTCGGGGTGTACGAGGTGTACCGGGTCATGGGGGTCACGGGATGGCCGCCACGACGTCGTCGATGGTCACGACGCGGTCGCCCAGCCGCAGATCGCGGGCGAGCTGAGCCGGATCGGGGCGCTTCAGGCGGGCCTGCGCAAGGACATCGTCGTCGCCGAAGACATCGGCGAGCTCGCCGTCGGCGACGATCCGGCCCTGGGCCATCGCGACCACGCGTGTGAACGCGTCGGTCACGAAACGCATGTCATGCGTGATCGTCACAACCGTCACCCCGTCCCGCTCGAGCGAGTCGAGGATGCCGGTGAGCAGGTCGAGCCCGCGGGTGTCGAGACCCGCCGTCGGTTCGTCGAGGATGACGTGGCTGCACCCCGACACCAGCACGGCGGCGATGGCGACGAACTTGCGCACCGCCGAGGGCAGGTCCTTCGGATTGGTGTCCAGATGATCGGTGATGCCGGCCAGCGCGGCGGCCTGCTCGACCCGCTCGGTGATCATGTCATCCGGCCACTTGAGATAGCGGGGCAGGAACGCGATCTCCGACCGCACATCGGCCGAGAACAGCTGATCGTCGGGATTCTGGAAGACGTAGCCGACCGACCGGGCGACCTGCGCGGTCGTGCGCCCCGCCGTCGAGACGCCATCGATCAGCACCTCGCCCGCGGTCGGGGTGAGCAGCGCGTTCATCAGCTTCACCGTCGTCGTCTTGCCCGCACCGTTCTGGCCGACGATCGCGACGCGCTCGCCGGATGCGATCGAGAGATCGACACCGGCGACAGCACTCGAGCCGTCGGGGTAGGTGAACCGCACATCACGGAGCTCGATCACGATGCCCTCTTCTCGAGACGCTGTCGCACCGCCGCCTGCGCCTCGGCGCTGGTGATCGGGGTGGAACCGAGCGGCTTGCCCGCGTCGGCGAGACGCCAGGCCAGCTCGGTCACATCGGGTGGCCGCACCCCGAACTCCAGGATGCGGGGGTCGCTCAGCACGTCACGCGTCGGCCCCGTCAGGGCCACCCGGCCCTCGCTGAGCACCGTGATCGTGTCGGCGTACGTCGCCAGCAGGTCGGTCTTGTGCTCGACCAGCACGATCGACTTCCCGCGTGCCTTCAGGTCGGCGATGATCTGGAACACCGCCTCCGACGCCTCGGGGTCGAGCTGGGAGGTGGGCTCGTCGATGATCATCACATCGGCGTCCATCGCGATGATCGACGCGAACGCCACCTTCTGCCGCTGCCCGCCCGACAGGTCGTTCGGGTTCTTGGCGACGATCGCCTGCAACCCGATCTGCTCGACCACGCGTTCGATGCGCTCGATCATCTCGTCGCGCGGGGTGCCGAGGTTCTCCAGGCCCAGAGCGATCTCCTCGAACACCGTGTCACGGATGCCGCTGATCTGGGTGAACGGGTTGTCGAAGACGCAGCCCACGGCGCGCGAGAGGTCAGCGGGCTCCCACTCGAGGAGCGGCCGGCCGAGCACCTCGACCTCCCCGGTCAGCTGACCGGTGTGGAAGTGCGGGATGATCCCGCGCAGCAGCGCGCACAGCGTGCTCTTGCCGCTCGCGTTGAGACCGACGACGCCGTGCAGGCCGCCGGACGCGAGCTCGAGGGTCACCCCGTCGAGGGCGGAGCGGTCGGCGTAGGCGTAGGTGAAGCGCACATCGCGCAGGGATGCTAGAACCATCCGAGCACCCCTCCCGTGATCGCGGCGGCGGCCAGCAGCGCGCAGAGCACGACGACCACTCGCTCCCCGGCGGCGGTCGGGGGCAGCAGCACCAAGCTCGTGCGGGGGCCGTGCGCGTTGAACGCGCGGGCATCGAGCGCGATGGCGCGCTCCTCGGTCGCCGACATCGCGCTGAGGAACACCGGTGCCAGGACGGGGAAGAACGCCTTGGCACGGACCAGCAGGTTGCCCTCGGTCTCGATGCCGCGCGCCTTCTGCGCATCCATCACCGCACGGGCGGTCGTCCCGAGGTCGGTGATCGCCTGGAAGGAGGCGAGCACCACGTAGCTGGCGCGCGGGCTCACACCCAGCCGCTCGAGGGCCAGGGTGAAGCGGCGCATGGGCACCAGCGTGAAGAACAGAGTCACCGCCCCGCAGATGGCCATGACCACCGTGGAGAAGCGAAGGCCGTCGAGCACGCCCTCCTCCGTGACGGCAATCGGCCCGAGCGGAATCCACACGGTCTCTCCCTTGATGAGCAGGGCACGCAGCACGAACAGCAGCAGTCCGACCACGAGCCAGAGTTTGAGGATGAGGACCAGATACGTCCGGCCCTTGCCCGCGAGGAACGCGAGCAGCACGAAGACCGCCGCCACCACCACCGGCGCCACCCAGCCATCGACAGCGACAGCGACGACGGCGACGAAGGTGATCGACAGCAGCATCGTGATCGGGTTGAGGTCGAGGATGGGGTTTCCGAGGGTCACAGGCCGCCGGTAGTCGCCGGCGGTGGTGAGCGGCGGTCGCGTGCTCATGCCTTGGCGCTGTCCGCGACCGGGGCGGGCTTGTTCGGGTTGGGCTGACCGAGGTAGACCCAGCCGAGTGGCAGCTTGACCAGCAGGCGCTTCGAGATGCCCTTGATGATGAAGTACACGATCATCACGGTCGGCACCTTGTCGAGGACGTCCATGGGGATCTGCGCCACGAAGTTGGCGGTGTTCACGTCGAGACCCAGAGCCGTCAGCGCGCCGACGACGATGGCGCCGCCGCCGACCGCGAGGCCGCCGAAGACCCAGATGGTGATCAGGGCGCCGAAGAATCCGCCGATGAACGCGAACCCGAGGGAGGACAGCAGCGTCTTCCACCACGAGCGGAACACGCCGAGCCGGCCGAAGTATCCGGCCAGCAGACCGAAGGCCACGTTGAGCACCGCGAAGGCGAACGTGGGCGGCGAGGTGATCGAGTTGATCGCGTTCGAGAGCAGGCCGACCAGGGCGCCCGGCAGGCCACCGCAGATCGCGCCGACCAGGATGGTGCCGATGCTGTCGAGGTAGATGGGCAGCTTCAGCAGCAGGGCGATCTGCCCGCCGACGAAGTTGATCGCCACGCCGATCGGAATCAGGAACAGCGTGAGGCGACCGTAGCCCCGCATCAGTGTTGCGAACTTGCCGTTGGATGCCATCGTTGGCGTCCTTTCTCTTTATGCCGGAGGGGTACCGGCGGTGGTCATGTGGTGGCGGATCGGACCGCGAGCGACTCGCGGAAGGCCTCGACGTCGGCGCGGGTGGCGCGGCCGGCGCGCGCACCCACCTTGGTGACGGCGCGGGTCGCGGCGGCGTTGGCGAACTCGGCCGCGGATCGCGGGTCGCCGCTCTCGGAGAGGGCGAAGAGGAACGAGCTGGTGAAGGTGTCCCCGGCTCCGGTCACATCGACGACGGGCACCGTGATGCCGGGCACGACGTGGACGCCGTCGCGGGTGTGCAGTTCGCATCCGTCGCTGTCGCGCGTCACGACCACCGCGCTGGCGCCCCCGGCGAGCAGCCCCTCGATCGAGTCGCCGGTCGCCGCGAGGCGCTGGGCGCCGAGCGAGTTCATGAACAGGATGTCGCAGTGCGCCAGCAGGCCCGAACCCTGGTTCTCGGCGTTGTAGACATCGAGATCGACGACGATCCGGGTGCCCCGCGCGCGGAACGATTCGAGCACCTCGGATGCGCGAAGCTCGCCCATGCGGAACGGCTTGGCGTCGGTGAGGGTGGTCACCAGGAACTCGGCCTCGGCGATGTGCTCGAAGGCCTCGGGCGTGATCTCGGTGTGCGTGATGCCGAGCGTCGGGATGAGCACGATGTGCTGCTCGCCCGACAGCAGCACGATGCACCGCGAGTCGGGGACGGTCTCGTCGAAGATCACGTGGCGGGTGTCGATGCCCTCGTCCTTCAGCTGCCCCAGCAGCTCCTGCGTGAGCGGCCCAGAGTTCAGCTGCGACATGAACGATGTCGGCATCCCGTAACCGGCGTAGATGGTCGCGGAGTTCGCGACGCTCCCGCCGAACTGCGACGGCAGGGCGGTGACGATCATCTTGTCGCCCGCGGCCGGGAACGCGGGCGCCCGGTAGTAGTCATCGCGTGCGACGTCGCCGAAGAAGACGGAGTGCCGGGCGGTCATCGCACTGCCCCGGTGGATCCGCGCACGATGAGTTCGACGGGAAGGAGGGTGCGGCCCGCGACGAGCGGCGTCCCCTCGTCGATCGCGTCGAGCAGCGTGCCCGCGGCGAGCGCGCCCAGCGACTTGGGGTCCTGCCGCACGGTGGTGAGCGCGGGGTAGCTGTACCGGCCGGAGGAGACGTCGTCGAAGCCGATCACCGACACGTCCTCGGGCGTGCGCACGCCATTGCTGCGCAGGCCGTCGATGGCACCGAGCGCCATCAGGTCGTTGTGCGCGAAGACCGCCGTGATCTCGCCGCTGGTGAACGCCGCCATCCGCTCCTCGACGGCTCGCCTGCCGCTCTCGGCGGAGTAGTCGCCCTCCGCCGACTGGGTGCGGCCGCCGACGGGGTGCCAAACCGAGGCGAAGCCTTCGCTGCGCAGCACACTGGTCACGGGTGCGTGCGATCCCGAGATCTCGAGCACGCTGCGGTGGCCGAGGCCGGCGAGGTGCTCGGCGGCGAGACGACCGCCCGCCTCGTTGTCGGAGACGATCGTGCGCAGTTCGAGCCCGCGCACCTCCTCGTCGACGAGGACCAGCGGCAGGCCCCGTTCCAGCGCCGTCTTGGTGCGCTCGCCGAGAACGGCACCGGACGCGAACAGGATGCCGTCGACGGCGCGCGAGGCGATCATCTCGAGGTACTGTGCCTCGCGCTCGGCGTCGAACCCGGTCGTCGCGAGCATCACGTTGTAGCCGCGGTCGACGGCGGTCGACTCGACGCTCTTGGCGAGTTCGGCGAAGTACTCGATCGCGATGTCGGGGACGACGAGGGCGATGATGCTGGTGCGGCCGAGCGCGAGACTCTGCGCGGCGCGGGTCGGGACGTAGTCCAGTTCCGCCATCGCCTGCAGCACGCGCGCGCGAACGGATTCGCTGACGGCACGCTTGCCGCTGATGGTGTGCGACACCGTGGTCGGACTGACTCCGGCCAGGCGGGCCACGTCGGAGATGGATACCACGTGCTCCTCTTTCGAACGTCGGTGTTCTGCAAAGCGCTTTGGCAAACCGCTTTGGATGGGAGCATAGGGGCGCTCTGCGCAGAAGCGCAAGAGGTCCCGGCGAAATCGCCGCCCCGAAGGCCCGCACGTGCCGACCGTGCGGCGGGCGCCACGCGCCGCCGGTGCGTGGATCCCACCCCACGGCGAGTGCGAGAGGAATAACCGCTCCACGGCGCGCACGTGTGGGGTTCCCGACCGCACGCACGTAATATGTGACACGCGACTGATCCACCCTGACGCAGAGACGCATCAACCCCGGAGGACCGCCATGCCCCTATTCCCGGCCCTGCTCGCACGCGGAGCGGCGCGATGGCGTCGACTGAGCGGAGCGACGCGATGACGACGCCGCTGCGGGTCGCGATGATCGGCTACGGGTTCATGGGCGCCGCGCACTCGCAGGCATGGCGCACCGCCCCGCGATTCTTCAGCCTGCCGCGCCCCGTCGAACTCGCCGTCGTCGTCGGCCGGAACGCCGCCGCGGTCGCGCAGGCGGCGGAGCGCTGGGGCTGGGCCCAGTCGGCGACCGACTGGCGTGACGTGATCGCTCGAGACGACATCGACATCGTCGACATCGTCACCCCCGGCGACTCGCATGCCGAGATCGCGATCGCCGCACTCGCCGCCGGCAAGCACGTGATGTGCGAGAAGCCGCTCGCGAACACCGTCGCTGAAGCCGAGGAGATGGCGGATGCTGCGGCGGCCGCCGCGACCCGTGGCGTTCGCGCGATGGTCGGCTTCACCTACCGCCGGGTGCCGGCGATCACGCTGATGCGCGACCTGATCGCCGACGGCCGGATCGGTGCCGTGCACCAGGTTCGTGCTGCGTACCGGCAGGACTGGCTCGTCGATCCGCAGATGCCGCTGGGGTGGCGGCTGCAGAAGGAGCTCGCCGGGTCGGGGGCGCTGGGCGATATCGGAGCGCACGCCATCGACACCGCGCAGTTCGTGACGGGGCGGCGCATCGCATCCGTCTCGGGCACCCTGCAGACCATCGTCCCGCGGCGTCCGGTCCTCGGCGAAGGCTCGGGCCTGTCGGGGACGGCGGGTGAGGGCTACGGCGACGTCACCGTCGATGACGTCGCCCTTTTCAGTGCACGACTCGACACCGGGGCGCTCGGCTCGTTCGAAGCGACCCGCTTCGCCACCGGCCGCAAGAACCAGCTCACCGTCGAGGTCTCCGGAACCGAGGGCGCGCTCGCCTTCGACCTCGAGAGCCTCAACGAGTTGCGGTTCTTCGACCGGAACGCGCCCGAACCGCTGCAGGGCTTCACGCGGATCCTGGTGACCGAGCCCCCGCATCCGTACCTCGCCGCCTGGTGGCCACCCGGCCACCTGCTCGGCTACGAGCACGCATTCAGTCATCAGGTGAAGGACTTCGTCGAGGGCATCGCCGCCGGCACCGACCCGCACGGCACCTTCGCGGAAGGACTCGACGTGCAGCGCGTGTTGGGTGCCGTGGAGGCCAGTGCGGCCCGCGAGTCGGCCTGGGTCGCGGTGGGCGACAATGCCTGACGGCGTGACCTCGACACCCGCGCTCGGCATCGGCCAGGTGGGTCTGGGCGCGGTCTCGGCGTCGCATCGTGCGGGCTACCGGCGCTACGGTCAGCCTCTCGTCGCCGGATTCGACCCGTCGCCCGAGGCGCGAGAGCGTTTCGCGCGCGAAGCGCCCCAGGCTGCGGTTCACGAGTCGCTCGATGCCCTGCTCGACGATCCCGCGGTGGGCGTGGTCGACGTCGCCGCTCCCCACCTCCGCGACATCCGGCTTCCCGTGGTCCGCGCGATTGCCGCGGCCGGCAAGCCGATGCTCATCCAGAAACCTCTCGCGTCCACGTTCGACGAGGCGGTCGAGCTCGCGGATGTGATCGCCGCGGCGAACGTGATCGCCATGGTGAACCAGAACATGTGCTTCACGCCGGGCACGCGTCCGCTCGTCGACGCGGTCATGCGGGATCGGGCACTCGGCGAACCCGCGTTCGCCCAGATCACCGTGCAGTATCAGTTCGACCCCGGCGACCATCCGTGGTTCGGCAAGGACGCGCGCTGGTGGACCGGTGCCCTCACCGTGCACCATCTCGCGTTCACGCACCTGCTGTTCGGCCCGCCCGACTCGGTGTACGCCGTCACCGGACGCGATACGGGGCAACCGGGCGTCACGCTGGACGGATTCGGGCACCTGCTGCTGCGCTATCGCAGCGGCATGAGCGTCGCGGTCACCTCGACCGGCACCTACTTCGGCACGCAGCCCGCCCCCCACGGCAACGAGGTGGTGTGGATTCAGGGCCCGGAGGGAATCGCCGACTGGCGACCGGATGGCCCGCTGGTCATCTCGCGTCGCGCGGGCGGCGGGATCGAACGCGCCAAGACCTCATGGGAGGGCGCGGGGGAATGGTTTCCCGATGCGTTCGGCCTGACCATGGCGCACCTGCGTCAGGCGCTGGAGGCGGGTGAGGTGCCGCTGTGCTCCGTCGCGGACAACCTGTACGTCATGGCCGTCGTCGAGGCCGCCTACCGCTCGAGCGCGCAGAACCGCGTGGTGCGCATCGAGGAGATCATGGGGTCGCGCTGGGACCCGTCGTACGGCACCGGGTGGTCGCACGGATACCGCGGCTGGGTTCCGCCGGCGAGTGTCGGGCCGCGCGGGTGAGCCGCCTCGTCGCCCTGCCAGCGGGCGATCGCCGGGAGCGCATCGTGGCCTCCGACGGGCGGCACATCGCGGACTACAGCTACACGCACCGCGCGAACCACCCGTTCTTCTCCGGGCTGCGCCCCCTCGGCCACGACGGGGTGCTCACCAATCACGCACCCTGGGACCACCCGTGGCATCACGGCCTGTGGTGGGCGTGGAAGTACCTCGACGACGTGCTCTTCTGGGAGGACCGCGACGGCTTCGGGGGCGACCGGCGGGCGCTCGGCGCGGCTGTGGTCGTGGGTCATCAGACCGCGCACGAAGGCGAGACGCTCGTGATCTCGGAGGACCTGGAGTGGCGTGAACTGCCCCGCGGCCGCATCCTGATGACCGAGCAGCGCACCCTGCGGTTGCGCGAGGACGCGGCTTCCCGCTCCTGGAGCATCGACTGGGACCATCGCTTCCTCAGCCGCGACCCCGTGCGCCTGGGAACCACGGCCTACCCCGAGCACTCCTGGGGCGGCTACGCGGGCCTCAACTATCGTCCCGCGCGGCCGATGGCGGCCGGGGAGGAGATTCGGGCCGCGCGAGGGCTGGAGGGGGCGGAGCGGATCCATGCCCAGGCGGTCGAGTGGGTCAGTCTCACGGGCTACGTGGACGACTCCGGCCTGGGGGATCCCGATCACCCGTCGTCCGGGGGAGTGATCCTCGCCGGGCACCCGGACAACGCCTGGGGTGAGCGGTCGGCGTATGCCGTATCCGCCGGCGGTAAGAGCTTCGGATTCATCGCCCTCGCCCCGCTGATGCATGGTGACCGGGTGCTCGCCGCCGGGGAGCCCTTGCGGCTGCGCTACCGGTCCACGGTGATCGGCGACCGACTCGGGCCGGGCGAGCTGGCGGAGTTGGCGAGCCGGTTCGGAGACGCGGAATGACTGCGGTCGCACCCGCTTCTGCGCCCGTCGCGGCAGGCTTCGCGACACTAAAATGTGATATGTCACATCTAGACAGCGGGCATGTCTGCGTGTGAGACTCAAGGCGCGTCCACCCCGGACGCCCCCTGCCATTCAAAGGATGAGTGAAAGATGGTTAAGAGACAGAAACTGGCCCTGCCGCTGGGGGTGGCGATCTCCCTGGTCGCGCTCGCCGGCTGCTCCTCGGCTCCCGAGCCGGCGGCCGATGTCACGCTCTCGGTACAGGACTACTTCAGCGGCGACGGTGCCGCGATCGCCGATGAGGTGTACAACGCCTGCGCGGCCGAGGTCGGCGTCAAGATCGACGTCACGCACGCACCCAGCGACGGATACCAGACGAAGCTGCTCCAGCAGATCTCGTCGCGCACCCTGCCCGATGTGGCCATGGTCGAGGGAGCACAGGTTCCCAACAACGCCCAGACCGGCGCGTACGCGGTTCTGACCGACTACGGCATCGACGGTGCCGGCATCCCGGATGGCGCGCTCGGCTACGGCAAGCTCGACGGCAAGCTGTACGCCATCGCGCCCGTGGTCAACTCCATCGCGCTGTTCTACCGCACCGACCTGCTCGAGGCGGCGGGCCTGACGCCCCCCACCACGTGGGACGAGCTGATGGCGGATGCTGCGGCGCTGACCAAGGGCGACCAGTACGGCTTCGCCTTCAGCGCTCCCGCGACGAACGAGGGCACGTGGCAGTACCTTCCGTTCCTGTGGAGCAACGGCGGCGACGAGACCGACATCCAGTCGCCTCAGGCCGCCGAGGCCCTGCAGTACCTGACCGACATGGTCAAGAAGGGCTATGTCTCGCAGAGCGTTCTCACCTGGGGTCAGAACGACCTGACCGAGCAGTTCGTCGCGGGCAACGCCGCGATGATGATCAACGGACCGTGGATCTTCTCGGCTCTGGCCAAGGCGCCCGACCTGAAGTGGGGCACCGTGTCGATCCCCACCCCGGATGGCGGGCCGACCGTCGCACCGCTCGGCGGCGAGGCCTTCACCCTGCCGCTCAACGCGGATGCCGACCGGATGAAGATCTCGGCGAAGCTGCTCGGCTGCATCGTGGGACCCGAGGGCCAGAAGGGCTTCGCCAAGAACGGCTCGGGCGTTCCGACGATCTCCGACGTCGCCACCGAGGCGCTCGCCACCTACCCCAACCTGGCGGCGTTCGCCGAGACGATCCAGACGGCTCGGTCCCGTACCGAGAAGCTGGGCGTCGACTGGCCGAACACCTCGATCGCGATCTACACCGCGATCCAGCTGGCGCTGACCGGTCAGGAGACGCCCGAGAAGGCGCTCGAGATCGGGGCGCAGGAGATCGGCAAGGGTTAGCCTCCGCGGTCACGATCACGGCGACAACCACTGAGTAAGGAATCCGAGACGCAATGAGTTCACTGTCAGGTGCCAGCATCAGCCGCCGCAGAGGCAATGCCAACGTGAGAAGCGAACGACGCTTCGTGTGGCTGATGCTGGCGCCTGCACTGCTCTACGTCGCCGGGTTCTTCGCCTACCCGATCGTCAAGAACGTCGTGATGGGGTTTCAGGATTACTCCATCACGACGTTCTACACGGGCGAGGCGCCGTGGGTGGGGCTGGCGAACTACGCGCAGGTCTTCGCCTCCCGGGTGTTCTCGGTCGCCGTGGTCAACACCGCCGTGTTCACGGTGGTGTCGATCTCCCTCCAGTTCGCAATCGGACTGGCACTCGCGGTCTTCTTCCACCGCAAATTCCCGCTCAGCGTCGCCTTGCGCTCGCTGCTGCTCCTGCCCTGGCTGCTGCCACTGCTGGCGTCGACCGCCGTCTGGCGATGGATCCTCGATCAAGACAGCGGCATCCTGAACCAGGCGCTGGGGTTCTTCCACCTCACCAGCTCCGCGATCCCATGGCTCAGCAGCCCCAGCTTCGCGATGATCTCCCTCATCGCGGTGAAGGTGTGGGTCGCGGTGCCGTTCAACCTCGCGATCCTCTACGGCGGCCTGCAGGGCATCCCCGGCGAGCTCTACGAGGCGGCGTCCATCGACGGCGCATCTCCCGGGCAGGCGTTCCGCTTCATCACGCTGCCGCTTCTGCGGCCCGTGATCGGCGTCGTGATCGTGCTCGGCATCATCTACACGCTCGAGAGCCTCGACATCATCCTCGGGCTCACCGGGGGCGGGCCCGCGAACTCCACCGACACCCTTTCGACCCTGTCGTACCTCGAGTCCTTCGAGCGGTACTCCTTCGGCACCGGGGCGGCGATCAGCAACATCATCATCGTGGTGTCGATGATCTTCACCTTCATCTATTTGCGCATCGACCGGAGGCCCGCGCAATGAGCACCATCGTCAGCGCCGCGTCGCGCCGTGCGCGTCGTCCGCGCTACCTCAGCACCGCCTTCGGGATCCTCGTGGTCGTGATCATGCTGTTCCCCGTCTACTGGATGGTGAACGCCTCGCTGCAGCGTGGCGGCAGCGCCATCGGCAGCACCCTGATTCCGATCAACCTGAGTTGGAGCGGATACGAGGCCGCTCTGCGCGAACAGGGTCAGAACCTGGTGACGAGCATCATCGTCTCCGCGGGAACCGTGGCGTTCACGCTGCTGATCTCGGTGCCGGCGGCCTACATCCTGGCGAAGTTCGTGCGTCGCGGCACCTCGATCTTCATCCTCGCGCTCCTGGTCGCGCAGATGGTGCCGGGCATCGTCCTGGCCAACGCCCTGTACTCGGTGTACAGCAGCCTCGGCATCCTGAACTCGATCCCCGGCCTCATCCTGGCGGATGCCTCGCGGTGCATCCCGTTCTCGATCATCCTGCTGAGGGCATTCATGCTCGCGCTGCCGTCCGAGCTGCTCGAGGCGGCCCGCATCGACGGCGCCAGCCACTTCCGGGCATTCCGTTCGATCGCGTTGCCGCTGTCGCAGAACGCGATCATCACGGCCGGCCTGTTCAGCTTCCTGTTCACCTGGGGCGACTTCATCTTCGCCGTGACGCTGACCACCACCGCCGACGTGCGGCCCATCACGCTCGGCATCTACAACTACCTGGCGGCGCAGCAGCAGGAGTGGGGGCCGGTCATGGCGACCTCGGTCATCGCGGCACTGCCGGCGATGATCATCCTGATGGCCGCGCAACGCTACATCACGGCCGGTTCGCTCTCGGGGGCCCTCAAGTGACGGCGGCGGCACCCCTGCGCGTCGTGCAGGTCGGCGCGGGCGCGATGGGTCGTCAGTGGCTGAAAGCAGTAGCGGCCAATCCGGATGTCGAACTGGTCGGCCTCGTCGACCTCGACGTCGCGGCCGCCCGCGCCGCGGTCGGCGAGCTGGCCGACGGTGCCGTGGCGGTCGGCGACGATCTGGACCAGATCCTGAGGGCGACGGCAGCCGATGCGGTCGTGAACGTGACCGTGCCGCCCGCGCATCTGCCGGTGAGCAGCACCGCGCTCCTGGCGGGCTGCCATGTGCTGTGCGAGAAGCCCGCCGCACCGACCGTGGCGGATGCGCTGCGCCTCGCGGCGCGCGCGGCCGTGTCGGGCAAGCTGGTCATGATCAGTCAGTCCCGGCGCTATCTGCCGGAACTGACCACGCTGCGCGACGTGGCGGATTCGCTCGCGCCGATCGGCGTCGTCACCACCGAGTTCTTCAAGGCTCCCCGGTTCGGCGGCTTCCGGGAGGAGATGGATCACGTCCTCCTGGTCGACATGGCGATCCACTCCTTCGACGCCGCGCGCTACCTGCTCGGCGCGGAGCCGGTGGCAGTGTTCTGCGAGGAGTTCAACCCTCCCTACAGCTGGTATCAGGGCGCGGCGAACACCGTGGCCGTCTTCGAGTTCGAGGGCGGCATCCGGTACGTGTACACCGGAAGCTGGTGCGCCGAGGGCCTCGAGACGAGCTGGAACGGCGAATGGCGGGTCAGCGGCGCGGGCGGGTCGGCCGAATGGGACGGCGACGCGGATGTCCGGGCCGGCCGGCTCGGCGAGCCCGCGGGGAGCGCGGTCGAGGTGACGGTGGACGAACCGCGCGAGATCGACGGATCGCTCGCAGAATTCGTCCGGTCGGTGCGCACCGGCACGGTGCCGGCCTCGGAGGTGCACGAAAACATCACCAGCCTGGCGATGGTCGAGGCCGCGGTGCGGTCCGCCGAGACCGGGGAGCGCGTGTCGATCGCGTCCGTACTTGCTGATGCTCAGGCCGTTGCCCTGGCAGACGAACCGCACGACGCCGTGCGTCGCGAGCTCGCGTCCGGGGCGGTGGCGCGCCTGTGCGCGGCGGCCGCGGAACGCTCACGCGCCTGACGCGCGCGAGCCCCAGTCCTGCGATCGCCCCGCCACGTTCCGCGACTGCGGCACGCCCCACGGGTTGCTGTCGCGCAGCGGTTCGGGCAGGAGGTGCTGGGGCACGTTCTGATACGCCACCGGTCGCAGGAACCGCGTGATCGCGGCGGTGCCCACCGACGTGCTCGAGTCGTTCGTCGTCGCCGGCCACGGGCCGCCGTGCTGCATCGCTGGCGTCACCGCGACGCCGGTGGGCCAACCACCGATCAGCACGCGGCCCACCGTGTGCGAGAGCTGGTCGATGAGCTGCCGAAGCGCCGGCGAGTCCTCGCCCGAGCCGGTGTGCACGGTGCCCGTCAAGCTGCCGGGGAACAGGTCGCCGGCGAGCTCGGCGAGCTCGGCCAGGTCGTCGTACTCCACGATGACGGAGAGCGGACCGAAGGCCTCGTCGAGCAGCTGCGCCCCGCCGTCGACGAGGTCGCGCACGCGCGTGGCGACGATCGTCGGGGTGGCCCAGCCCTGACCGGCGTCGTCGACCCGCAGGCCGCCCTCGGCGAGCACGCGCACGCCCGGCGCGCTCAGGACGTCACCGCGGCGCTCGCGATAGCCGGCGGTGATGTGCGGGTTGAGCAGGCGGTGCTCCTCGACGGCGGTGAGACGTGCAGCGACGGCGTCGCCGGTCGGTGCGTTCGCGGGCACGAAGAGGAACCCCGGCTTGGTGCAGAGCTGGCCGGCCGAGCCGGAGACGCTGGCGAGGTAGCCGTCCAGGATCGCGTCGTGGTTCTCGCTCCAGGCCGCCTCCGTCACGAAGGCGGGGTTGACGCTGCCCAGTTCTCCGTAGAACGGGATGGGGACGGGTCGCGCGGCCGCGATATCGGCGAGCATGCGACCGACGGCGATCGAGCCGGTGAAGCTGCCTGCCTTGATGCGGGGGTCTTTCAGTAGACGCACCCCGGCCTCCTGGCCGGAGATGAGTCCGAGCGTTCCGACGGGGGCACCCGCCTGCTCGAGTGCCCCCGACACGACGGCCGCGGTCTGCACCGAGAGTCGCGGATGACCCGAGTGGGCCTTCACGATGACGGAGCACCCTGCGGCCAGCGCTGCGGCCGTGTCGCCGCCGGCGACGGAGAAGGCGAACGGGAAGTTGCTGGCCGCGAAGTTGATCACCGGTCCGACCGAAACCCGATAGCGACGGATGTCGGGGCGCGGGCCGAGGACGAAGTCGGGGTCGGCCTCATCGATGCGCACATCGAGATACGCGCCCGCAGCCACCTCATCCGCGAAGAGGCGCAACTGCACCGCCGTGCGCGTCAACTCACCGGTGAGGCGCGGCCGGGTGAGCCCGGTCTCCTCCATCGCGAGCGGGACGAGGGTGGATTCGGCCGCCGTCAGGGCGTCGGCGGCGGCGACCAACGCGGTCGCGCGCGCCTGGGGCGGTAGGCCCGCCCAGCTCCGTGAGCCCTCGGCGGCGCGTGCGGCGATCTCCTCGAGGTCGTCCACGGTCAGTGCCCGCGGCGTGCGATGAAGTCGAGGGCCTTCTGGGTGTCGGCCGTCACCTGTGCGTGCTTCTCAGGGCTCAGCGGGCCGCGTGGGGGCCTGGTCGGGCCACCGTAGGTGCGCCCGTGCAGATCCATCGAGAGCTTGATCGCCTGCACGAACTCGACCGTGGTGTCCCACCGGAACACCGTGATGAGGTGCTGGTAGATCTCGAAGGCCCCGGCGATGTCGCCGGATTTCACCCGGTTGTAGATCTCCACGGCCTCCACGGGGAACACGTTCGGGTAGCCGGCGAACCATCCGTCGGCACCGACGACGAGGGATTCGAACAGCAGGTCGTCGCTGCCGCAGATGATGTCGATGTCGCACAGTTCGCGGATCGCCAGAACACGCCGCACGTCGCCGGAGAACTCCTTGATGGCGACGACCTCGGGGATCTCGGCGAGCCGTGCCACGAGGGGCGGCACGAGATCCACACGTGTCGAGAACGGGTTGTTGTAGGCCATGATCGGCAGCCCGACCTCGGCCACCTTGGAGAAGTGCTCGACGATCTCGTCGTGGTTCGCGGCGAAGATGGTCGGCGGCAGCAGCAGCAGGCCGTCGGCGCCGTCCTCGAGGGCGTACTCGGCCCACTTCCTCGCGGCGTGCCAGCCCGTGCCGTGGACGCCGGCGATCACGGGCCCGCGCCCGGCCACCGCATCCACGGCGACCCGGATGACCTCGCGGCGCTCGTCATAGGTGAGGGCTTCGTACTCGCCGAGCGAGCCGTTGGGGCCGATGCCACGGCATCCGCTGGTCATCAGGAAGTCGCAGTGCTCGCCGAACCTGTCGAAGTCCACCGCCAGGCCCGCGGGGGCCGAGTCGTCCTCCCGGAACGGCAGGGTGGTCGCGACGACGACGCCTCCCAGGTCGAAGTTCGGGTGCGTCATGCGCTGCCTTTCGTGCCGGCCGGCGGTCCGGCGAGGTCCATAGTGTGTAACATACTACAGCAGTAACATACTACAGAAACGGCGCCGGTCATGCCAGCGGTGATCCGAGATCGGCTACGCCGTGGCGTCGGCCTCGCCGGGGCCCCACCAGCTCAGGATGTGAGCGATGTGCGACTCCATCAGCGACTCGAGTTCGGCACGATCGCCGTGCTCGATCAGGTCGAGGATGCCGTGGTGCTCCTCGGCCGACTTGCTCAGCTCCGGGCTCTCGGTCTTCTGGGCCAGGCCCACCATGCGGGTCTGCACCCGCAACTCCTTCACGAGTGCGACCAGGCGCCCATTGCCGTGCAGCGCGAGCAGGTCGAGGTGGAAGCGGCGGTCCGCCTCGAGGAACCCGGCCAGATCGCCCGCCTCGGCGTACTCGATGATCGAGTCGGCGCTCTTGCGCCACTTCGGCATCTGCTCTGCCGAGATCTGACCGACCAGGCCGGCCACGATGGGCGCCTCGAGCAGCTGTCGCAGTTCGAGGATCTCGCGCAGATCCTGCTCGCCGACCTCGGTGACGCGGAACCCCTTGTTGGCGACCGAGTACACGAAACCGCGCTGCTCGAGGTCGAGGATCGCCTCGCGCACCGGGGTGGCCGAGACATCGAACTCTGCGGCCAGCACCGGAACGGTGACCATCGTGCCGGGCGCGAGTTCGCCCGAGATGATCGCGTCCGACAGCGACTCGCGAATCCGCTCGCGGAGGCTCGCGGACTTCTTGAACTTGCGGATGCTGGAGGCGTACATGGGGATCCTGCGCGTGGCGTCGGTCGTTGTAGAGGATGCTTCGAGGAGCCTACCTTATGGCATGTCACACATCTGCGGGCCGGGTCATGGGCGGTGCGGATCGGTGGTGTCGACGGTGAACAGGTGCTCCAGGCCCTCGGTCTGCACCTCGATTCCCAGACCCGGCCCGGTCGGCGCCGATGCCCGTCCCCCGACCGATCGGGGCTGGTACCCGGCCACGTGACCGTCGGTCCAGTCGTTCATCGCCGACGCGTTCTGGAAGTTCTCCGGTCGCGTGCTCGCCGCAAGGTGGCTCACCGCGGCGGTCACGACATCGCCGCCCCAGGTGTCCTCGACGGACACCATCATGTCGAGCTCCTGCATGAGGTCGCGCATGCGGGCCGCCTCGGTGAGACCGCCGACCCGGCTGATCTTGATGTTGATCGACACCGCCCCGGCGTCGTTCTTCGCGCGGAACACGTCGCTCAGGCTCAGGATCGACTCGTCCAGCACCAGGGGCAGGGCCGAGTGGCGCATCGCGAACGCCGAGTCCTCGGTGCTGCGGCAGGGCTGCTCGATGAAGATCGGCAATCCGGCCATCTCGGTCAGAGCGACCTGGGCGGCGCGGAGGTTCCAGCCACCGTTGGAGTCGGCGACGATGACGCTCTGCTGCTCGGCCACCTCGACCACCGCCCGCGTGCGGGCGGCGTCGTCATGCGGGTCGTTGCCCACCTTGAGCTGGAACCGGTGGATGCCGGCCTCCTGCCGGGCGACCACGAACTCGGCCATCTCCGCGGGGCTGCGCAGCGGGACGGCCTCGTAGAGCGGGAAGTCCTCCTGCAGCACACCGCCCAGCAGCTTCGCGATCGGCTGCCCGGCGGCCTTCCCCAGGATGTCCCAGCAGGCGACATCAATCGCCGACTTGGCGTAGCCGCCGCCCAGCAGCTCCGCGTCCATGGCGCGGCGCACCGATCCGATGCTCGTCGGGTCGGCGCCGATGACGGCGGGGGCGATCGTGCGCAATGCCGCGCGCACCTCCGCCCAATGCGTCGGGAGGTACCGATTGCCGAGCGGGGTGATCTCCCCCCAGCCCTCCAGTCCCTCGTCGGTGCGGAGCCGCACGAGGGTGCCGACCTCGGAGACCGCGGCGCGGTTGCCCGACATCACGTACTCCCCGTGGGCATAGATGAGGTCATAGCCGAAGCAGTCCACGGCAACGATCTTCATGAGGCGTCCTTTCTGGGGTGGGTCGTCGTGTCCGCGACCCAGCGCTCGAGCCCGCTGGCGTCGATGGGCAGCGCCGCGGAGATCACCTCGTTCCCGTCAGGGGTGACGAGCACATCGTCCTCGATGCGCACGCCGATGCCGCGCAGCTCGGGCGGCAGGGTGAGGTCGTTCTGATGAAAATACAGGCCGGGCTCGACGGTCAGCACCATGCCGGTCTCCAGCGTGCCGCCCCAGTACGCCTCGTGGCGGCTGCCGGAGCAGTCGTGCACGTCGAGACCCAGGTGATGTCCGATGTCGCAGATGATGTAGCGGCGATGATGCTGGCCCGCCTCGCTCACCGCCTCGTCGACCGAGACATCGAGCAGCCCCCAGTCGTGCAGGCCGCGGGCCAGCACCTCGAGCGAGGCGAAGTTGAAGTCGGTCCAGGCGCGGCCCGGCCCCACGGCGTCCAGGCCGGCCAGGTGCGCCTTCTCGACCAGATCGTGGACCTGGCGCTGGGCGGAGGAGAAGGTGCCGCCGGCCGGGAAGGTGCGCGTGACATCCGCCGTGTAGAACGTCGAGATCTCGACCCCGCCGTCGAGGAGGATGAGCTGATCCTCCTCGATCGGGCCGTCGCAGCGCGTCCAGTGCAGCACGGGAGCGTGCGCTCCCGCCGCCACGATCGAGATGTAGCCCGTGCCGTTGCCGAGTGTGCGGGCGTGACGGTCGAATGTGCCCTGCAGCCAGCGCTCGCCGCCGAACTCCATCGCGGCGGTGAGCTCGGCACGCACGGCCTCGAACCCCGCGACCGAGGCATCGACGGACCGGCGCAGCTCGGCGATCTCCCAGTCGTCCTTGATCAGGCGGAGCTCTGACAACCGACTCACCAGCTCCGGAGCGATGCCGGGCAGCCCGGTCGGGATCGGGGTGACCCGGCCCGCGACCAGCACCTGATCCGCGGAGGGAAGCCGGCGCAGCCACTCCTGCGCGTCGGCCAGGGGGCGCACCGTCATCCCCAGCGCGTCCTGCCAGGCGTCGAGCGGTGCAGTGTCGCCGACGTAGAGCGGACTGTGGTTGCGGCTGTCGACGAAGCCGTCCTGCTGCGGCGTGATCGGCGGGGGAGCGAACAGCACGGATTCGTGGCCGCCGGGCTGCGGCAGCATCACCAGCACCGCCCCCTCGATGTTGCATCCGGTGAGCCAGAGGAAGTCGCTGTCGGGGCGGAACGGGAACAGGTTGTCGTCGTTGCGCAGCATGGATCCCCCGGCGAAGACCACGAGGGCCGTGCCGGGGAACTCCGCCGAGAGCGCCGCGCGATGCCGGGCGACGGATGCCGCGTGGTCCGGCCCGAGAGGCGGGTCGAACTGCAGCGGACCCCAGCCGTGGCGCATGCGCTCGACGAAGTCGGCGTTGCGGCCCAGCCGCGGAAGCGAGCGATTCACGATAGGGGTCCTCCTGTGTCGGTGACGGAGTCGATGAGCCGGCGCACGATGCCCGGGTCGTGGAACAGCCCGTCGTGCTGGTACTGGTTCGTGACCCACAGCCGGCAGTTGCCGAGAAGCGCTGCCGTGGTCGTGGCGAACTCGATGTCGACGAAGATGTCATCGAAGTACGAGATCGCCGACACCGGCACCTCGTTCGCCCGGAGCCGCGGCAGGTCGTACAGCACGCTGTAGTCCTCGTTCGCCGCCAGGGCCTCGGTCGCCTGCGCGAACGGACGCAGCGAGCGGATCTCGTGCAGCATCCAGGGCGCCATCATCTCGCCGGTGAACAGCACCGGGCGCGCGTCGGGCCCGAACTCGGGGAACTCCGCCCGCATCCGCTCGGCCGCCCAGTTCGTCGCGCCGGGACCGTTCGCGTACAGGCTCTCCTGCATGACGACGAACAGCGGATTGTCATCGTACGAGGTCCACGAGGCGATCTGCGCGAGGAAGGTGTCGGTCAGTGCCCCGTCGGCGAGGGCGTCATCGAGCAGCCAGTGCATCCGCTCCATGCCGCCCTCGAGGCCCAGGTCGAGCCCCATGCCCTGGAACCGTCGCAGGGTCAGCAGGTCGCCATCCGGCAGCACGGGCGGCTCGGCCTCCACCGTCTCGACGATCCGTTGCACGATCTCGCGGTCGCCCGGATACCGCTCGAGGTACTCGGCGTTGCGGCGGGCCACCCGGGGGTAGGTGTGCCGGTAGACGTCGTCGGCGGAGGGGGTGACGCTCGTCATGCCGCCCGATACGTAGCAGGCGGCCAGTGCCTCCGGATGGGTCGAGAGGTACGCCAGCGTGATGAAGCCGCCGTAGCTGTGCCCGAGCGTCTGCCAGCGGATGCCCCCGTAGACCCTGCGGCGCAGTTCTTCGAGGTCGGCGACGATCGAGTCGGCGCGAAAGCAGAGCAGGTACGACACGGCCTCGGCCGGGGTCATCCCCGCCAGCGTCGAGCCCTGAACGCGTGAGCTGCGCCCGGTGCCGCGCTGGTCCATCAGCACCAGCCGATGGGTGCGGAGGATCTCGGTGAGCCATCCCTGTGAGGAATCGGGCCGCGGCGACTTGCCGCCCGGACCGCCCTGCAGGAACACCATCACCGGCAGGTCGTCGCCGCGTCGGGCAGGGTCGACGATCTCGCGGGCGAAGAGCCGGTTGACGCGGCCGTCGTCGGGGCGGGTCCAGTCCAGCGGTACCGTCAACTCGTGGTCGGTCACGGCCATGCCGGGGATCAGATACGTCTCGGTCACCGTTGTCCCTTCGAGCCACTGGCCGCTGCTGTACAGTGTGACATACTACGAGCGTGAGGAGCGACGACGTGCCCGAGGCCGAGACCCCGCGTCGCGCCCCGCACGTGATCGTGATCCTCGCCGACGACATGGGCTACTCCGACGTGTCGTGCTACGGCGGAGAGATCCCCACACCCGCGATCGACGCGCTCGCCGCATCCGGCGTCCGGTTCACGCAGTTCTACAACACCGCGCGGTGCTCGCCCTCCCGCGCCTCCCTCCTGACCGGGCTGCACCCCCACCAGACCGGCGTCGGCATCCTCACCGAGAACGAGGCACCCGACGGGTACGACGGTGAACTCAACGACCGCTGCGCGACCGTCGCCGAACTCCTGGCGGCCTCCGAGTACACGAGTTACCTCGCCGGCAAGTGGCATCTCGCGGCCGACATCGAGACGCCCAATGGTGCCTGGCCGACCCGCCGCGGATTCGACCGCTTCTACGGCGTCCTGCAGGGCGCCTGCAGCTACTTCAACCCCGGCGACCTGCTGATGCGCGACGAGACGCGGGTCGACGACGCCCGTGACCCCGACTTCTACCTCACCGACGCCATCTCCGATGAGGCGTCGCGCCTCATCGCACGCCACGTCGAGGACACACCGCAGCATCCGTTCTTCCTCTTCGTCTCGTACACCGCACCGCACTGGCCGCTGCACGCGCCCGAGGCCGACATCGCGCGCTTCCGGCATCACTACGACGCCGGATGGGACCAGCTGCGCCGCGAGCGGCGCGAACGTCAGCAGGAACTCGGCATCCTCGACGACCAGTGGCAGCTGACCGACCGCGACCCCGAGGTGCCCGCCTGGGACGACGTCGCCGACCCGGACTGGCAGGCCCGGCGCATGGAGGTGTACGCGGCGCAGGTGCACCGGATGGACGCCGGCATCGGCCGCATCGTGCAGACCCTGCGCGACCTGGGCCAGCTCGACGACACGCTCATCCTGTTCCTCTCGGACAACGGCGGCTGCGCCGAGGAGCTCGACTTCGACCTGTCTCCGTACAGCGAACCCCGCACCCGCGCCGGTGCGGAGGTGCGGTTCGGCAACGAGCCCGGCATCGTCCCCGGCGATGAAGGTACCTACGCCAGCTACGGCCGGCCGTGGGCCAACCTCTCCAACGCCCCGTTCCGGGAGTACAAGCACTGGGTGCACGAAGGTGGGATCGCGACCCCGCTCGTCGTGCACTGGCCGGCCGGTATCGGGACCGACCCCCGCATCCGCCACCAGCCGTTCCAACTCACCGACATCGTGCCCACCGTGCTGGACGCCGCCCGCGCCCACTACCCCGCAGAGGTCGACGGCCGCCCGATCCTCCCGTCGGAGGGCGTCAGCATGCTCCCCGTGATGCGCGGAGCGACGGCGCCCGAGCGCTCGCTGTTCTGGGAGCACGAGGGCAACGGCGCGGTGCGCTCCGGGCGCTGGAAGCTGGTGCGCAAGTACGGCGAGCCGTGGGAGCTCTACGACATTGACGTCGATCGCACCGAACTCCACGACCTCGCCGCCGCCCACCCCGACCTGGTCGCCCGGCTCTCCGCCGAGTACCAGCAGTGGGCCGAGCGCTGCGGGGTCAAACCGCGCGACGAGCTTCTGAGGGCACGCCTGCGGCGCGCTACGACACCCGAGGCGCCGCAGCCCGCGGACCCGGCATAACCACAGCGGAGGACGAGATGTCGATAGTCATGAAAGAGCGCCAGGGCCCGCTCCGGGTCGTGGTGTGGGGCGAGAACCGCCACGAGCAGGTCGAGCCGGCGGTCGCCAAGCGCTACCCGACCGGCATGCACCAGACCATCCGGGAGGGGATCGAGGAGTTCCTCGGCGAGAAGGCGATCGTGACGACCGCCACCCTCGACGAACCCGAGCACGGCCTCACCGAGGAGCGTCTCGCCGAGACCGACGTGCTCACCTGGTGGGGCCACGCCGCGCACGCCGAGGTCGATGACGCGGTGGTCGAGCGCATCCACCAGCACGTGCTGGCGGGAATGGGCCTGGTGGTGCTGCATTCCGGGCACTGGTCGAAGATCTTCATGAAGCTGATGGGCACCACCTGCACGCTGCGCTGGCGCTCCAAGCACGACCGCGAGGTGGTGTGGACGGTCGACCCGACCCATCCGATCGCCCAGGGCATCCCGCACCCGATCGTCATCGAGGAGCAGGAGATGTACGGGGAGTTCTTCGACATCCCGGCACCCGACGAACTGATCTTCATCAGCTCGTTCACCGGCGGAGAGGTGTTCCGCAGCGGCTGCACCTGGCGCCGCGGCAACGGCAAGATCTTCTACTTCAGCCCCGGCGACCAGGCCTACCCCGTCTACTACCACCCCGACGTGCGGCACGTGATCGCGAACGGGGTCGAGTGGGCGGCATCCGACCGTCCCACCCGCGAGGTCCCGGTGCTGCTGCGCTACACCGAGGGCGACTTCTTCACCGGCTACGACTACGACGGGCCGTTCGAACCGGGCGACCCGCTGTGAGGTCCGACGCGGCGACGGGGTGACGGGCATGCGCGCCATCGTCGTGATGTTCGACAGCCTCAACCGTCACATGCTTCCGCCGTACGGCGATGCGGATGCGGTGGCCCCGAATTTCGCGCGGCTCGCGTCGCGCGCGGCCACCTTCGACAACTTCTATGCGGGCTCGTTGCCGTGCATGCCCGCGCGGCGCGAGATCCACACCGGCCGGTACAACTTCTTGCACCGCAGTTGGGGCCCGCTCGAGCCGTTCGACGACTCGATGCCCGAGATGCTGACCCGGGCGGGGGTGCACACGCACCTGGTCTCGGATCACCAGCACTACTGGGAGGACGGCGGGGCGACCTACCACAACCGCTACACGACGTGGGAGTTCTTCCGCGGGCAGGAGGGGGATGCCTGGAAGGGCGACGTCGAGGCTCTGCGCGCCGGCTCCCCGGGCGACCTGGTCTCGCAGGACGCCGTGAACCGCCGCTACATGCCGACCGAGGCCGAGCACAGTCAGACCCGCACGGTGGACGCCGGGCTGGAGTTCTTGCAGACCAACGTCTCGGCCGACCGCTGGATGCTGCAGATCGAGTTGTTCGATCCGCACGAGCCGTTCTTCGTGCACCAGAACTACCGGGATCTGTACCCGGGCCAGGACGACGACCCCGGGTTCGACTGGCCCGAGTACGGGAAGGTGGTCGAGCCGGCCGACCAGGTCGATCAGGCGCGCCGCGCCTACCGCGCGCTGGTGGCGATGTGCGACCATTCGCTCGGCAGGGTGCTCGATTTCATGGATGCCCACGCCATGTGGGAGGACACGATGCTCATCGTGAACACCGACCACGGCTTCCTGCTCGGGGAGCACGGATGGTGGGCGAAGATGGTGCAGCCCTGGTTCGGCGAACTCGTGCACCTGCCGATGTTCTGCTGGGACCCGCGCTCCGGCGCCGCGGGCACCCGCCGGAACGACCTCGCCCAGACCATCGACCTCGCGCCCACGCTGCTGTCGTTCTTCGGCGTCGAACCCGGTGTCGACATGCTCGGCCGGGATCTCGCGGCGGGGTCGGAGCCGCCGGCCGCGGCGCTCTTCGGCATGCACGGCGGGCACGTCAACGTGACCGATGGGCGCTACGTCTACATGCGCGCCAGCGCCGACGTGGGCAACGGTCCGATCGAGGACTTCACCCTGATGCCGACGCACATGCGCAGCAGATTCGGTGTCGACGAGCTGGCCGGATGGTCACCCGCCCCGCCATTCGCGTTCACGAAGGGCCTGCGCACCCTGCGTATCCCCGCACCGCCGAACGACCGGATGAACTCCTGGCGTCACGGCACGCTGCTCTGGGACCTCGAGAACGACCCGGGCCAGCTCTCGCCGATCACCGACGACGCGGTGGAGCAGCGCATGATCTCGCTGCTGCTCGACCTGCTGCGGGCCAACGATGCGCCCCGCAGCGTCTTCGGCCGGCTCGGTCTCCCCGTCGACGGCGATGCCGGGCCGGAGCATCTCCGCGCCGCTCTCGACCTCGACCGCGCGCTGTCGACGGCGGCACCTCTTCCCGAGGTCGACGATCTGCCGGCGCGCGATCTGCTGGAGGAATCGGTGCACCGGCTGCTGGCCGACCCGGCGGCGCGGCGGGTGCTCGCGCGGCACATCCCGTGGCTGGTGTCGACGGAGCTCATCGCGGCGAGCCCGTGGGCGAGCATCATGGGAATGGCGCGGGTGGGGGCGGTGGACGGTGCGACCCTGGTCGCCGTGGCCACGGAACTCGCCGCCCTCGGCGCGGGCGAGCCGGCGCCGTGACGCCGTCGCCCGCCGGCCGGCACACGGTCGAGCAGTGTGTCGTCCCGGCGGGGTCGTTCCTGATGGGCGACTCGTCGGGGGACCAGAACCCGGGGGACGGCGAGACCCCGGTGCACCGGGTCGAGGTCGACGGCTTCCGCATCGACGCCACCTGCGTGAGCAACGACGATTTCGCGCGGTTCGTCTCGGCCACGGGCTACCGCACCGAGGCAGAGCGCTTCGGGTTCTCGGCCGTGTTCCACCTCGCACTGGCGGCCCCGCCGGCCGACATCGTCGGCCGCCCCGCGGCGACGCCCTGGTGGCTGGGGGTGGCGGGTGCCGACTGGGCGCATCCCGGAGGGAGGGCGTCGTCGCTGGAGGGGCTCGGCGACCACCCCGTGGTCCACGTCAGCCACACCGATGCGCTCGCCTACTGCGACTGGGCCGGACGCCGCCTGCCGACGGAGGCCGAGTGGGAGTACGCCGCGCGGGGCGGACTGGAGGCGCGCCGGTATCCGTGGGGCGACGAGGACGTCGACGCCGGCGGGTGGCGGGCCAACATCTGGCAGGGCACGTTCCCGACCCTCAACACCCTCGACGACGGTTACCTGACCACCTCTCCGGTGCGCACGTTCGAACCGAACGGCTACGGGCTGTGGCAGGCGGTGGGCAACGTCTGGGAGTGGTGCGCGGACTGGTACCGCGCGGATGCCTACGCCGGCGGGTGCGCCGCGTGCGCCCCAGCCGCCCCGGCCCAGCAGCTGTCACGCGTGCTGCGCGGGGGCAGCTACCTCTGCCACGTGTCGTACTGCAACCGCTACCGCAACTCGGCCCGATCCCAGAACACCCCCGACTCCTCGATGGGCAACGCCGGGTTCCGGACGGTCGGGTCCGTCTGAGGCCTGACCACCTCAGGGGTTGCAGGCATCGCAGCCGGCTGCGTCGGCATCCGCCCCCGCCCGCAGCACCGACGCGCGGTGCCCGCAGACCGCGCAGCCGTACACGTCGGCGCGGATCGCCGCGGTCGGCTCGCCGCACTGCCCGCACGGCAGACCCCGCTCGACGTCGACGATGCCCCAGCCGACGATGTCGCACTCGGGGCAGGGGCGGGTGAGCCGCAGCGCCAGGCGGTCGGCGAGGCGCGTGATCACCTGCTGCCGCGCCGGGTTGGCGTGGGCGCGCAGGTCGGGTTCGAGGCGCACCTCGTCGGCACGGGTGAGCAGGGCGCTCACCGTCACCGCCAGTTGGGCGGCGTGGCGCTGACCCTTGCGGATCAGCGGGCCGGCGGGGGTCTCTGCCGTCGCGACCAGCCCGACCTCGGGGAACCCGTGCCGGGTCGCCACCCGCAGCGCCTGGCCGGGGGAGGTGACGATGGCGGCGACCGCCGGGGGCACAGCGGCGCGGATGCTCTCGGTCAGAGTCACCCCGCGCTCGGCGTCGTGGAACAGCAGCAGCTCATCGAGCTGGGTCATGCCGAACTCGTTGCGGTAGGTGGCCTCCGACGCGATCGCGTACGGGTTGCCGGTCAGCAGGACCCCGAGCAGCGCCTTGTCGAGCGCGGCATCCCGCGCGGTGCGGGTGCGCGGGATGTCACCGGTGAACGTGCCGAACTGGTCGGTGTCGATCCGCGCCGGCGCGACCACCTCGGCATCCAGGTGGCGCCGGAACGGCTCGCGCGCCTGCCTCTCCTTGCCGTGCCGGGTCGCGAAGACGAACCTCGCCCGCCGGTACGGGCTGACGCTCACTGGAAGTACTCGGGGCGCGACACCCGGGTGTCGGTGATGAACATCACGCCGCTGTGCCCGGTGAGCAGGGTGCGGATGGCGTCGATCAGTGCGTCGGCGCGGTGCGGCGGCAGCACGGTGATGATCATCGACAGGGTGTCGTGATCGTTGAACAGGTGCGGGCCGTTGTGCGCCCCCGAATGCCCGACGCCCGAGATCCCGGCGATGCTGGTGTAGCCGGTGGCGCCGGCGCTGCCGATGATCTCGCGCACCGCCGGGATCAGGTCGTTGGGGGCGATGACCTCGATCCGGGTCATGTCGGTCAGCTGGGTCATGCGGAGGTCCTTTCGTCGCGGGTGAGCCGGGCGTCGGTGGGCCGGGCGGGGGTGAAGCCGTAGCGGGTGTAGCGCAGCCACGGGTCGTCGGCCCCGCCGCGGGCGTGCAGGGTGATCCAGTCGCCGTCGAGCAGGTCGCGCAGCGCATCGGTCGCCGACACGATCCGCCCGATCCGGTCGAGCGGGGCCTGGATGAGCACGCTGAGCCGCAGCGGCGTGTGCAGCAGTTCGGTGCCGGCGGCGACCGACTGCCAGGGCAGGCCGGTGCGCAGGTCGCCGGTGTGCCCGGCCAGCACGCCGAGGTCGCCGACCGGGTTGTGCAGGGTCTTGTCGCCGGCGCCGTACCGCTGCGGCTGGATCGTCGAGAAGTAGTACTGCGCGTTGATCCACTGCGCCACGATCAGCGGAGCGGTCATGATGTTGGCCAGTCCCGTGCTGTCGGGGTCGGATGCCGGGTCGTAGTCGTGCAGGAACACCCGGCGCTCGAGGTCGGCACCGCGGGTGATCGCGCGGGGCGCGATGATCAGTGCGGCGTTGCCGGCCAACCCCAGCTCCGGGTACATCTCGGCCCAGTCCTCGGCCCGCTTGCGGACCGTGGCCAGCGACGTGCGCGCCACCGCCCCGGGCAGCACCGTCGCCCGCTCCCGGGTGAGGCGGTCGCCGGCCTCGGCCGCGATCGTCTCGAGGCGGGCGACCGCGTCGCGGTGAGCCTGCGGGATGAGGTGCCGGTCGAGCAGGCGCAGCGCGTCGGTCGTGGTGTCGTGTTCGGCCGCGACGAACCAGGTCGTCTCGGGGATCACCAGCCCGCGCTCGCCGAGCCGCTGCCGCACCTCGGGGTCGTTGAAGATCGCGGCGGCAGCACGTGCGTTGGCCGCCCCGGCGTTGCCGCCGCAGGCGCCGCAGTCGAGTGCCGCCCGGTAGAGGTTGTTCACCGTGCTGCTGGCGTGACCGGCGAGCACGACGAGGGGAGCGAACTCGGTCAGGCCGGTCATCCGCAGCACCGACTCGGCGATGCCCGCCCGCTGGTCCAGCGGCAGGCGCCGGCACACGTCGATGACGGTCTCGACCTCGGTGCGGTGACGAAACCGCCGTGTCAGGGGCCGGACCATCCCGCTCAGCAGGCCGCCCCATCCGGATGCCTCGGCCCAGGTGAACGCCGACACGGGGGTGCCGGCGACCCGCTTGCGCGCGCGATCGGCGGCGCCGTCGGCCGCCGCCCGCCGCCACGCGGCGTCGAGGGCTGAGGGGTCGACCGGCTCTTCGCCGCTGGGGAGGCCGGCGCTCAGCAGGGCCGGGTACTGCTCGCGGGGCGCCTGGCCGAGCAGCGGCGTGTGCTGCAGCGGGATGCCGAAGAAGCCGGCGAAACCGAGGGTGCGGATGCCGGGGTCGCGTTCGAGGTGGCGGCGGAAACCTTCGGAACGCACGTCGATGCAGAACATCAGCTGCGCCTCCGCGGGCGCCGCGGGCTCGCCCGTCGCGTCGTCGAGGCTGCGGAACAGCTCGGCCCGGTACGCGCACTCGGTGGCGGTCTGCCACACCATGCGGCGAGTGGGCGCGTCGAGGAAGGCCAGCACATGCAGCACGTGCGCCCGCCCCTCGGGGCCGCCGAAGCAGAGCTCGCTGACCCGCGCGACCCACTCCGGGTCGACTCCGAGCGGCGGGACGAGCGTGTCGGCCGGGGGCGGCTCGTCGCGGTTGAGTGCGCGCAGCAGACTCAGCCGCATCGCGACGTAGTCGGTGAGGGTGGCGTCGCCGGTGCGCGACGCGCGCCAGGCGAGGTGGCTGACCCAGCCGGGCAGCGCGCGCAGCTGCGCGGTGACGACCGTCTCGATGCCCTCGGCGGTGGGGTGCGTGCTGCGCAGGACCGCCGCGATCGCCTCCTCGGGTGCGGCCGGCAGGTCGGCGAGCACGCGACGGCTGGCGCGCGGCAGGCTGTGGTCGTGGCGGACCACCTCGCGGAAGCGCGCGTACAGGGTGCCCGAGGCCGGCGGCGCCCACACCGGGTCGGCGTACAGCCGCCCGAGCAGCGCGCTGAGGTACTGGTCGACGTCGGCGCCGAGGTCGTCGGCGGCGGTCTCGTTGTCTGAGCCGGACGGGGGGTTCTGCAGCGCGCACAGGGCGATGTCGACACCGCTGGCGGTGCGCCCGGCCGCCGCCAGGGCGTCGATGGCGGCCACCTCGGGAAGCACGTCGTGAAGCGCCTCGCGCACCGCGGCATCCGGGATGCGGCCGTCGCGGTACTCGGCCAGGTACGCGGTCTCGGGGCGGGTGGGCGATTCGCCGAGCGCCGCCGTGAGCTCACCGATCGGGCGGTGCTCGTGGCCCGCCAGCGGGTTGACCGCGATGAACGAGGTGAGCGGCCAGGTGGGGCTGACGGTGCGGGCCGCCCGGGCCACATGCGCGCGGATCTCGGGGGCGGTGATGAGGCTCATGCGTACTCCTCGACGGGGCTGGTGGATACCGGGGACACGGCCCGGCGGCGCCGGGCAGCGGAAGGTCGGGGGTACGGCGCGCCGGCCAGCAGGGTCACCCAGCCGTAGGCGCGACCGGCGAGGCCGGCGGGCAGCCGGGGCGCCAGCGACAGTGCACCGACGAGTGCCAGCGGCACGAGCAGCGCCCATCCGGGGACCGCCCACGCGGCAACCGGCAGGCCCGCGGTCACCAGCAGATCGAACCGGTGCACGATCGCGACATACGCCGCGGAGCCGGCGATCACACCGGGGATCCAGAGGGCCCGTTGCAGCACGGGGCGGCCGCCGTCGCTCAGCACGGCGTACGAGAGCACGGCGGCGGTGGCCCAGCCGTAGCCGGCGAGCAGCAGTCCGGATGCCGTGACCGGCTGGGCGAGCAGCGCGGTCGCTGCGGCGAGGGCAGCCGCGGGGACGAGAGCCGCGGTCACGCCGATGAGGACCCGGTGGCGGGAGCTCGTCGGCGCCGGCCGGGTGACGGCGAGGCGGAGCTGGTCGATCTGCGACCCCGACCCGAGAAACAGGGTGGCCTTGTAGACGCCGTGCCCGATGAGGTGGAACAGGGCCGCGCCCCAGGCTCCCGCACTCAGCGTGAGCACCAGGAACCCCATCTGCGCCGTGGTCGAGGCGACCAGTCGCCCCTTCAGGTCGGCGCGAATGAGGTAGCCGGCGGCGCCGATCAGCATGCCCGCACCGCCGCACACCGCCAGCAGGATCATGGCAAGCGGGAGGCGCGTGACCGGCTCGGCGAACCGGATCACCAGGAACGCCGAGGCGTTGACGATGCCCGCGTGCATGATCGCCGACACCGGGGTCGGCGCGGCCAGCGTCACGGGAAGCCAGCCGTGGAAGGGCGGCTGCGCCGACCGCGCCAGTGCAGCGGCGACCAGCAGAAGGGCCACAAGTGCGCCCTCCCACTGCGGCAGGCGTGCGGGAAGGTCGGCGAGAGCGCTCCAGGTGAGGTCGCCGCCGCCGGCGATGAGCAGCACGGCCACGGCGGCCCACAGGGCGGCGTCGCCGATGCCGAGCAGGATCGCGGTGCGGCGTGCGCCCTGCCGCGCCTGCCGCGAGCCGCGCTCGGTGCGCAGCAGCATCACGAGCGCGAGGCCGGCCGTCGTCCATCCGGCCGCGAACCACAGCACCGTGGGAGCCAGCACCACCGCGAGCGAGCCGACGGTGAGCACGTTGATCCAGATCACGAACCAGCGCTGTCGGGCGGCGGCCCGCAGCTGTCGCGCTGCGAAGTGCTGAACCCAGGCGCTCAGTGCAGCGATGAACACCGCGGCGATCACCCCGACCCAGCCGACTCCGGCCAGAAGCTCCAGCACGATCAACCACCTCCAGTTCGCGAATCCGAATACATGATTACCATAACCCGACACGAATGTCAGGTAAAGAGTATCGCGAGATGGTGAGCAGATCTTCTACTCTGGGCTCGTGGCGCACTGGACCTTCCTCACGAACCACGCGCACGTGCTGTTGTGCGTGGCAGAGGAGCCCGACGCGCGCGTGCGCGACATCGCCCAGACCGTGGGCGTCACCGAGCGTGCGGCGCAGCGCATCCTCACCGAGCTCGAAGAAGCCGGCTACCTCACCCGCACCAAAGACGGGCGCCGCAACCGCTACACGCTGAACCCCGACGTGCGCATGCGGCATCCGATGGACCAGGAGCACGACATCGGCGAACTGGTGCAGCTGCTCGCGAAGCGCGCCGGCTCCTGAGCCGCGCGCCTGAGCCGCACGTACGGCCGCGTGCGGCGACCCCAGGTCGGCTGTGGTTCGACCGGCACCTACCCAGCGCGAGGATACCCCGGGGGGTATACTCGACGCATGACGAAACGCGTGCTCATCGTGGGCGGGGTGGCCGGCGGCATGTCCGCGGCGACCCGGATGCGGCGGCTCGATGAGACCGCCGAGATCGTGGTGTTCGAGCGCGGCGAGCACGTCTCGTTCGCCAACTGCGGTCTGCCCTACTACGTGGGCGGGGTGATCGAGCAGCGCGAGGATCTGCTGCTGCAGACCCCCGCGAGCCTCGGCCGCCGGTTCGCCCTCGACGTGCGGGTGCTCACCGAGGTGCGCGAGCTCGACCCGGCCGGGCAGCGGATCCGCGTGCGCGACCTCACCACCGGCGCCGAGACGTGGGAGCCGTACGACGCCCTCATCCTCGCCACCGGCGCCCGCCCGCGCACCGGCCTCACCGGCAGCGGCGTCGCCGTGCACACGGTGCACACCGTGGCCGACGTCGACGCGATCGTCGCCGAACTCGCCCACCACGAGCCGGGTGCCCCGGTCGTCGTCGTGGGGGCCGGATTCATCGGGCTCGAGGCGGCCGAGAACCTGCGACGTCGCGGCAACGCCGTCACACTGGTGCAGCGCGGACCGCGTCCGCTCGCACCGCTGGATCCCGAGATGGCGGCGCCGCTGATCGACGAGCTCCGGAGCAACGGGGTCGACCTGCGCACGGGCTGCGAGGTCGATCGCGTCGAGCAGGGGCGGGTGGTGCTCGATGACGGCACGCAACTCGATGCGGCCCTCGTGATCGATGCGCGCGGTGTCGTCCCCGACATCCGCCTGGCCGCTGCCGCCGGTATCACGATCGGTCCGGCGGGCGGCATCGCGGTCGATGACCGGCAGCGCACCAGCGCACCGCACGTGTGGGCGGTGGGCGACGCCGTCGAGAAGACGGATGCCGTGGCCGGCGCCCCCACGCTCGTCACCATGGCGGGCCTCGCCAATCGCCACGGCCGCCGCGCCGCCGACGACATCGCGGGGATCGGCAGTCCGGCGCGTCCGGCGCTCGGCACCGCCATCATCGGCGTCTTCGGGCTGACCGCCGCCATCGTGGGCTGGAGCGAGGAACGGCTGCGGGCCGCCGGGCGCCCGCATCGGGTCATCCACACCCACCCGTCGACGCACGCCGGCTACTACCCCGGTGCCGACCAGCTGGCCATGAAGTTGCTGATCGATCCGGTGACCGATCTCATCCTGGGCGCCCAGGTCGTCGGGCGGTCGGGGGTCGACAAGCGCATCGACGTGCTCGCGGTTGCGATGAGCGCCGGTCTGACTGCCAGCGCGCTCGACGAGCTCGAGCTCGCCTACGCACCGCAGTACGGTTCGGCGAAGGACGCGGTCAACCTGCTCGGGTACGTGGCCGAGAACGTGGCCTCCGGGCAGGAGCGCACGGTGCAGTGGCACGAGCTCGAGGCAGAGCGAGAGTCGGGCGCCGTGCTGATCGACGTCCGCAGCCCGGCAGAGTTCGAGCGCGGCCACATCCCCGGTGCGCTCAACATCCCGGTCGACCGCCTGCGCGAGCGGCTGGATGAGATCGAGCGCGTGCCCCTGATCGTTTCGTGCCAGGTCGGGCAGCGCGGTCACACCGCCGCGCGTCTGCTCGCGCAGTACGGCTACGACGTGCGCAATCTCGATGGCGGGTACCTCACGTGGCGGGCCGGAACGGCCAGCGCCGCTATACCCCAGGGGGTATACTCATGAGCGTGAAGAACATCTCCGTGCAGCAGCTCGCCACGCTCGACGCGCCCCAGGTGATCGACGTCCGCGAGCCCTTCGAGTACCAGACGAGCCACGCCCCCGGTGCCGTCAACATCCCGCTCGGCGAGATCGCGGCGACCACCGCCATCCGCCCCGACCGCCCCGTGCATGTCATCTGCCAGTCCGGGGGCCGCAGCGCGCGTGCCACCGAAGTGCTGCAGGCGCGCGGGTTCGACGCGATCAACGTCGACGGCGGCACCTCGGCCTGGATCGGCGCCGGCCTGCCGACGGAGCCGGGCCGATGAGCTGGTTCCGCCGCCGCAGCGTCTCGGTGGACGAGGCCCGCCAGCTGATCGCCGACGGCGCCCAGCTCGTCGATGTGCGTTCCGCCCAGGAGTGGAAGAGCGACCACGTCGCCGGCGCCACCCACATCCCCCTCGACCGCCTCGAGCGGTCGCTCCACCAGCTGAAGCCGGGTGTGCAGATCGTCACCCTGTGCCACTCGGGGATGCGCTCGGCGATGGCGGCGCGTACTCTGCGTGCTCACGACCGCGATGCCCTGACGGTGCGCGGCGGCATGATCGCCTGGCGACGGAAGGACCCGAAGTGACCGCAGCATCCCACGACAGCGCGGCGATGACCGCGATCGTCAACCGCCTGAAGCGCGCCGACGGCCAGCTGCACGCCCTGATCGCCTCGATCGGCGAGGACGCCGACTGCCGTCGGGTGCTCACCCAGCTCGCCGCCGTCTCGAAGGCCCTCGACCGCGCCGGATTCGCGATCACCGCCAACGCGATGCGCGACTGCGTGGCCGGCGGCGAGCACGACGACATGGACGCGGCCGAGCTCGAGAAGCTGTTCCTCAGTCTGAGCTGACGGGCACCGGCCGCAGGGCGAGGTGCACTTGGCCGTCCTGGGCCAGCGCGTAGAGCTCGGCGGCCTCGAGCCGCGGCGAGACCTCGGGGTCGAGAAACACCCGTGCGCCGCCGTGCAGCAGCACGATGTCGCCTACCGCGGGCGCCGGGCTGACGTCGACCGAGAGGGTGTCGGGGTCGTCGCTGCCGGCGATGCGGAGGCCGGCCTGGTCGGGGTCAGGGGCACGGCTGGTGAGCCGTCGGATGATGGGCACGGCGTTGGTGGCGAGGGTGAGCATCGGGTCTCCTTGCAACGTTGTGTCGCTACAACAGTTGCACGGTGCAAGGAATATGTCGACCGGTGGGTCTCGATACGCCGCTTCGTGGCTACTCGACCAGCGGGGTGCCTGCGGCGCTACTCAACCGGCGATGCGACCGGGACCAGGTCGATCAGCAGCACCTCGGGTTCGTGCGACGTCGCGACACGGATGGCGCGCGACAGGTGGCGCCAGGCGGTCGGATGGGCACGGGCGTACTCCGCGAGCGCGCGATCCGACTCCTCGGGAGACAGGAACCTCGGTGTCACGCGCACCCGGCGCCGCCGGCCCGAGGTGATGTAGGCCACACCGTTTGCGGCGAGGTTGCGGTACCACTGGGCTTCGCGGCCGAAGCCCGATGCGACCCGGATCGTCGCGCCGAGACGGTCGACGCACTCGACCATCACGAACCGTCGATGGTTGCTGACCCGGCCTTGGTGCTCGATCATCACCAGTCGGGGCCCGAACAGGAAGCCGAGACCGGCGCGGAACAGCGCGATCGGCAGGCGGCTGGCGCGGGGACTGCTGAGCAGCTGCGCCATCCAGCGGTCGAACCGTGACGCGTGCGCAACCTCCGTCATGTCTGCACTGTATTGCGAGACGCAACAGTTGCACAATGCATAAATCCTGCCGCGCTATGCGAAACTTGCAAGATGGACGAGTCACTCTCCGAGACTCCGACGCTCGACACCGCGCAGATCGCCCTCGCCCTGACCGGTGATCCGCGCGAGGCCACGCTCACCACATCCCGCGCGCTGCTCGGCGTCATCGCCCGGTCGGTTGCCGAGGCGCTCGAGTTGGTGTCGCTCCCGCAGTTCCGGGTGATGGTCGTGCTCGCGGCGACGGGACCGATGCGGATGGGTGCGCTGGCTCAACGCATCGGTGCGGTACCGTCCACCTTCAGCCGCTCGATCGACCGGATGGAAGCCGCAGGCTGGGTGCGCCGTGAGCACAGCCCCGACAGCCGGCGTGAGATCCTCATCCACCTCACTCCGCACGGCGAGCAGCTCGTGGCCCATGTCACCGAGCGGCGCCGGCGCGAGATCAGCGAGATCCTCGCGCAGCTGAAACCCGACGATCGTCAAGCCGTCGGCCGCGCGTTCGCCCTGTTCGCCGCCGCAGCCGGTGAGCCGCTGCCCGAGGATCTGATCGTCCTTGGCCTCTGACATCCCCGCCTCGTCCTCAGCTGCACGCGCGGTCGTGCACTGGGACGGCACCGAATGGGTCGCCGAATGCGACGGCACCCGCGAATACGCGGGCCCCGACCAGATCGAGGCGGAGGTCGCGGCCCGGCGTGCTCTCGGCGCGCGCGGCGGAGGCGAGCTTCTCATCCGCGGTGTCGACGGGCGGCAGCTGAAGCGCATCGTCGTCGACGCGACGCCGTGATTGGCGTTTTCATAGCCGGAAAGACCAGAGTGAACCCGTGCATCTGAGCATCCCCTCACCCGATCCGTCCTGGTCGCAGTTCCAGCTCGGGCCGCTGACCGTCCACACCTACGCGCTGTGCATCCGGACCGGCATCGTCGCCGCCGTGCTGATCGCGCAACGTCGCCTCTCTGCGCGCCGCGGCCAGCCGGGTCAGGTGCTCGACATCATCATCTGGGCGATCCCGCTCGGCATCATCGGCGCCCGGTTCTATCACGTGTTCACGCACATGGGGGACTACTTCTATCCGGGTGCGAACCTGTGGGAGATCTTCGCCATCTGGGACGGCGGCAACGCCCTCTACGGATCGCTCCTCGGGGGCACGGTCGGTGCGCTGATCGGATGTCGCCGCGCCGGCATCCGCCTGTGGTCGTTCGCCGACGTGCTCGCCCCCGCGATGCTGGTGGCGCAGGCGATCGGGCGGCTCGGCAACTGGTTCAACCACGAGCTCTTCGGGCTGCCGACGACGCTGCCGTGGGGGCTCGAGATCCTGCCCACCGATTCGATGTTCCCCAAAGACCTTCCGGCCGGCACTCTGTTTCACCCGCTGTTCCTCTACGAGATGATCTGGAACCTGGTCGGCGTCGGCATCATCCTGTTCCTCGAGCGGCGCTTCTCGCTGCGCTGGGGCAAGGCCTGGGCGATCTACATGATCTGGTACGGGCTGGGGCGCAGCTGGCTCGAGGCGATCCGCATCGACCCGACCAGCGACGGGCTGTTCGGCATCCCCGCCAACGACTGGGCGTCGTTCGTGGCCATCGCCCTCGGCATCACGCTGTTCGTCGTGCAGTCGCGGCGGCATCCCGAGCCCGAGACGTCGATCTGGCTTCCGGGGCGGGAGCCGAAGCCGGCGACCCCCGCGGACGAGTCCCCGCGTGAGAAGGAATCCGCGCACAGCGTCGACTGAGCCGCACCGGCATCCGCCCACGGCGCGCGAGCGCACACCTCAGTCGACGTTGCGCACCCAGCCGACCCGCGTCAGACGCCGGTGAGCCCGATCACCAGCCCGCCGGCGGCACCGGCGATCACCACCGCCCACGGAGGCAGCCGCACCGCGACGAGCAGCACGAAGCACACCAGCGCTAGTGCGAACTGCGCTGCGCCGGTCACCGCGGTGACGAAGATCGGGTTGTAGAGCGCGGCGGCGAGGATGCCGACGACGGCCGCGTTCGCCCCGCGCATCACCGACCGCACGGTGCGTCGCCCGCGCAGCCCGTCCCAGAACGGAAGCACCCCGACCAGCAGCAGAAAACCCGGCAGGAAGATTCCCACGAGCCCCACGGCTGCGCCCGCGATCCCGTTCGGTTCGACCTGCAGCGCGGCGCCGAGGAACGCGGCGAACGTGAACAACGGCCCGGGTACCGCCTGCGCGGCGCCGTATCCGGTGAGGAAGGTGCCCTGGTCGACCCATCCGGGTTCGACGACCGCGGTCTGCAGCAGCGGTAGCACGACGTGCCCGCCGCCGAACACGAGCGCACCGGATCGGTAGAACGCGTCGAACACGGCGAGCCCCTGCGCCCCGGTGACCGAGGCGGCGACCGGAAGCCCGACGAGCAGCACCGCGAACACGGCGAGGCACACGGCCCCCACCCACCGCGGCACCCCGAAGCGCAGCCCCCCGCCCGGAGCACCGTCGTCGTCCCGGCAGAGCAGCGCCCCGGCCACGCCGCCGAGCAGGATCGCGCCGATCTGCCCCCAGGCTCCGGGAAGCAGCAGTGCCATCGCGGCGGCGACGGCGGCGATGATCGCGCGCCGGGCGTCCGGGGTGAGGGTGCGCGCCATCCCGAGTACGGCCTGCGCGACGATGGCGACGGCCACGACCTTCAGTCCGGCCAGCACGGCCGCGGCGATCGGGCCGCCGAGTGCGGAGGCGCCGAACGCGAACGCGACGAGCAGGATCGCCGACGGCAGGGTGAATGCGGCGAACGCCGCCAGTGCGCCGAGCAGTCCGCCGCGGGCGAGCCCGAGGGCGAAGCCGACCTGGCTCGAGGCGGGTCCGGGCAGGAACTGGCAGAGCGCCACGAGGTCGGCGTAGTCCTTTTCGCTGAGCCAGCGACGCCGTTCGACCAGTTCGGCGCGGAAGAAGCCCAGATGCGCGATCGGGCCGCCGAATGAGGTGACTCCGAGTTTCGCGAATGCGGCGAGCACTTCGCCGGGACGACGTTGGGCCGCATCCGCGGGTGCGCTCATGGGTCGAGACTAGCCGCGCGCCGGTCGGCTCTTGACGTGCTACTTGTTTTTTGCAAGTGTGGTGCCACCACCACCGAAGTCTCAGAAGGGACCGCCGCCATGGCCGGAATGTTCGTCAACCTCCCCGTCACCGATCTCGACCGCGCCGTCGGGTTCTACACCGCGATCGGCGGCACCGTGAACCCCGCCTTCACCGATCACAACGCCGCCTGCATCGTGGTCGAAGACGACCACAACTACTTCATGCTGTTGACCCGCGAGTTCTTCCAGACCTTCACCGACCTGCCGCTCGGCGACCCGAAGGAGGCGCCCGCCGTGTCGGTCGCACTCTTCCAGGACACCCGCGATGCCGTCGACGAGGTCGCGGCGAAAGGTCTGGCCGCCGGCGGCTCCGAGCCCCGCCCCGCCTCCGACTACGGCTTCATGTACCAGCGCGGCCTCGTCGACCCCGACGGCAACCCGATCGAGATCGGCTGGATGGACCCGCAGGCCGCCGCCATGGGCCCCGAGGCGTACGCCGCCCAGCAGCAGGGCTGAGTGGCCACGCGCGACTACGGCCAGTTCGACGGGGTCACCCGCGGCCTCGAACTGGTCGGCGAGCGGTGGGCGCTGCTCATCGTGCGCGACCTGCTCGTCGGCCCGCGCCGCTACGGCGAACTGGCCGCGGGTCTGCCGCGCATCCCGAGCAACATCCTGGCCGCGCGGCTGAAAGAGCTGCAGGCCGCCGGCGTCATCCGCCGTGCGCCCCGCTCGCGCATCATCATCTACGAGCTCACCCCGTACGGCCGCGAGCTCGAGCCGATCGTGCTGGCGCTGTCGGCGTGGGGGTTCAAGACGCTGGGCGAGCCGCGCGACGAGCAGGTGCTGACTCCGGATGCCATGGCCATCACGCTGCGCAGCGCGTTCCGTCCTGAGGCGGCGGCCGGGTTGCCCGAGACGGCGTATGCGGCGCGCCTGGGTGCCACGCAGCTGCTGGTCCACGTGGCCGGGGCCCACCTCGAGGTGGCACGGGGGGACGGCCCGGCCGACCTGGCCTTCGCGGCCGGCCCCGGCATCCAGCGGCTCATCTCGGGCGAGCTCGCACCCGACCGCGCGATCGAAACCGGTGCGGTCGAGGTGCTGAGCGGGCGGCGCGACCTGCTGCGCCGGTTCGCGACCACCTTCCACCTGGCTGCCTAGGGTCGCGGTTCCTGCGCACGCAGCACTGATCGCGCGCCTATGCTCCGGGCATGGCGCACACCATCATCAACTGGCACGAAGCTGCGCAGGCGCGGCGCGACCTGGGCGACCGGGCGGCGGACGCCCTGCGCAACGGCATGGGGAGCTGGCTCTTCGTCGGCTCGTTCCTCGCCTTCATGGCGATCTGGGCGATCGTCAACACGGTCACGTCGTGGGCGTGGGATGTCTACCCCTTCATCCTGCTGAACCTGTTCCTCAGCATGCTGGCCGGATTGCAGGGCGCGATTCTGCTCATCGCGGCGAAACGGCAGGACGCCCTGTCGGCGGCGCTGGCACAGCACGACTACGACACGAACGTCGCTGCGAAAGAGAACATCGAGCAGCTGACCGCGATCGCGAACGAGCAGAGCCGCATGCTGCAGGAGCTGCTGGCGCGGCTCGAGCAGCGCTGACTCAGCCGGCGAGCGAGACCTTCAGCGCGAGCACCCGGCGCGCGGATTCGTCGACCCGTGCGGCGAACTCGGGGTCGGTGAGCGCTGTGGCGATCACGGCATCCATCATCTCGAGCGTTTGCTCCGGCGACGCCGACACCAGCACCAGGTCGTCGCCGGCGCGAATCGCCAGGATCGCGCGCTCGGCCGGGGTCCACGCCTGCACCTGGGTCGCGGCGGAGACGTCGTCGGTGATGACGACCCCGTCGAAGCCGAGGTCGTGGCGCAGCAGCCCCTCGACGATGACGGGCGAGAACGCGGCGGGCACCCCCGGATCCAGCAGTGCGTAGTTCGCGGTCGACATCATGATGCAGCAGGCGCCCTCGCCGATCAGGGTGCGGAACACGCCGACCGAGGGCGAGCCCGCGTCGGTCTGCGTGTCGGTCACACCGGCATGGGTGTCGGTGTTCAGGGTCACGAGGCCGAGGCCGGGGAAGTGCTTCGGCGTCGACAGCACCCCCGCGGATCGCAACCCGGCCACCACCGCACCGGCATGCTGCTCGACGGTGGCTTGGTCGTATCCGAATTCGCGGTGGTACGCGCCGATGGGAGCGTTGCCGGGGGCCGCCGCAGCCGAGGCGACCACGTCGGCGATCGGCGCGAGGTCGAGGTTGACGCCCGCCGCGGCGAGCTCGGCGCCCCACTGCACTGCCCGGTCGCGCAGCTCGCCGGGATCGAGGGTGCCCTGCTCGACCGCCGACGGGATCTCGCTGAACCCGGGCCCGCGTAGCACCTGCACCTCGCCGCCTTCTTGGTCGGTGGCGACGAGCAGCGGCAGATCCGAGGCGGATGCCGCGGTCAGCTGATCGACGACCGCCCGCGTCGCGTCGACCCCCAGCACCGATCGGCCGGAGAGGAAGACGCCGCCCGCGAAATGCTGCTGGATGGCGACGAGCGCGTCCTCCCCGGCGGCGTCTGCGGGCGAGCCGACGACGAACAGCAGGCCGACGCGCTGTTCGAGCGAGAGCGCGTCGAACGGATCGACAGCGGCGCCGGGCGACACGCTGGGTGCGGGCGACGAGGGCTCGGGTGTCGGCGTCGGAGCAGGGGCGGAGGCGGACGCAGATTCTGGCGCCGGCGCCGGGCCCGGTGCCGGGGCCGCGCACCCGCCGGCAGCGAGCACCCCGACGAGCACCAGCACTCCGATCGTGCGCACCCCCACAGTCTTGCCCCAACCGGGCCAGGAGTCACCACCTGTGTGCGGGAGGGGGTTGACGTATTGGGTACTCTGCGTCACTATGTACCGGTAGTCAATGACACTGAATACCAGTGACGCCAAGTAGTGGAGGCCCGAGTGGGCAAACAAGAGACCGAGATGCTGAAAGGCACTCTCGAGGGCATCGTGCTGGCGATCCTCGCCGGGCGCTCGGCCTACGGGTACGAGATCACCGCGTGGCTGCGCGAGCAGGGCTTCGACGACATCGCCGAGGGCACCATCTACGCACTCCTGGTGCGGGTGGAGCAGCGCGGCCTCGTCGATGTCGAGAAGGTGCCCTCCGAGAAGGGCCCGCCCCGCAAGGTGTACTCGCTCACCGCAGCGGGGCACGAGTATCTGACCGAATTCTGGAGGACCTGGAGCTTCCTCGCAGAGCGACTGGAGCAGCTCCGAAAGGAAGGTGCCTGACATGGCATGGTTCGAAAAGCTCACCGGCGACCTCGCCGACAAGAAGAAGTGGCGCGAATACAAGGCGCGGGTGAAGGCCCTGCCCGAGCCATACCGCTCTGCTGCGGCCGGCGTAGAGCGCTACCTGATGTACACGGGCAACGTCTCGGACAGCAAGAAGATGATCGCCATGTGCGACGACCTCGCCGACCTGTTCGAGCGCGCGGCGGTCGACGGCACCCCGGTGCGCGACATCGTCGGCGACGACCCGGCCGAGTTCGTCGACGCGTTCGCGGCGAACTACTCCGACGGCGGGTGGGTCGACAAGCAGCGCAAGAAGCTCAGCCAGGCGATCGACGCGGCCGAGAAAGAGAAGGAGAAGGAGCAGTGACCGCCGCCATCTCGGTGCAGGGCGTCACCAAGTCCTTCGGCAAACTCGAGGTGCTGACGGGTGTGGACTTCGAGGTCGAGCCGGGCAGCATCTTCGCGCTGCTCGGCTCGAACGGGGCGGGCAAGACGACGCTCATCCGCATCCTGTCGACCCTGCTGCGGGCGGATGCCGGGGTCGCCCAGGTGGGCGGCGTCGACGTGGCGCAGAACCCGGCCGCGGTGCGCGAGCGGATCAGCCTCACCGGACAGTTCGCCGCCGTCGACGAGACGCTGAGCGGGCGCGAGAACCTGGTGCTGATCGCCCGGCTGCGCCACGTGCCCCAGCCGGGCCGGGTGGCCGACGACCTGCTCGCCCGCTTCTCGCTCACCGATGCCGGCGCCCGCAAGGTCGCCACCTACTCGGGCGGTATGCGCCGGCGGCTCGACATCGCGATGAGCCTCATCGGTTCGCCGGCGGTGATCTTCCTCGACGAGCCGACCACCGGCCTCGACCCCGAGGCGCGGATCGAGGTGTGGGACACGGTCGCCCAGCTGGCGAAGGGCGGCACCACGGTGCTGCTCACCACCCAGTACCTCGACGAGGCCGAGCATCTCGCCGACCGCATCGCCATCCTGCACGAGGGTCGGATCATCGTGAACGGCACCCTCGCCGACCTGAAGCAGCTGCTTCCCGCCGCAAAGAAGGAGTACGTCGAGAAGCAGCCCACCCTCGAAGAGGTCTTCCTCGCGATCACGGGAGCACACGCATGAACCGGCACTTCCTCTCCGACGCGGCAACGCTGACCGGCCGGTCGCTGACGCACATCCTGCGCAGCCCCGACACCATCATCACGACGGCGCTCATGCCCGTGGCGTTCCTGCTGCTGTTCGTGTTCGTGTTCGGAGGCGCGATCGACACCGGCTCGGGGGTCGGCGAAGGAAACTACGCCACCTACCTGCTGCCCGGCATCCTGCTGATCACGGTGGCATCCGGAATCGCGTACACCGCCTACCGGCTGTTCCTCGACATGCAGGGCGGCATCTTCGAGCGGTTCCAGTCGATGCCGATCGCACGGTCGGCGGTGCTGTGGGCTCACGTGCTGACGAGCGTGGTGGCGAACGTGGTGTCGC
>DATJFV010000029.1:0-32117 GCA_035495435.1 Pseudolysinimonas sp.
CCTCGGGCTGGGCGACGAGGCGCGCACCGAGGCGTTCCGGCGCATGGTGTTCAACGTGCTCGCCCGCAACTGCGACGACCACACGAAGAACTTCTCGTTCCTGCTCGACCCTCCGGCGAACGGGGGAGGCTGGCGCCTGGCGCCCGCCCACTCGGAGAAGGCCTTCGAGCCGCCCGTCTCGTTGTCGCCGGTCCAGGGCGTCAGCCCCATTGCATAGATGCCGACGTTGTCCGGATCCACGAGGTCGTTCACCGTGAAGTCGGCGAAGAACAAGCGGTAGTCCTCGCCGTCAACGGTCAGGCGGTAGTTGGCGCGCAACATCTCGGTCGTCGCACCGGAGCCGTCGGTCTCGGCTTCCGAGCCGATCGCGTCGCGCTTCCAGGTGAACTCACCATCGGGGAAGAACGAGAGGAAGTAGTCCAGCCCAGCGTCGATGTCGGTGGCCTCTTCGAGAGCTCGCTTCGTGAAGAGGGCTTTCAGGGCAGCCGGATCCTGATCTCTCACCGCCGCCGCGATCTTCTCCATCTGCGCATCCGCCTGGGCGTTGTCGTTATCCAGAAAAACTCCGGGCCCGACCGGCAGCAACGAGCACGCCGACAGCACGCATGCGATGGTCGCCAGCATCACGACCCGGCGCAACCATTTCGTCGTCACCAACCCAACAGTAAGGGCCCCGGTGAATCACCAGGGCCCTTACTTCTTGGTTGCGGGGACAGGATTTGAACCTGCGACCTCTGGGTTATGAGCCCAGCGAGCTACCGAACTGCTCCACCCCGCGATGCGTATGCAAGGTTACCAGGGTTTGAACGGTGGCGCTGACGCGGGGTCTCGATACGCGCCTTCGGCGCTACTCGACCGGCGAACAGGTCTCGATACGCCGCTTCGCGGCTACTCGACCGGCGAGACCTCCGGCGCTACTCGACCGGCGAGTGGGCTCAGCCTCCGCTTGCGGCGATCGCGGCCTCGACCGCATCCTGCATGCGCTGGTCGGCTTCCGCCGCCGCTACCAGGTCGCCGTCGGCGTAGGCCTGCTGTCGGTCGGAGAGCGCCTGCTGGTATGCGGCCAGCGCCTGCTGCAGCTTCGCCTCGTCGACCGTTCCGTCGCTCGGCGGGGTGACGGTGCCGTCGCCGCCGCCGTCACCGGTTCCCGGTTCGGTCGGCACGCCGCCGTCGCCCGCGTTCGCACCGCTGTCGCCGCCGAAGAGTTCATCGAGCGCCGCATCCAGCGTGTCTTTGTAGGCGACCTTCTCGCCGAACGCGACCAGGATCTTGCGCAGCAGCGGGTAGCTCGTCTCGCCCTTGGACTTCACGTACACGGGCTGCACGTAGAGCAGGCCGCCACCGACCGGCAGGGTCAGCAGGTTGCCGCGGATGACGGTGGTGTCGGCGGTGGCCAGGATGTTCAGGTCGCGCGCCACCTCGGCGTCCGAGGTGAACTGGTTCTGCGCCTGACCCGGCCCGGGCACGGTGTCCGACTTCGGCAACGTGAGCAGGGTGATCTGCCCGTAGTCGGGGCCGGGGTCGGAGTTCACGGCCAGATACCCGGTCAGCACGCTCTGCGCCGGGTCGCCCGCCTGGGTGCGCGGGATGTAGGTCGAGTACAGCGTGAACGCCGGCTTGTCAGTGCCGGGGATCTGCATCGTTAGGTAGTACGGCGGCTGCGCCTTGGCGTTGCTGCCCTGTGTCGGGTCGTTCGGGGTGACCCACGCGTCGTTACCCGAGTAGAACGTGCCCGAGTCGGTCACGTGGTAGGTCTCGAGGATCTGGCGCTGCACCTTGAACATGTCGGCCGGGTAGCGCACGTGCGCGATCAGGTCGGCGCTCATCTTGTCGGCCGAGGTGATCGTCCCGGGGAACACCTTCGCCCAGGTCTGCAGGATCGGGTCTTCGGTGTCCCACGCGTAAATGGTCACCTTGCCCGAGTAGGCGTCGACGGTGGCCTTCACCGAGTTGCGGATGTAGTTGATGTCGTCGATCGCGTACCCCGGTGCCGGCGTGTTGGTGTCGGCGATCGAGTTCGAAAGCTGCTCGATACGCGAGTACGGGTAGGCGTCGGTGGTGGTGTAGCCGTCGATGATCCACAGCACCTTGCCGTCGACGACGGCCGGGTAGGCATCCGAGTCGAGGGTGAGGTACGGCGCCACCTTTTCGACGCGCTTGATCGGGTTGCGGTCGTAGAGGATCTGCGAGTCGTCGGTCACGTTGGCCGACAGCACCACCTGCTCGGACTGCATCTTGATCGCGTACACCAGGCGCTTGAAGACGCTGTCGAGCTTCGGCCCGCCGTCGCCGTCGAAGGTCGTGTACTTGTCGCCGCCCGAGTCCTCGTCGCCGGCCGGGTAGTCGAGCTCGGCCGACTTGCCGTCGGGCTTACCGCCGACGATCGAGTACCGGGGCGAGTTCTCGCCGAAGTAGATGCGCGGCTCGAAGTCGCCCAGGTCGCCCGATGACGGGATGCCCGACTCGAGGAACTTGGGCTCGCCGTTGGTGGTGCGCTGGTTGCCGTAGGCGGCGACCACGCCGAACCCGTGGGTGTAGACCAGCGTGTTGCTGAACCAGTCGTTGGCGCTCTGCCCGGCCTGGTTCAGCTCGCGCACTGCCAGCACCGTGTCCTGGGTGGAGCCGTCGATCGTGTACCGGTCGACGTCGAGGTGCTGCGGGAAGCGGTAGTACTGCTTCACCCGCTCCAGCTGCGAGAAGGTGTCGGAGACGACCGCGGGATCGAGGATGCGGATGCTGGCCGTCGTTTCGGCGTCGGCGCGCAGCGCGCCGGCCTCGGCATCCGTCGTCGCCGCATACGGCTCGACCTTGACGTGCTGATCATCGACGCCGTACGCCTCGCGCGTGGCCGAGATGGCGCGATCGATGTAGGGCGACTCGAGCGTGCGCGCCGTCGGCTCGACCTGGAAGCGCTGCACGATCGCCGGGTAGATCGACCCGATGACGAGGCTCGAGACGACGAGCAGCGCGGTGCCGATCAGCGGCAGGCGCCAGCGCCCGATGACGGCGGTCACGAACGCGAGCAGCGCGACGAGCCCCGCGATGCCGGCCAGGATGACCCGGCCCGGGATGACGGCGTTCACATCGGTGTACGCCGCGCCGGTGATCAGGTCGCCGGTGTCGGTGAGGGTGGCGTACTGGTCGAACCAGATGCTGGCCGCCTGCAGCGCCAGGTACAGCCCGGCCATGATCGCCAGCTGGATGCGGGCCGGGCGGGTCACCCGCACCTCGCGCCCGCTGATCCGGATGCCGCCGTACAGATAGCAGGTCGCCAGCGCCGCGAAACCGGCGACGAGCAGAATCGCCGAGGCGTAGGCGAGAACGCCGCGGTAGAACGGCAACTCGTACACATAGAAGGAGATGTCGAGACCGAACTGCGGGTCGGTCTGGCCGAACGGGGTGCGGTGCAGGAACTGCAGCACCGTGCTCCAGCGCGTCGCCGTCGACACGCCGAGGAAGACGCCGAGCACGATCGGGATGCCGTACATCGCCAGGCGGCGCAGCGGCTCCACCACCTGCTGGTAGCGATCGAGCTGCGAGTTGAGCTTCACGTAGACGGGGCGCGAACGGTAGGCGATCGCGATGCTCAGCCACACCACGAAGGCCATCGCCACGAAGCCGACGGCGAACATCACGGCGAGGGAGGCCCACTGGGTGGTCAGCACCTCGAGGAACCCGAGCTGGTCGAACCAGAGCACGTCGGCGTAGAGGCCGGAGAAGATGAAGAAGCCGATGATCAATGCGGCGAGAATCACCGCGGTGATGGCCAGGGCGGCGCGCGTTCGGCTGGGGGGCGCAGGACGTGAAGCGGCAGTGGACACGCCCTGATCCTAGGCGGGGAATGCTGCGAAAGCCTGGGGACGGTGTCGCCGGCGGCTCAGGTGCCGCAGGTGGCGAGCTTTGAGGTGTCCTTTCCGTCGGCGATCGTCTGCACGATCTGGATCGCGTCATCGAGGCTGGCCATGGCGAACACCTGCAGTCCGGCGGGGATGTGCCCGACGACCTCGTCGCAGTTCGCCTCCGGTGCCAGGAACCACTCGGCGCCCGCACGCTCGGCCCCGTACATCTTCTGACGGATGCCGCCGATCGGGCCGACCACGCCATCCGCGGTGATGGTGCCGGTGCCCGCGAACCGCTCACCGCCGGTCAGCGCCCCCGGAGTCAGCTTGTCGTAGATGCCGAGCGCCAGCATGGTGCCCGCGCTCGGGCCGCCCACGTCGCCCAGGGTGACCGTCACCGAGAAGGGGAAGTCGTAGCTGGCGCCCGGCGCGATGCCGATGATGGGGCGGTCGCCGTTGTTCGGGTCGGCCTTGGTGGTGAGGGTGACCGTGCTGGCAGCCCCGTCGCGCCGGATGCCGATCTCATAGCTCGCGCCCGCGGGCTTCGCCGCAAGAAGGGCGGTGAGCGTCGCGAGACTGTCGACGGGTGTGCCGTCGACGCTGACGATCTCGTCCCCCGCTTTCAGCACCGTGTCGGCCGGGAAGCCCTGGATGGTGTCGGAGACGACGATCGTGGTGGTGTACGCGATGTCGAGTTCGCCGAGCGCTGCCGCCACCGCCGACTGCTGCGACCCGAGCATGTCGGCCGTGGCCTGCTGATCCGACTGCTGCTCGGTCTCGCCGTCGGGGTACACCGCGTCGACCGGCACGATCGCGCGCGACGGGTCGAACCATACGGTCGCCAGGTCGATCCAGCTGAGCGGTGTCTGCCGGCTGCCGCGCAGGTTGACGGTGAGCATGTCGAGCGTGCCCGCGGTGTCGTAGGTCTTCTCGCCCTCGATGGCGATCACGGGGGTGTTCTCGCCGGCCTGCGGGATCTCGCCGATGGTGTCGTAGACGGGGCCGGGGCTCTCGAGCACGTAGGGGGCCGGCAGTGTGCCGAGCACCACGGTGCCGGCGGTCGCGCCGATCATCAGGATCCAGCCGATCAGCGGGCCCGGGTTTTTCACATCAGTCCTTCGCGGTCGACTCGTGTTCGCTGCGGGCGCACCCCGCGAACGCCTCAGCCTAAGCGAAAGCCCGGTGAGGCGGCCGTGCGCCGGGCTAGCGTAGATGCATGGCCGATGACCCCCGCGATGAGCCGTCCGATGACGACTTCCGCGACATGCTGCGCGACTTCCTGTCGGGCGACTCCGAGCTGGATCCGGCCAAGCTGGCCAGTGCCGCCGGCCTTCCGAACGACCCCGAGCTGGTGCAGCGCCTCATCGGCCAGTTGCAGCAGGCGCTGCAGAACAGCGGCGAGGGCATCAACTGGGGTCTCGCGCTGGAGCAGGCCCGCGGCCTCGCGTCGCGCTCGGCGGTGCCCTCGACTCCCGGAGAGCAGTCAGCACTCGAGCAGGCCCTGCACGTGGCCGCCCTGTGGCTCGACGAGACCACCGAGATCGCCGCGCTGACCGCCCCGCCGGTGCTGCTCACCCGCGCCGGCTGGGCCGAGGCGACCATGCCGATCTGGACGCAGCTCGCCGAGCCGGTGGCGACCTCCATCGCCAACGCCCTGACCGGTGTGCTGGAAGAGCAGGCGCCCGAAGAGCTGCTGAGTCAGATCGGCGATGCCGGGCGACTGATGCGCAACGTGGGCGGCACCCTGTTCGCGATGCAGCTCGGCCAGGTGGTCGGGCAGTTGGCACAGGAGGTGGTGTCAGGCGGCGACGTCGGCATCCCGCTGCTCGACGGCGAGCAGCGCCAGGCAGCCCTCGTGGCCCAGAACGTCGACGCGTTCGCTGCGGGTCTCGACATCCCGGTCGAGGAGGTGCGGCTCTATCTCGCGGTTCGCGAACTGGCGCACGCCCGGCTGTTCCGGCACGCGAAGTGGCTGCGCCTGCACCTGCTGACTCAGATCACCGACTTCGCGCACGGCATCCGCATCGACACCGAGCGGCTCGAGTCGCTCGCCGCCGACTTCGACCCCTCGAACCCCGAAGAGCTGCGCGAGGCGGTCACGAGCGGTGCCCTGATCCCGCCGAAGTCCGACGAGCAGCTCGCCGCCCTAGCCCGGCTCGAGACGATGCTGGCCCTCGTCGAGGGCTGGGTCGACGTGGTCACGGCGGCGGCGACATCGCGCCTGCCCAAGAGCGGGGCGATCGCCGAGACCGTGCGTCGCAGGCGTGCCGCGGGCGGACCGGCCGAGTCGGCGTTCGCCACCCTGGTCGGGCTGGAGTTGCGCCCGCGCCGTCTGCGTGAGGCGGCGGCCATGTGGCAGGCGGTTCAGGATGCCGTGGGACCCGAGGCGCGCGACTCACTGTGGGCGCACCCCGACATCGTTCCCGGTGACGCCGACATCGACGACCCGAGCGCACTGGTGGCCCGCCTGCAGGGCGGCGCACCCGAGCCCGACGAGGTGGATCAGGCGCTCGAAGACCTGCTGAACGACGAATCCGGCGACCGTCCGCACGAGGACTGACGCCCTGTGGATGCTTTCGGCATCCCGGCGCCGCCCTGAGCCACGCTGGTCGGCATGGTGCTGAAGCTCGCCGACGGCGTTCCCCTGGTTTGGCGCACCCCCACGAGCCTGCAGCTGGGGGTGGACGCTCCCGCGGTGGTGGTGGCGGATGTCACGCCCGGCGTCGAGCGGATGCTGGCGGCCCTGCGCGCGGGCGTGTCGCCGGCAGGGTGGGACATGCTCGCCCGCGAGGCGGGGGTCTCCGACGCCGACGCGGGGGCGCTGCTGCACCGGCTGGAACCGGTGCTGCAGGCGCCGCGCACCACGGCATCCGCCCGCGTTCTGGTGACCGGTGACGGGATGCTGGCCCAGGCGGTGGCCGACCTGCTGGCCGACCTGGGCCTGCTCGCGCGGGCCTCGGAGCGCGAGCCCGACCTGGCGGTGCTGGTCGCCGGGTGGGTGCTGGGCCCCGACGACGCCGCCCCCTGGCTGCGCCGGGATGTTCCGCATCTGCCGGTCGTGGCGGCCGATCGGGCGGTGAGTGTCGGCCCGTTCGTCGAACCGGGGCGCGGCCCGTGCGTGTACTGCACCCAGCTGGCCCGCACCGACGCCGATCCGGCGTGGCCCGCCGTGGCGACGCAGCTCTGGGGGCGCCCCGGCCCGGCGCTCACGCGCCTGGCGCTCGCGTCGGTGTCGGCGTTCGTCGTTCGGGCGGTCCGCGCTCGGCTCGCCGACGGGCCGGGAGATCAGCCGCGCGGGTGGCGGCTGAGCGACGAGGGGGCGACGATCAGCGCGTGGACCGCGCGGCTGCATCCGCGCTGCTCGTGCGCAGCTCCGCCAGAAAGCGACTGGGCTCCCGGCTCTGACCCCGCATCCCCTGGCGCGACCACGACAGCGACAGGCGCCGACGGGCCCGGGTGATGCCCACATAGAGCAGGCGGCGCTCCTCATCGATGGCGGCCAGTCCGCGGGCGTGGCTGATCGGCAGCAGACCCTCGCTGAGTCCGGCGATGTGCACGCTGTCCCACTCCAGACCCTTGGCGCTGTGCAGGGTCGAGAGCACGACGGCCGACACGGTCGGCTCATGCTGGGCCGCCTGGCGCTGCTTGAGCTCGTCGACGAAGGCGGCGAGCGTCGTTTCGGGCGTGGCCTGGTCGGCGAGCTCGACGAGCGCGTTCAGGGCCTCCCATTTCTCGCGCACCGCACCCGGCCCGTCCGGAGCCTGCAGGGTCCAGCCCATGTTGCGCAGCACGTCGCTCACCGACTGGAAGAGCGGCCCCGGCGCCCCGGTGCGGGCGACGCTGCCGAGTTCGAGGATCGCCTGCTTGATGTAGGGCAGGTCGAAGAACCGGGTCGCTCCGATCAGGCGGGTGCTGAGGCCCTCGTCGGCGAGCGCCGCCTCGAGCTGCGGCGCTTGGGAGTTGACCCGGTAGAGCACCGCGATGCGCTCCGGCCGCACACCCGAGCGCACCTCGGCGGCGACAGCGGCCGCGATCCCCCGCGCCTCGTCGAGATCGGTGTCGAAGGCTGTGGGCGGGTCGACCGGCTCGGCGGGAAGCGCCGCCTCGGCGGGCACCAGGTCGAGCGCGCCGGCGTGCGAGCGCATCAGCCGGTTCGCCAGCTGCAGGATCGACGCCCCCGACCGGTGGTTCGTCTCGAGACGCAGCACGGTGGCGTCGGGGTAGCGGTTCGCGAAGCCGAGCAGGTAGTCGCTGGTGGCCCCCGCGAACGAGTAGATGGTCTGGCTCGCGTCGCCGACGACGCACAGGTCGGTGCGGGTGCCGAGCCACAGATCGAGCAGCTCCTGCTGCAGGGGCGACACGTCCTGATACTCGTCGACGACGAAGAACCGGTATTGGGCGCGCACCTGCTCGGCGACCCAGGGCTCGGCATCCAGCATCCCCGCGGTGGCCAGCAGCACGTCGTCGAAGTCGAGCTGGCGGCGTTCGTCTTTGATCTGCTCGTACGCCTGCTGCAGCGCCACCACGGCATCCACCCCGAGGCCCGGCGGCAGCGGCCGCGACGCGGCGGCGCGCGCGTACTGGTCGAGGTTCAGCCGGCTGACTTTGCGCCATTCGATCTCGGCGGCGATATCGCGCAGCGCAGCGGTGTCGACCCGGATGCGCAGCTGCTCGGCGGCCTGACCGAGCAACCGGCCCTTCCCCTCGAGGATGCGGGGTGGGCTGCCGCCGACCAGCTGCGGCCAGAAGAATCCGAGCTGCGCCAACGCGGCGGAGTGGAAGGTGCGCGCGCTCACCCCGCCGGCGCCCAGCTGGCGCAGCCGGGTGCGCAGTTCACCCGCCGCGCGGGTGGTGAAGGTGAGGGCGAGCACCCGGGAGGGGTCGTACACCCCGGTCGCGACGCCGTTCGCGATGCGATGGGTCAGCGCCCGGGTCTTGCCGGTGCCCGCACCGGCCAGGATGCAGACCGGTCCGAGGAGGGTCTCCGCCGCGAGTCGCTGCTCATCGTCGAGGTCGGCCAGCAGATCGGCGGAGGAGTTCATGACCGGGCGCCGTCGTCGATGTCTTCGCCGAACCAGTCCTCGATGATGGCGCGGGCGATCGAGGTGGGACCGGGGAGGATGACCTCGCGACCGGCGATCGCGTCGCGCAGTTCATCGCGGGCGAACCAGCGCAGAGCCAGGATCTCTTCACCGTCGGGCGTGCCCTCGGTGGTCTGCCCGGCCGCGACCCGCGCGCGGAATCCCACCATCAGGGAGGCGGGGAACGGCCAGGGCTGGCTGCCCAGGTATTCGGGTTCTTCGACGACGACCCCCGACTCCTCGAACACCTCGCGGATCACCGCCGCCTCGAGCGACTCTCCCGGTTCGACGAATCCGGCGAGCAGCGAGAACCGGTTCGCCTCCCACATGGCGTTCGATCCGAGCAGCAGCCGGTCGTCGGCATCGACGACACCGACGATGATCGCCGCATCGGTGCGCGGGTACACCTCGGTGCCGTCGGCGTCCACCCGGGTCCAGCCTGCGGAGGAGACCGAGGTCGGCACCCCGCTGCGGGGTGAGAACCCGTACGCCCGGTGCCAGTTGGCCAGCGCGAGCGCCTGGGTGAACAACCCGGCGTCGCGTTCGCTCAGCCGGTGCCCGAGCCGGCGCAGGTCGCCCCAGGCGTCCTCGGCGGGTGCGGGCCCGGTGAGCTCGGCCGCCTGGGCGTCGTCGACCAGCAGGGCCAGCACCGGGGCGCCCTCGGCGAGGTCGTCGGCGTCGGTCAGCGATCGGCCGAGGTACAGCGCGTCCTGAGCGGTGACGGATGCCGCGGGCACGATCGCGAGCGCGTCCGGCCCCGACAGCAGCGCCCTGCCCTCGTGCAGCACGACGGCACGTGCGTTCGGGTCGGCGAGCACCGCCTCCAGACCCCGCGCCCGGCCCAGATGGTCGCGGTCGATCTGCGACCGTGACAGCGGCAGTCGAGTGTGGAACGCGCGGGACAACGTGACCTTCCGGGGCGGCGTTTCTCACGAGCACAGCCGATGGCGCGACCTACCCTGTGCTCATGGCCAGATCCCATCTCACTCTAGCGGCGCTGGCGACGTCGGCCGTGGACGGGTTGGATATCGCCGGATCGCAGCCGTTCGGCTCGCCGGGCGGCGACTTCGACGCCGCGCTGCTGACCGGCAGCGACGGCCGGCACTGGACCGTGCGGGTGCCCCGCAGCGAGCGCGCCGAGGCCGAGCAGTCCGCCGATCTGGTCGCCCTGCGCGCCCTGAGCGCGGGAGTGCGCACCCGGTTGCCTTTCGCGGTGTCGACGTTCGCCGGGCAGGTGCCGGTCGACGGCACCCGTGCCGTGGTCTACGAGTTCGTCTACGGCTCGAAGGTGCCCCTGGCCTCCTTCACCATCGAGTACGCGGCCAGCGTCGGCGAAGCGATCGCCGCCATCCACGCGCTGCCGACCAGCTTCGTGGTCGATGCCGGGCTGCCCGCCTTCAGCGCCGTCGACACCCTGCGCTCCACCATCGCGCTGATGGACCGCGCCGCTGGGACCGGTCTCGTTCCCGCCGCACTGCTGCAGCGCTGGGAGGCGGCATCAGAGGAGAGCGCCCTGTGGCAGTTCACCCCGGCGGTGGTGAACGGTGCCCTGGGTTCTGACTCCTTCCTCTCCGCGGAGGGACGCGTCACCGGGGTCCTCGGCTGGCACGCGCTGCGCGTCGGCGACCCGGCCCGCGATCTGGCCTGGCTGTTCGGCGCCGGCACCGACGTCTTCGACGCCGCGTTCGCCGCCTACTCGAGCCTGCGCGGCACCGTCGACCGCCAGCTGCGTCAGCGGGCCATGCTGCTGAGCGAGCTCGAGATCGCCCGCTGGCTGCTGCACGGCACCGAGACCCGGTCGACCGAGATCGTCGACGACGCGGTGCGGATGCTGAGCGGCCTCGTCGACGAGGTGCAGAAAGACATCATGAACCCGATCGGCCCGCAGACGATGCCCGTGCTGGGGGTCGACGAGGTCGAGCGACTGCTCGAGCGCACCGAGCGCGTGCGGTAAGCGCGGCTACCGCCGCACCTGCACGATCCGCACCAGCCGGCGCGGTCTCAGGCTGAACCGCAACCGCAGCCGGTGCTTCGCCGCCAGGATGATCGCCACCACGATCCCCGCACCGGCCGGGAAGGCGCCCGCGATCGTGAACGCGATCGCCGGGCCGAAGTGCTCGGCGATGAAGCCCATCAGCACGCCGCCGACCGCCTGACCGCCGGTGATGACGATCAGGTAGAACGACATCACCCGGCCGCGGATGGCCATGTTGGTCGAGAGCTGCACGATCGACTCGGCGGCGACCCCGAACAGCAGTCGTGACACCCCGAGCCCGACGAGCGCCGCCATGAACAGCAGGAGGGCGGGGGCCAGACCGGCGAAAGCGGTGAACGCGCCGTAGGCGATCACGGCGACCACGAGGCCGCGCAACCGGACGCTTCGCCGCATGGTCGAGAGCACCGCGCCGATGAGCGCGCCGAGTGCGGCCAGCGAGCTGTACAGGCCGTAGCCGCCCGCCCCCGACATCCACACCTCGTTGGCGGATGCGGTGAGCAGCACCGGCAGGCTCATTCCGAACACCGCGTTGAACGCCAGCAGCACCATGGGCCAGAAGATCGTCGGCTTGCGGCGGATGTAGTGCAACGCCTCACGGATCTGACCACGCTGCGCCGCCACCCGCGGCGACGGGATCAACTCGCGGCGACGCATGAGCAGCAGCGCGATGAGGGCGATCCCCGAGGTGGCGCTGTTGATCGCGATCGACCATCCGGAGCCGATCACGGCGATCAGTGCGCCCGAGATCGCCGGGCCCGCCAGCCCGCCGCCGTGGAAGATCATGGCGTTGAGGCTGATCGCGTTGCGCAGCCGCTGGGTGCCGACCATCTCACTGACGAACGCCGACCGCGAGGGCCCGTCGATGGCCATCGAGCAGCCGGTGACCCCGGCCACGAGGAACACGTGCCACGCCTGGGCCCAGCCGAGCAGCACCAGAGCCGCCAGCGCCCCGTTCGCCACGAAGCCGACGCTCTGGCAGAGGATCAGCACCCGCCGCCGGTCGAAGCGGTCGGAGATCACCCCCGCCCACGGGCCGAGCAGCAGCGTGGGCGCGAACTGCAGCGTCACGGTGAGCCCGACGAGCGCGACGTTGCCGGTCAGTTCGAGCACCAGCCAGTCGACGGCGATGCGCGCCATCCAGCCTCCGGTGTTGGCGAACACCTGAGAGATGACGTACAGCCGGTAGTTGTAGGCGCGAAGTGCTTCGAACGAGTCACGCAGCCGAGGACGGGTCTCGATGACCGGAATCGGCGCGGTGAGGGTCGCGGTGTCGACGTCGACAGCGGCCACGGAACTCATCGCGCCCCACGCTACGCCGGTCGGCGTCATTCGATGCCAGAATGGCGACTATAAGTCCCATTGGTTTTACCAATGACTGAATCGGGAGGCGCGATGTTCGACCCGGCACTGCTGCGCACCTTCGTCGCGGTCGCCGAGACGCTGAGCTTCACCCGAGCCGCCGAACTGCTGCAGTTGAGTCAGCCGACGGTGAGCCAGCAGGTGCGCAAACTGGAGGCGGCGGCGAACCGGATCCTGGTGTCGCGGGACACCCGCGCGGTCGCCCTCACCGACAACGGCGAGGCGATGCTGGGGTTCGCGCGCAGCATCCTGGCCGCCCACGACGAAGCGGCGGCGTACTTCACCGGCTCGGCGATGCGCGGCCGGCTGCGGTTCGGTTCGGCCGACGATCTGGCCCAGACGCAGTTGCCGCAGATCCTGCGCGACTTCCGGCAGGTGTACCCTCAGATCAACCTCGAACTGACGGTCGGGCAGAGCGCGATGCTGGCGCGCCGGCTGCGGGCCGGGCAGCTCGACCTGGTCTTCATCAAGCAGGAACCCGACCTGCCCGACGGCCGCGTCGTACGGCGCGAACGGCTGGTGTGGGTGGCGCACAAGTCGCTGCAGCTCGACCCGCGAGCGCCCGTGCCGCTGATCGCCTACGCCGCGCCGAGCGTCACGCGCGACGCCGCCATCCGATCGCTCGAGGATGCCGGACGCACCTGGCGCATCACCTGCAACGTGAAAGAGACCAACGGCGTTCTCGCCGCCCTGCGCGCCGGCATCGGGATCGCCGTGCTGCCGCAGAACCTGCTGCCCGGTGACCTGGTTCCGGTGACCTCGACGTTCGGTCTTCCGATGCTGGGCGAGATCGACTTCGCCCTGCTCGACAACCCCCGCGCCGCCCGCGAACCCGTGGAGGCTCTGATCGGCGCGATCGTCGGTCGCGTGCCGGTCTAGCCGGAACCGTTCACAGGAGCGCCCCGCACCGGCGTGCCGCGAGCACAGCCAGCGTGCGGGTCACCCGCAGCAGCTCCTCGATCTCGACCTGCTCGCGCGGAGCATGTGCGAACCGCACATCCCCCGGGCCGTAGTGCAGCGTCGGGATACCCCCGATTCCCGCATACAGCCGCAGGTCGCTGCCGTAGGGCGCCGCGGCCCGCTCGGCCGAGCGGCCCTCGGTGTCGGCGACGGCGGCGGAGACCTCGTCGATGAACGGGTGCGCGGAGTCGATGCGCCCGCTGGCGAACTGCCCGCCCGGCCAGGTCACCTCGACCGGGTGCTCGCGCAGCCACGGGTCGGCGACGGCGGCCCGCGCCAGCGCTGCCTCGAGGGCGGCTCGGGCATCGGCCGGTGCCTCGTCGAGTCGGACCCCGAGCCGCCCCTCCGCGACGAGCAGGTCGGGCACGCTGGAGGCCCAGTCGCCGGCGCGCACGGTGCCGATCGAGATCGGGTACGGCAGCGTCGTCGTGGTGAACAGCGGGTCGGCGCCCGCGTTGCGCTCGCGTTCGAGCTCGAGCAGGGCGGCATGCACGGGCAGGAACGCGTCGACGGCGCTGTAGCCCTCGAGCCGGGTGCTGCCGTGGGCGGCGCGGCCGGCGATGCGCAGTTCGAAGGTGAGGGCGCCGGCGTTGGCCACGACGAGGCGACCGCTGGTGGGTTCGGTGAGCACGGCGGCCTCGCCGCGGTGGCCGCGCAGCATAGTGGCGAACGCTCCCAGGCCCCCGTCCTCTTCGCTGACCACGGAGTGCACCGCGAACGGCCGCTCGAGCACGACCCCGGAACGCACCAGCGCGTGGGCGACGGCCAGGTTGGCGGCGGTTCCGGCTTTCATGTCGCAGGCACCGCGCCCGTGCACCACGCCGTCGCGGATCGCTCCGCTCCACGGGTCGCGGTCGACCCATTTCTCGAGGTCGCCGGTGGGCACGACGTCGACGTGACCTTGCAGCACCAGCGCGGGTTCGGCATCCGACCCGCCCTGGCCGCCGAGAACGCCGACGACGCCGTAGCCTTCGTGCCGCTCGGCTTCGATGCCGGGGAAGTCGGGGTGGGCGTAGAGCTCGTCGAGGTCGAGCTTCCACGCGTCGACGTCGAATCCCAGCTCGCGTAGTTGCTCGGCGTGCCGGTGCTGCAGGTCGGATTCGGCGTCGGTGCCGGTGACGCTGGGGGTGCGGATGAGCTCGACGAGCTCGTGCACGAGGGCATCGTCGTCGATCGCGTCGAGGACGCGCTGCTCTGCTGGGCTGGTGCTCACGGGAAGACGCTACGCCACCGCGCCAGCAGTTCGTCCTCGTCGTCGATGCGCTCGGGTTCGATGACGCGGTCGTCGGCGACGAAGTAGAACGCGGCCGAGATCTGCTCGATCGGGACGCCGGCCCAGCGTGCGTAGGCGAGGCGGTAGAGGGCCAGCTGCAGCTGCTTGCGGTCGAGGTCGTCGTCGTCTTTCGGCGCTTTGCCGGTCTTCCAGTCGACGACTTCGTAGCGCGGGCCGTTCGCGTCGGCGTCGAGTTCGTAGACGGCGTCGATCTTGCAGATGATGATGCGGCCGTCGAAGGGCAGGTGGATCTCGCGCTCCACCTCGATGGGGCGGCGCTGCGCCCACCGCGAGTTCTCGAAGGTCGCCTGCAGGCGTGCGAGGTCGGCCGCGTCGACGGCATCGCCGTCGGCGTCGAGTTCCGGTGCGGCGGCGTCGAGCTCGTCGGCGCCGGCGGTGATGCCGTAGCGGTTCTCGACCCAGCTGTGGAACAGGGTGCCGAGTCGCGTGGCCCGGAAGGGCTTCTCGGGCATCGGCCGCAGCATCGAGGCGGCCACCGCATCCGGCTCGGTGACGAAGTCTTTGAAGCGCGACGCCGACACGCGCGTCGGCAGGGCGACCACCCCGCTTCCGGCGAGCCGCCGCTCGCGCTCGGCCAGCAGCAGCGTGAGGTCGGCGGCGAAGCGGCCGGCGATCTGCGGCTCGGCGGCGGCGACGGATGCCGCGGCGGCCTCGACGATGGCTCGCCGGTCACCGAGGGGGTCGCGTGGCCACACGAAGGATTCCAGGTGCTCGCCCATCGGGTTCTCGTCGTGCAGCGGCGCCTCGGGCAGCGGTCCGAGCACTCCCGCCGTTGCGAGTTCGCGCAGGAACACGCTGGGCTCGCGCGGCTTGACCTGGGTGGCCCAGAACGAGCCGCTGAGCATCAGATGGTGCCGCGCGCGGGTGACGGCGACGTAGGCCAGACGGCGCTCTTCGTCGTGGGCGCGGTCGCCGACCTTCGACTTGAAGGCGTCACGGGCCTCGAGCAGCTCTTTGCGCGTGGTCGCCTGCTCCCAGGCGAAGTGCGGCAGGTCATCCGCGTCCCCGCGAAACGGCCAGGGCAGCTGCCCGAACGCCAGCCAGGCGTTGGTGCCTTCGAGCGGCCGCGAGGGCAGCTCATCGGTCACCAGGCGCGGCACCGCCACGATGTCCCACTCGAGGCCCTTCGCGCCGTGGATGGTGAGCACCTGGACGGTACCCGGCTCGGGGTCTTCGGGCCGCGGCGACAGGTCTTCGCGCTCCTCCGCCGCGCGCAGCCAGGCGAGGAACCCGCTCAGTTCGCTGCCGCTGCGGGTCGCGCTGTCGTCGAGCGCCAGGTACCCGTCGATCGCGTCGAACAGGGCCTCCATGGGCGCGCCGCCGAGCGGGCGGTACTCGTTGGCCACCACCTCGATGTCGAGCTGCAGCTCTTGCTCGACGAGGGTGACCAGGTCGGGCAGGGCGAGCCCGGTGCGGGCGCGCAGCCGGGCGATCACCTGGCCCGCCTCACGCAGGCGCGGCAGACCGTCGTCGCTGAACCGCCGCAGGGCGCTGTGACCCTCGGGTGCGTGGGCGACGAAGTCGAGGGCGTCGACGATCGAGCCGCCCTCCCCCTCGGTCAGGCTGGCGCGCATGCGCTCGCGCACCTCGTCGGGGTACTCGTGCTGGGTGTGGTCCCGGTCGCGCAGCCAGGAGGCGAGGCGGTTCAGGGCGTGCAGGTCTTGCACGCCGATCCGCCAGCGCGAGCCGGCGAGCACCCGAATCAGCTCGAGCCCGGCGCCCGGATCGTGCAGCACCGAGAGCATGCTGACGATGTCGGCGATCTCAGGCTCGGCCAGCAGCCCGCCGATGCCGAGCACGTGGAACGGGACCCCGTTCTCGCGGAAGGCCTGCAGGAACACCGACTGGGTCTTGCGCGCCCGGAACAGGATCGCCGCACTCGGCACGCCGCCGTCGTCGGTGCGCTCGGCCAGCCGGTCGGCGAACCAGGAGGCGACCCGGTCGGCCTCTTCGCGCAGGTCTTCGGCGAAGACCACGTCGATCGGCAGTGAGCTGGCACTGTCGGGGGCGGTGAGCGGCACGACCGGCACGCGCGAGCGCGCGGTGAGGGGGCCGACCAGGTGATTCGCGGCATCCAGGATGCGATGGCCGTTGCGCCAGCTGGCCGACAGCGCGTACGCCGGCCCGGTGGCACGGAACTGGGCGCCGAACTGCTCGAGGTTGGATGCGGAGGCGCCGCGCCAGCCGTAGATCGACTGGTTGGGGTCGCCGACCGCCATCACCGGGTGCCCGCCGAAGAGTTCGGAGAGCAACCAGGTCTGCACCACCGATGTGTCCTGGTATTCGTCGAGCAGCACGACACGGAAGCGCGTGCGGTAGTCCTCCGCCACCCGCGGCTGCTTGCGCACGATCTCGAGCGCCAGGGCGACCTGGTCGGAGTACTCCACGGCACTGCGCGCCAGTTTCGCGGCCCCGTACTCCCCCGCCAGGTCGACGAGGACGTCGAGCGCGCCGACGGCCGCGGCCATGCGATCGACCTCGGCGTAGGCACCGCGACCGCCCGCCTCGAGCTCGGCGACCCGGGCGAACCGGTGGGCGAACTCGCGCACCCGCTCGGGGTCGGCGATGTTCTCGGCCATCGCGCGACTCAGCCGCAGCACGGCGTCGGTGACCGGCTCGAGGTTGCGCTCGAGCGACGGGAGCCGCGGGTCGGCCGACCGGGTGGCCACCGTGCGGGCCAGCTGCCAGGCCCCCGCCTCGCCCAGCACGGCGCCGTCGCTCTCGCGCTTCACCAGGATGGCGTTGTCCCGGAAGATCGTGTTCGCGAACGAGTTGTACGTGGAGACGGTCGGCGGTGCGAACGGGTCGTAGTCGCCGCGCACGAGCCCGGCCTCGGCGAGTTGGGCGATGCGGGCGCGGATGCGGGCCGCGAGTTCGCCGGCCGCCTTGCGCGTGAAGGTGAGGCCCAGCACCTCGCTGGGGGTCACGTGACCGTTGGCGATCAGCCACAGCACGCGGTTGGCCATCGTCTCGGTCTTGCCGCTGCCGGCGCCGGCGATCACCAGGGCCGGCTCGTCGGGCGGCGCCTGGATGACCGCGCTCTGCTGCTCGGTCGGCCGCGGCAGCCCCAGCTCGCGCGCGATCTCGTTCGCGTCAATCACTCGACACCGCCCGCACCCGGTGCAGCCGCAACCGCGGGATCGTGCCGTACCCGCCGAACTGCTCGAGCTCCAGCGCCCCCTCGAACTCGGCGGCGGCGATGAGGGCCGCCGCCTGCAGGAGGCGCGTCTCGACGGCGGCGAGCCCCTCGGCATCCAGGGCGGCCTGCACGCCTTCGCGGTAGCGCTTGCCGCCGACGCCTTCACGCACGTAGAGCAGCTTGGCCCCGCCGGCCCGGTGGGGCGCGTCGCCGAGCGCTTCGTCGAACTGCCCGGAAGCGTAGGCCAGCTGGTACGCGCCCAGCTGGGGGTGTGCGGCGATGGCGGCCGCCGAGGTGATGGGCCGCCCGGTCTTGAGGTCGACGATCGTCACCGACCCGTCGGCGGCGCGCTCGATGCGGTCGATCGACCCGCGGATCTCGACGGCGGGACGCGGCACGTCGTCCTCCGCCTCCGGATGCGGGGGCAGCTCGCCGTAGTGCAGCGCGAACCGGCCCTCCGCCGCGATCAGCTGCGACCCCGCCGAGGTGAAGTCGGCGAGGTACTCGGCCAGCCCCTCGGTGAAGGTGCGGGCCAGGGTGCGCTGCCGCTCGGCCAGCCACGGCGCCTCGAAGACCAGCTCGCCGAAGCGTGACTCCACTGCCTCCCAGAGCCGCTCGACGGCCGGGTCAGCGACGGTCTCCATCGCCCAGTGCAGGATCGTGCCCACCCCGGCGATCACTCCGGAGTCGCCCCCGGCGATGGTCTCGAGGAACCAGTCCAGCGGCGACTCCTCGAGTCGCTCGACACCGGAGGGCGACACCGGCACCGTGTCGCCTGCGAACAGTTCGCCCGTGGTCGACAGCGGCAGCAGACCCTGCCAGTCGGCGGGCGCGGCACCCGGCAGCCCCTCGCGGGCCAGCGCGGCCAGCGATGAGGCGGCGTCCCGTGCGTCGGCGGCCGGGGTGCGCGGGTCGGCGAGCACCCGTCGCAGCCGGCCGGTGACACCGCGCAGCGACAGCGGCGGTGTCGTCGAGGAGTCGATCAGCGCAGTGGGCCCGGGCAGCAGGGCGAAGAACGGGCTGGGTGCCTCGTCGTCGTTGGCGACGGCGGCCAGGACGACCCGCTCGGTGGCGCGGGAGGTGGCGAGCGCGAACATGCGCAGTTCGTCGTCGAGCACCAGCTTGCGCTCGTCGATCGCCTCGTCCCCGGCGGCATCCGCGAGCGCCCGCGGCAGGTGCGGCGCCGCGAGCAGCGACCCGCGTGGGCGCAGATTGGGCCACACCCCGTCTTGCAGTGCTGCGACGACGACGGTGTCGAACTCGAGCCCCACGGTGCCCGACGGCGTGGTGACGAGCACCGCCTCGTCGCTGCGGGCGGGCGCGATCAGGTCTTCGGGGACCTCGGCGTCGAGCACCTCGGCCAGGAACTCGGCGGGCGGCGTATCGGGCCGGCGTTCGGCGAAGCGCTTGGCGGCACTGAACAGCGCCACCACACCGTCGAGCAGGCGATTGGCTTCCACCGCGGTCACGCCCGAGCCGAGCGCCTGCTCGCGCCAGGGTGTGGCGAGGCCGCTGCGGTCCCAGGCGATCCAGAGCAGGTCTTCGATGCTTCCGTCGCTGTCGCGCAGCAGCGCGAGGGTGTCGGCGAGTCGGGATGCGATGCGGGCGGGGCGGGAATCGATGGTCACCAGCCGCCCCGGCTGCGACAGCGCCTCGACCAGCAGCTCACCCGTGGAACGGCTGCCGCCGCCCGCCAGTTCCTCCGCCCGCAGCGACAAGCGCAGCCGGCGCAGGGTCAGCGGGTCGAGCCCGCCGAACGGACCGGTCAGCACCTCGGCCGCCAGTTCGGCGGTGAGCGGCGTGCGGCCGATCGCGATGTCGACCAGGGTCAGCAGCGCTCGCGCGGCGGTGTCGTCGCGCAGCGTCACCCCGCCCCCCGACATCCGCGTCGGCACTTCGGCGAGCGCCAGCGCCCGTGCGACCCCCGGAGCCAGCCCTCCGCTGCGCACGACCACCGCCAGCCTGCTCCAGGGCACCCCGCGCAGCAGGTGCTCTTCGCGGAGCACCCGCGCCACCGCAGCCCACTGACGTGCCGGGGTGCTCGCCTCGATCCGCGCGAGGGCCGGCCGCGCCTCTTCGGCGGGATCCGCTGCCACCGCTCGCCCGGCATGCGCCCGCCGCTGAGCACCGGCCGCGGCGGTACCGATGCGCGCGGTGATGGCCGCCGTGAAGGCCCGCAGCGGCACGGGCTGGCGGTGCGCGGTCGTCAGCAGCAGGGTCTGCAGTTCGGCAAGCCCGAGCTCGGCACTCAGCCGCCCGAGCGCGCTCGGCTCACCCCCGCGGAAGGCGTTGGCCGCCACGTCCGGGTCGCCGAAGGCGATGACGGCGACGTCGCGTGCGGCGAGGGCCCGCACGATGGAGAGGGTCGACTCGGTCGCCTCCTGCAGGTCGTCGAGCAGCACGAGTCGCAGGCGGGAGACGCGGTCGCCGGGGCGCCCGCGGCGGATCTCGGCGACCGCGAACCGGGCCAGCTCGGCGGGGTCGAGCTGCGCCTGACGGCTGGTGGCGACGATGCGCAGGTAGTCCTCGATGAAGTCGGCGCTCGCCACCCATTCGGGTCGTCCGGTCTGCCGTCCGAGTGCGCGCAACCGAACCGGGTCGATATCGAACTCGGTGGCGCGTGCCATCAGGTCGCGCAGCTCGGTGCGGAAGCCGCGCAGCCGGCGCACCCCCTCGTCGAGCAGGTCGGGCCATGCGGGCCCGGTGCCGGTCGCGACGTGCCCCTCGAGGATCGCCGCGATGTCGGCGTCGAGTTCGCTCGCCGTCACCAGGCGCGGGGGTTCGGCCCCGTCGGCGCGGGCCGCAGCACCCACGATCTCGAAGGCGAGGGACGACACGGTGCGCGCCAGCGGGCCGGTCGACGCACGCCCGAGCCGCAGCGCGAGCCGGTCGCGCAGCCGGGTCGCGGCCGCGCGCGAGGAACTGAGGACGAGCAGCTCGTCGGGCGCCCAGCCGCGCGTCAGCACCCGGTCGGCGACGAGTTCGACGATCGTGGTGGTCTTGCCGGTGCCGGGTGCACCGAGGACGGCCGCCGAGGCCTCGTCGGGCAGGTCGATCACGGCGCGCTGGGTGGCATCCGGCTCGACCGGCCGCGCGGCATCGGGGTCGCCGCCGACCCCTCCGCGCTCGAACCGGATCGCCGTCATGCCCCCACCGTAGCGAGAGGGTGCGACGTGCGTTCTGCCCACAGTGAACCCCCGCGCTCGGGCCCCACCGCATCCCGTATCGTCATGACGTGGACATTCGCATCGGTATCGCCAACAGCCCCCGCGAGCTCTCATTCGAGTCGTCGCAGACCTCGGCCGAGGTCGAGAAGGTGGTGTCGGACGCGCTCGGCGCCGACTCCAAGTTCATCCGGCTCTCCGACAACAAGGGCAACGTCTACATCGTGCCGACATCCGCGTTCAGCTACCTCGAGGTGGGCAGCGAGAAGTCGCGCAGCGTCGGCTTCGTCGCCTAGCGCCTCGGGCGCCTAGTACTCTGACCGGCATGGAACTCGTCTACGTCACCGTCATCGGTGCGGCGATCGGGCTGCTCGCGCGCTATCTGCTGCCGGGCCGGCGCGCATACGGGCTCCTGCTGCTTCCGGCGGCGGCCGCCGCGGTGACCGCGACCGTGTGGGTCGCACTGGTCTGGGCCGGCTGGCGGTTCGACGGCGGCTGGATCTGGGTCGTGTCGCTTGCCGCCGCTGCGGTGACCTCCGTGCTCATCCCCCTTCTTCTGCCCCGGTCCCGCGAGCGCCACGACGCGCAGCTGCTGCACCACCTGAGCGCCGGCCGCGCCTGACCTCCGGTTGCCCGCGGGTCTCAGTTCGCGTGATGCTGGAACACCAGGCTGGTCCGCGTCGACGCGACCGCCGGATGCGCGGAGAGCTGCTCGACCACGAAGTCGCGCAGCGCATCGGTGTCGTGCACGGCGACGTGCAGCACGAAGTCCTCTGACCCGCCGAGGAAGAACAGCTGCCGCACCTCGGGCCGGTGCTCGAGGTCGTCGCGAAACTCGGTGATGCGCTGCCGCGCCCCGGTGCGGATGCTGACGCTGATCAGCGCTTCCAACCCCAGCCCCAGCGCGGCCGGGCTCACGGTCGCGCGGAATCCGGTAATCACCCCGCGGTCGACGAGCGACCGCACGCGCGCCAGGCAGGTCGACGGGGCGACCCCCACCAGCTCAGCCAGGCGGCTGTTCGGCAGCCGGGCATCGGCCCGCAATGCGTCGACGATTCTGCGATCGACCTCATCGAGCACTTCTTCCCGAATTTCTTGCGTCATAGCAGCCAGTCTGCCGAATTTTGTGCCGAAGACATCCATTCCGACGCGTCAGTCTGCACAATATGCGCATGCTGATCGGCGTCCCCACTGAGATCAAGAACAACGAGAACCGCGTGGCTATCACGCCCGCGGGCGTGCACGAGCTGACCACGCGCGGTCACGAGGTGCTCATCCAGAGCGGCGCCGGTGTCGGCTCCGGCATCTCCGACGAGCAGTACGCCTCGGTCGGTGCGAAGCTGACGGACGACGCCGCCGAGGTGTGGTCGCGCGCCGAGCTGCTGCTCAAGGTGAAAGAGCCGATCGCCGCCGAGTACCCGCACCTGCACGCCGGGCAGGTGCTGTTCACCTACCTCCACCTCGCGGCGGACCGCGCCCAGACCGACGCGCTCATCGCATCCGGCACCACCGCGATCGCCTACGAGACGGTGCAGTTGGCCGATCGCTCGCTGCCGCTGCTGCAGCCGATGAGCGAGGTCGCCGGCCGGCTTTCGGCGCAGGTCGGCGCGTACCACCTGATGAAGTCGCACGGCGGAGCGGGCATGCTGCTCGGCGGCGTCCCCGGAACCCCGAAGGCCAAGGTCGTGGTGATCGGCGGCGGTGTCGCCGGCGAGCACGCGGCCGCCAACGCACTCGGTATGGGTGCCGACGTCACCATCGTCGACATCTCGATCCCGCGGCTGCGCCAGCTCGAGAACCGCTTCCAGGGCCAGATCCAGACCCGCCCGTCCACCTCGTACGAGATCGCCAACCTGGTGGCCGACGCCGACCTGGTCGTCGGGTCGGTGCTGATCCCGGGCGAGAAGGCGCCGAAGCTGGTGACGGATGCCATGGTCGCCACGATGCGCCCGGGTTCCGTCCTCGTCGACATCGCCATCGATCAGGGCGGATGCTTCGAGGGCTCGCACCCGACCACGCACGACGACCCCACGTTCGCCGTGCACGACTCGATCTACTACTGCGTGGCCAACATGCCGGGCGCTGTGCCCGGAACCTCGACCCGTGCGCTCACGAACGCGACGCTGCCGTACGTGGTGGCGCTGGCGTCCAAGGGCTGGGAGAAGGCCACCGCCGACGACGCGGCGCTGAAGCTGGGTCTGAACGTGCACGACGGCAAGGTCTACAACCACGGCGTCGCGGCCGCGTTCGGCCTCGAACTCGCCGGTTGAGTAGCGCCGCAGGCGCGTATCGAAACCTGCGGCGCCCCTAGGCCGTCAGCCCCAGCGCATCCATGCGCCGGGTGTGCGCGGCGATCAACTCGGTGAACACCGGTTCGATGCGCTCCTCGCCGGGAGACTCGCCTCCGATCGCGAGCGAGGACCGCGCGACGAGCATGGTGTCGCCGACGAGGCGCCTGCCCCACATCGCCAGCCGCGAGGCCAGCCGGGGGCTGGCGTCGATCGCCTCGCGAAGCTCCTCGACGAGCAGGCTCTCGCCTTTGTCGACGTCGAGCACGAGCGACACCCGCTCCGACAGCGCCGCGGGCAGGCCGGCAGCGAGCCCGTCGAAGAAGTCGGTGAGGAAGCCGGCGGTGAGGTAACAGCTGACGAGGATCTCGTGCCAGTCGGAGCCGCGGATGCGCTTCTGGAAGTCATCGAGCTCGGCACGGAACGGGTCCATCGCCGTCACCGGGTCGATGCCGAGCCGGCGCAGCTCGACCACGATGCTCTCGTGCGCCTCGAGCAGCTCGGCCGCCGCGATGCTCAGCTTGGTCTTGGCCGCGGTGGTCGGGGATTCGGCGACGGCGAGCGACAGGTTGTCGAACAGCACCAGCGTGAGGTATCCCAGCCGACCGAGGAAGGCATCCTGCGGCGGGGTCAGGTCGGCGAGCTCGACCCGGGCGACAGCCACGGTGTCAGACCGCGGCGAGATCACCGGCGCGGCCTGGGGGCGCGGCCGGGGTCGCCGGCGCCGCCGGAAGAAGCTCAGCACGCCCGACAGCCTAGCCGCCGGCCGCGCGACCGCCCCGCCCGGTAGACTGGAGGCCTCTCATATTCCAGACAGGCAATCCTTGACTTTCAGCGACCTCAAGATCGACCAGGACATGGTCGACGCGCTGGCTTCGAAGGGCATCATCGAGCCCTTTCCGATCCAGGCGCAGACAATCCCGCTGGCCCTTTCCGGCCAGGACATCATCGGGCAGGCGAAGACCGGCACCGGCAAGACGTTCGGCTTCGGCCTCCCCCTCATCCAGCGACTCGGTCTCGAGCCCGGCCCCGGCGTGCAGGCGCTCGTCGTGGTCCCCACGCGCGAGCTGTGCGTGCAGGTGGCCGAAGACCTCGAACTCGCGGCGGGCAACCGCGCGACCAAGATCGTCGCCATCTACGGCGGCAAGGCCTACGAGGGCCAGGTGGAGCAGTTGAAGGCGGGCGCGCAGATCGTGGTCGGCACGCCCGGTCGACTGCTCGACCTCGCCGGGCAGCGCCTGCTCAGCCTCAAAGACGTGAAGGTGATGGTGCTCGACGAGGCCGACAAGATGCTCGACCTCGGCTTCCTGCCCGATGTCGAGAAGCTGTTCGCGCAGACCCAGCCCACCCGGCACACCATGCTCTTCTCGGCCACGATGCCGGGCCCGGTCGTCGCTCTTGCGCGCCGGTTCATGAACAAGCCGATCCACATCCGTGCCTCCGACCCGGATGAGGGCCTCACCCAGGCGAACATCAAGCACGTCATCTACCGCGCGCACGCGCTCGACAAGGATGAGGTGGTGGCGCGCATTCTGCAGGCCGAGGGCCGCGGACGCACGGTCATCTTCACCCGCACCAAGCGCGCGGCCGCGAAGCTCGTCGAAGAACTGAACGACCGCGGCTTCAACGCCGCCGCCGTGCACGGCGACCTCAATCAGGAGCAGCGCGAGCGGGCCATGGTCGCCTTCAAGGCCGGGAAGAAAGACATCCTGATCGCCACGGACGTCGCCGCCCGCGGTATCGACGTCACCGACGTCACGCACGTGATCAACCACACCGTGCCCGACGACCCCGACACCTACCTGCACCGTGCCGGCCGCACCGGGCGCGCGGGCAAGACCGGCATCGCGGTCACGTTCGTCGACTGGGCCGACATGCACAAGTGGGCGCTGATCAACCGCGGGCTCGACTTCGGGCAGCCCGAGCCGGTCGAGACGTACTCGTCCTCGCCGCACCTGTACACCGACCTCGACATCCCCGAGGGCGCGAAGGGTCGGTTGAAGCCCTCCCCCGCTGCGCCGCACGCGGAGAGGGCCCCGCACGCAGAGAAGGCACCCGCTCGCGAGGGCGGGAGCCGCGCACCGCGACGACGGACGCGCTCAGGGGGTTCCTCGGACGCCGGCGGCGAGTCCTCCGGGTCGACCCGCTCCGCTGAGGCAGCACGCGCCGAGGGCGGCGGAGCCCACGACGGGACGGCCCCGGCTCGGCGCCGCCGCACGCGGCGCCGTCGAGGCGGCTCGGGCAGCGGGACCACCCCTCCGACCCCGTAACCCTCGACTCCCGGCGCCGCGTCTGCCAGGGTTGTGCTCAACCCGAGACGGCGGCGCATGCGTCGTCGGTGTGACCTGCGAGATCACGACCGACCGATCGGAGCCTGAGAATGGCCATCACTGTCCGCCCCGCCGTGCTGGGCGCTGCGTTTCTTCTCCTCGGATTTCTCACTGGCTGCGCGGGCGGCGGAACGCCGCAAGAAGCGCGTGAGGACGATGTTGTCGAGGGCCAGCCAGACGATGCGATCCAGCCGGACGATTGCCTGATCGGCGAATGGCTTCTCGACGTCGACGACTATGGTGCCCAGTCGGAGGCCTACCTCACCGGATTGGGCATCCCGATCACCGAGTTCGCCATGGACGGCGGCGGCATTCTGGCGTTCGGGATGGATGGGACCGTTGCGCTCAACATCGATCTCACGACCACCGGTGTCCTGGTCGCGGGTGACTCGATGGTGCCCATCTCGGCGCCGTCGCACTACGGCGGTTCGGGCATCTGGTCACGGCCCGACGCCGACGTCGATGCTGTCGACATCACCGAGTGGGTGACCCCCAGCTCCGCCGCTGCAGCCGATTCCGACGTGCAGGTCCCGCTGCCGGATTTCGCCGCCGACCCTCGCGTGTTCGTGCAGTGCTCCGGAGATCAGCTGATCCTGCAGGGCGCCGAGGCGCCGTTCGGTTCCAGCTGGACGCGCACCGGCTGACACGGCGGGTCTCCGGGTCTCGATACACCCGCTGCGCGGGCACTCGACCGGCGGCTTAGCCGTGGAACGGCTGCGCGCCCGTCGCGCGCTCCAGGATCGCGGCGTACGCCTCCGGCGTCGTCGTGTTCTCGCCGAGCCGGTTGGGCTTGCCGGCACCGTGGTAGTCGCTGGAGCCAGTGGCGATGAGCCCGAACCGGTGCGCCAGGTCGAGCCAGCGCTGGCGCGACGCCGGCGGGTTGTCGCGGTGGTCCACCTCGAGCCCGGCGAGGCCGGCGTCCACCAGTCGGCCGATGCGGGCGTCCGTGAACAACCGGTCGGGCCCGCGACCGCCGGGATGGGCGATCACCGGCACCCCGCCCGCCTCGGCGATCAGCCGCACGCCCTCCACGGGTGGGGGCGCCTCGTGCGGGCGGTAGTATCCGCCCCGCCAGTGCAGGATGCTGGCGAAGGCCGCAGAGCGATCGGACACGTGCCCGCGGGCCACGAGCGCGTCGGCGATGTGCGGCCGACCCACGGTCGCGCCGGGCGTGGTCTGGGCGACCACGTCGTCCCACGACAGGTCGTAGTCGACGGCGATGCGAGCCACCATCGATTCCGCGCGATGAAGGCGCTCCTCGCGGATGGTCTCCATGGCGGCGACCAGTGCCGGGTTGGTGCGGTCGACGAGGTACCCGAGCACGTGGACGCTGGCGTAGTCCTGCTGCGTGCTCAACTCGATCCCCGGCACGACGGTCAGCCCGGTCCCGCGGGCGGCAGCGAACGCCGCGTCCCACCCGGCGGTCGAGTCGTGGTCGGTGAGCGCCACGACGTCCAGACCCGCCTCCACCGCGGCGGCCACCAGCTGCGCCGGGGTCTCGGTACCGTCGGACACGCTCGAATGCGTGTGCAGATCGATGCCCGGCATCTCGCCAGAATAGGCTGACGGCGCCATGTTCCGCCGGATCCTCGCTGCCGCCCTGCTCGTCGCACTCGCCGCCCTCCTCGTGCTGGCGGGGTGGCCGCAGCTCCTCGGCCTCGAGCGTCAGCCGGGAGTGGCGCAGATGGTGTCGCTGCGCGGTCTCGCCGTGCTCGTGGGAGCCGCCCTCGTCATCCTGTTCACCCTGTTCTCGCTGATGTGGCCGTCGAGCCGCCGATTCACCGGAGCCGTCGCCCTGCTGTTCCTCGCGTTCAGCGCCGTCACGGTCGCGGTGCTCGCCACCCGCGGGTTCGGCGACCCGGCCATGCAGACCAAGGCCGGGGGCGATGTGACGGTGCTCGGCTGGAACACGCTCGGCGACGCTCCGGGCGCCGACACCATCGCCGCCCTCGCCCTCGAGGTCGATGCGGATGTCGTGGTGCTGCCCGAAACGAGCGCCGAGACCGCGGGCATCGCCGCCGCGATCATGCGGGAGTCGGGCCACGGGATGCAGGTGCTGTCGCTCAGCCTCGACGAGATCTCGAAGGCACGCACCACGTCGTTGCTCATCTCGGACGACCTCGGCCGCTACCAGCGCGAGGAGTCGGCGGGGACGACGCCGACACTGCCGAGTTTCGTCGCGGTTCCCGCCGACGGAACGGGCCCCACGATCGTGGCCGCGCATCCGGTCGCCCCCGTGCCCGGCGAGATGGCCGCCTGGCGCGACGGCCTGGCCTGGCTGGCCGACCGGTGCGCGGGCGAGAACGTGATCCTCGCGGGCGACGTCAACTCCACGCTGGACCACTACACCGGGCTGAGCACCGACGGCGGGGAACTGGGCCGGTGCCGCGATGCCGCCCGCGCGACCGGCAACGCGGCGGTCGGCACTTGGCCGACCAGCTTCCCGCCGCTGCTCGGCGCACCCATCGACCACGTGATGGCGACACCCGACTGGCAGATCGCCGGCTTCCGCGTCATCACCTCCCACGACGACGACGGCAGCGACCACCGTCCGGTGGTCGCGCTGCTGCGCCCGACGGGCTGAGAATGGGGTCATGGGTAACGAGAACCGCTCCACCACGCCGCAGTCCACGACCTTCCAGGACTACATCTTCAGCGGGTGGGCGGATCGCCCTGAGGCCCGGCCCCGCGCCCGCGCTCAGGCGCCGTACGCCGCCGACCGCCGCGCCCGCATCTCGGCGATGCATCCCGGCGAGCGCCTCATCGTTCCCGCCGGGCCGGCGAAGCCCCGCGCGAACGACACCGACTACCCCTACCGCGCCCACTCCGCGTTCTCCTACCTCACCGGGTGGGGCAGCGACGCCGTCCCCGGCTCGGTGCTGGTGCTCGAGCCGACCGCCGACGGCCACGAGGCGACGCTCTACCTGCTGCCCACGGCGGGGCGCGACTCCGAGGAGTTCTACGCCAACGCGGCCATCGGCGAGTTCTGGACCGGCCCCCGCCCGAGTCTCGCGCACGTGGCCGCCGACCTCGCGATCGAGACCCGCCACCTCGACGAGTTCGCCGCCGTGCTCGACGCGACCGACGCATCCACCCGCATCGTGCGCGAAGCCGACCGCGACCTGACCGATCAGCTCGACGGCCGGCGGCTGCTCGCCGCCGAGGATGCCGGGTCCATCGACGAGGACGTCGACACGCAGTTCTTCCGCGACCTGAGCGAGATGCGCTTCGTCAAGGACGAGTACGAGATCCACGAGATGCGGGTCGCCGTCGAGGCCACCAAGCAGGGTTTCGACGACGTGATCGCCGACCTGCCGCAGATCGTGCAGCATCCGCGCGGTGAACGCCTGGTCGAAGGCACCTTCAACCGGCGCGCCCGTGCCGAGGGCAACACGGTCGGCTACGACACCATCGCGGCGAGCGGTCCGCACGCCTGCATCCTGCACTGGACCCGCAACGACGGGCCGGTGGTTCCCGGCGACCTGATCCTGCTCGACGCCGGCATCGAGCTCGACAGCCTGTACACCGCCGACATCACGCGCACCCTGCCGATCTCGGGCACCTACACCGAGGTGCAGCGGCGTGTGTACGAGGCGGTCCTCGAGGCGGCGGATGCGGCGCGTGCGATCGTGAGGCCCGGCATCCGGTTCCGCGAGATCCACGCCGAGGCGATGAAGGTCATCGCGCGCAAGACCGCCGAGTGGGGGCTGCTGCCGGTCACTGCCGAGGAGTCGCTCGACCCCGACCTGCAGTACCACCGCCGCTACATGGTGCACGGCACCAGTCATCACCTCGGGATCGACGTGCACGACTGCGCGCAGGCCCGCCGCGAGCTCTACCTCGACGGCGAGCTGCTCGAGGGCATGGTCTTCACCATCGAGCCGGGGCTCTACTTCCAGCCCGACGACCTCACCGTGCCCGAGGAGTACCGCGGGATCGGGGTGCGGATCGAGGACAACATCCTCGTCACGGCCGACGGCTGCGAGAACCTCTCGGCGGGGATCCCGCGTACCGCGGACGAGGTCGAGGCCTGGATGCGGCGTTAGCCGCGCCGCTCAGTCCTGCTTGGGGCGGGCCAGGGCTTCCCGGGCCTGCTCCAGCTGACCGGGCTCGACGAGCACCTGGTAGTTGCTGGCCAGCACCTGGGTCATCGAGTCGAAGTCGCGGCTGCGGCGGTTGATGCCGTAGCTCACCAGGCGGAACAACATGCCCGCGGCGGCGCCGATCAGGATCGCGGCGCCGAAAACGCCCCAGCTGAACTGCTCGACCGGTGTGAAGAACGACAGCAGCACGCCCACGAAGAGACCGAACCAGGCTCCGCTCAGCGCCCCCTCGAGGGCGGCACGGCTCCACGACAGCTTCCGGGTAACCCGCTCGACGGTTTTCAGGTCGTTGCCGACGATCGATACCTTGCCCACCGGGAAGTCGGCCTTGGCGAGGTGATCCACCCGCTCCTGGGCCTCCAGGTAGGTGTCGTAGGTGCCCAGGATCTCGCCCTTGGGCACGGTCTGGTAGTTGATCGGCCGGCCGGCGCCGCGTCCCGTGGAAGGAGTGCTCACGGGGTCATCCTCCCACGTGCGGACTAGGGTTTACAGGGTGAGCGCCACGAGAGTCTTCGTCGCCCGACTGGCCGGGTGCTCCGTCTTCGACCCCGCCGGCGACCGGGTCGGCAAGGCGCGGGATGTCGTGGTCGTGTACCGCAAGAACCAGAGCCCGACGGTGGTCGGTCTGGTCGTCGAGATCCCCGGCAAACGGCGCGTCTTCCTCTCGATCGGCCGGGTCACGAGCATCGGCTCGGGCCAGATCATCACCACGGGCCTGATCAATCTGCGCCGCTTCGAGCAGCGCGGCGGCGAGGTGCGGGTGATCTCCGAACTGCTCGGCCGCAAGGTGGTGCTGCGCGACGGCTCGGGCGAGGCGGTCATCGAAGACGTCGCGATCGAGGAGTCGGCGCCCGGCGAGTGGGAGGTGGGCGACCTCTTCCTGCGCCGGCCGCGCACCGGGGCCGCACCGTTCAGTCGCGGAGCCTCGCTGTTCTCCACCTGGGGTGGTATCCGCGAAAAGGTGGTGGCCGGTGAGTCGCAGTCGGCCGAGCAGCTGATCGCCACCTACTCCGACCTGCTGCCCGCCGACCTGGCCTCGACCCTGCTCGACCTGCCCGAGGAACGCCGGCTCGAGGTCGCTGAGGAACTGCCCGACAGCCGACTCGCCGACGCCCTCGAGGAGATGGCCGAGGAGGACCAGGTCGATCTGATCGCCCAGCTGCCCGACGAGCGCGCCGCCGACGTGCTCGACCAGATGCAGCCCGACGACGCCGCCGACCTCATCGCCCAGCTGCCCGACGAGCGTCGCGAAGAGCTGCTCGAGCTGATGGAGCCCGAAGAGGCCGACGACGTGCGCATGCTGCTGGCGTACGACCCCGACACGGCCGGCGGGCTCATGACCACCGAACCGATCATCGTGTCCGCCGACGCGACGGTCGCCGAGGGTCTCGCCCTCATCCGCCGCCACGAGCTCGCCCCCGCGCTCGGCGCCGCGGTCTGCGTGACCCTGCCCCCGTACGAGCCGCCGACCGGCCGTTTCCTCGGGGTGGTGCACTTCCAGCGCATGCTGCGCTACCCGCCCCACGAGCGCCTCGGCACCCTGCTCGACACCACGCTCGAGCCGGTGACCCCGCACACCAGCGCGGCCGAGGTCTCGCGCATCCTCGCCTCCTACAACCTGGTCTCCCTCCCCGTCGTGGATGAGAGCCACCGGCTCGTCGGGGTGGTGACCATTGACGACGTCCTCGACTACCTGCTCCCCGACGACTGGCGAAGTACCGAGCCTGAACCGGTGAGCACATCCACCGCGGCCATTCAGGTAGTGAAGAAGCCCAGCCCGACCCGAGGAAGGAGGACGTCCCGTGGCCCGCGCCGATCGTAACGAGAACCGTCTCGACAGCCCCAAGGGCTCCGGCCTGCGCTCGGGTCGCCTCTTCGAACGGCGCGACCGTTTCGGCCGTTTCACCGAGGGCATCGCCCGCGCGATGGGCACCCCGTGGTTCCTGTTCGTGCTCTCGGTGTTCGTGATCGCCTGGATGATCTACAACTCCCTGGCGCCCGACGGCTGGCGTTTCGATTCGCTCGCCCTCGGGTTCACCACCCTGACGCTCATCCTGTCGCTGCAGGCCTCGTACGCCGCTCCCCTCATCCTGCTGGCGCAGAACCGGCAGGACGACCGCGACCGCGTGCAGATCGAGCAGGACCGCCAGCGCGCCGAACGCAACCTGGCCGACACCGAGTACCTGGCCCGTGAGGTGGTGGCGCTGCGGCTGGCGATGCGCGACATGGCGACGAAGGACTTCATCCGCGCGGAGCTGCGGGCGCTCCTCGAGGAGCTCGACAAGCGCGACGCCGATCAGCAGCAGGCCGCGGAACGATGAGCGCGCCCCCGACCGCCGACGCGGTGCGGGCGGCGCTCGGCCGGGTGCTCGACCCGGAGATCCGCCGCCCCATCGCCGACCTCGACATGGTCGACGGCGTCACCGTCGAGGGCGGCACGGCGACGGTCGACCTCGCGCTCACGATCGTCGGCTGCCCCGCGGCCGACCGGATCGAGCGGGAGGCGCGGGAGGCGGCGCTCACCGTGCCCGGAGTCGAGCGCGCCGAGGTGCGGCTCGCCGTCA
>DATJFV010000030.1:0-32278 GCA_035495435.1 Pseudolysinimonas sp.
CTGCCGCATCGAGGTAGTTCGCAAGGATGCGCGTCACCATCTCATCCTCGAAGCCTTCACCGATTTCGAAGGTGCCGAATCGGGCTGACGAATCCAGATTGAACCAGCGGTCGCCGGGACTCCAGACCACCGCGTATGTGCCGTCGTCGGCGGGCGGCATCACCTTGGCGTAGGCGAACTGACGCGGTGGTGTTCGGGCCACCCCCACCTCAGCCCGCACGTTTGTCAGCGAGCGGACGAGCTTGTCGAGCGCGCGCTTTGTCTCGGTTACGTTCATGGTCGGGGCTCTTCCCCCCGGACCGGTTCTGCTCGAAGCTCGGGCTGGGCCAAAGCTGTGGCTGAACGGCGATGAACAGCCACTCGGCGGATGACGGCATAGAGCAGATTCGCGGTGGCAACAATCAGGGTCGCCTGCGCGAATGCGACAACGCCGCACAACACGAACGCGAATGGCCACGTCACGACGACCGCCGTGGCGTCGGACAGAGTCAGAATGTCGACGGCGGCGCGGATCAGATCTACTACTTGAGCGATCGGCTCACCTACGGGCCACAGAAAGGCTTCCGCGAGATCGCGACTGGCAGGGCCATCAAGACGGTACGGCCAGACATCAAGAACCGTGCCCAGCGCACCCGCGGCGACGACCGAGTACACCAGCACAACGACCGACGAAGCAAGCAGGCGTCTCACCCGCGGGTCGTGCCGTTGAGGCTCTGGCAACGACCACGATCCCTCGAACAGGTCGGGGTCGCCGGACTCACTCGAGTCGAGGGTCGCCATTGAGCGATCCTAGCGAATTGGCTGATTCGGTTGGTCGTCGGGTGGCCACTTGGCTGCGCAGCCAGGTTCGCGCCTCAGCATGGCCGGTCGTCCATGATTCGCCCGTCCGCCATCCGCCAGCTGTCGCTCGACAGCGCTAGGGGATCAAAGGTGCCCTGCACCGAATCCGTCGCCTCGCCCGTGCCATCCACGCTTTCGGCCAGAACAACGACCTCGTCTTTCGGCAAGGCAAGAGGACCGGCCTCCTCGACAGCACCATCGGGTGCGGCGCCGTAGGTCAGTGCGAAGCCTTCCGAGATCGGCGGCAGCCCCGACACGAGCCAGTAGGTGATCTCAGGGTCACTCGCGCTGCGCAGCGCGCTGACGACACGGATGCGGTCGGCGTCGATCGGTTCGCAGACCAGGAACTCAACCCGGCCGTCCGAAGTCAACCGCGCGGCCAGATCGCTGACCGCGGTGCACCCACTGAGCATGGCCACGGCCAACAGGGCGACGCCGGCAGCAAAGGCCGCTGGCCGGAGCCGCCGGAGCCTCTTCTCGGCTCAGGCTGATTGGCCTCGTTCACCCCCACCCCCCGATTGGCCATGGGAACGCTCACCATCTGACTTGGACAAGAAACGCGAGCGCGAAGCACATGACGGCGAAGAGCACCGCCAGAATCCGCGACCGGAGAGCCCGGCTTCGCGTTGCTGGATCTCCTTCCCGCGCGCCTCGTTGTCTTCGCAGACTCGCTTCACGGTAGTTGTAGACCAACACAGGCACAGCGACAAGTAGACCGCCCAGCAGCCCATACAGCAGGAAGCTCATCCGCTTTCCCCCGCGGGCCTACCCGGCGCGTCGTCGCTCACAACGCGACCTTACGTCAGAAACACCGACACCCGCGTAGCATTCGAACGCATGAAACCCGCCAGCACCATCCGCGAGTATTTACGCCCGCTGGAGGAGGTCCGATGATCCGCGCAACCTGCGTCGGCGGCTGGAATAAGAGACGTGACCCCGCGGCGGCAGCGTGGCTCATGGTCGGCGAGACCTACCCGCTGCTCGAAGTTGTCATCAGGCACGGGTGGCCTACCCAAGTTCGCATACCCGTCGGTGAGCCGGTCACCCCCGGACTGTGGCTCGCCACCTATTTCAAATTCGACTCCACCGCTGAGAACTGGGTCGCTCGTACGGATGAAGGGGGCCTCTCACTGACACCTCGTGACGTCGCCGACATCGACTGGTTCACCTGGGGCGAAGACCCGTTCGACGGCTCGAGCGCCACCCTGGCGAGCTACCTTCGAGGCGACTGAGGAGCAACGGGTACCAACATCGTCACGAAGGGTGACCAATGTCCAACGAATCGCAGCCGATGACACGGGCCGAGTTCATCGAGTTCCTGACCGAGTTCGCGCGGTCAGCCCGGACGAGTCCGGAGAAGTGGGAAAACGACTCGCTCGAGAGCTACTTGGAGGCGTGCGCCGCCTGGTTGGCCGACTCCGACAACGTCTACAAGAACTGGGGCAAACCGCTCCCCGATGACGGCCCCTGGAACCTCGTCGCCGACATGCTGCAGGCCGGCCGGGTCTACGAGTAGTCCGCCAGGCGACAGCCCAGCCGCTACGTCAAGAACCCCCGCAGCAGCGCCGCCGACCCCTCCAGGTGCTCCCGCACCGCCTCCGCCGCACCGTCCTCGTTGCCCGACAGGATCGCCATCACGATCGCCTCATGCTGCCGGTTCGAGTGCTCGATGTTGCGCGGAAGCAGCGGAAAGCTGTCGAGCAGTTCGTTGATGCGTGACCGGTTGTCGGCCAGCACCGTCACCAGCGACGGCACCCCGGTCAGCTCACCGATCGTCAGGTGCAGCCGCGAGTCGAGGCGCCGGTAGTCGGGGGCGGATGCCGCGCTCACCTCCCCGAGGCGCGTCCAGAGCAGGGCGCGCGCCTCCCCGTCGAGGGTGCGCGACGCCGCGGAGCGAGCCGCCCCCACCTCCAGAATCTCCCGCAACCCCAGCAGGTCGTCGAGCTCCGCCGGCGTCGGCGGACTCACCGGCACCACCGGCGGCTCGGGCAGCGGGTCGGAGACGAACGTGCCGCCATACCGCCCGCGGCGCGACCGCAGGTACCCGGCATCGCTCAACTCGCGGATCGCCTCACGCACCGTGTCGCGGCTGACCGAGAACCGCACCGCCAGCTCGCGTTCGCTCGGCAGCGTCTGGCCGGGGTGCACCACCCCGAGTTTGATCGTTTGCATGAGGCGGGCGACCGTGTCTTCGAGGGAGTTGCCGGCGCGTAATGGGCGGAAGACCGCGTCGTCGAGACGCGCCTGGGGGGCGTCTGCGGGGTCGGTCATGTGTGGGGGTGTCCTTGGTTTCGATACGCGTCGCCTGCGGCGGCGCTACTCAACCGGCGGGTTGGCTAGGTGAGGCTACAGCGGGGTTACGTAGGCGGCGCTGATTCCTCCGTCGACGAGGAACGTGGAGCCGGTGATGAAGGACGCGTCGTCGGAGGCCAGGAACGCGACCGCGGCCGCGAGCTCCTCCGGCTCGGCGAACCGACCCACGGGCACGTGCACGAGACGCCGTTGCGCACGCTCGGGATCCTTCGCGAACAGCTCCTTGAGCAGCGGCGTGTTCACCGGCCCGGGGCACAGTGCGTTCACCCGGATGCCCTGCCGTGCGAACTGCACGCCCAACTCGCGCGACATCGCCAGCACCCCGCCCTTCGACGCGGTGTACGAAATCTGCGAGGTGGCGCTGCCGAGCACCGCCACGAACGACGCCGTGTTGATGATCGACCCCTTGCCGGCCGGCACCATGTGGCGCAGCGCGGCGCGCGAGCACAGGTAGACGCTCGTCAGGTTGACCAGCTGCACCTTGTCCCAGGCGGGCAGCTCGGTGGTCTCGATCGAGTCGTCGTCGGGCGGCGAGATGCCCGCGTTGTTGAAGGCGATGTCGACACCGCCGTACTGCGCGGCGGTCTCATCGAACAGGTGATCCACCTGCTCCTTGTCGGTCACATCCACCGGCACGAAAATGCCCTCGAGCTCGGATGCCACCTCGGCTCCCGGGGAGGAGGGCAGGTCGCCGATGACGATGCGCGCGCCCTCGGCGTGCAGGCGACGCGCGGTGGCGAGCCCGATGCCGGAGGCGCCGCCGGTGATCACAGCAGACTTGCCGGCGAGGCGTTGAGTGAGGTCCATGTGCGGGGCTCCTTGAGGAAGGGGAACTGGTTTCGATACGCGCTTCGCGCTACTCAACCGGCGGAGGTGCTGAAGAAGACGTTCTTGGTGTCGGTGAAGGCAAGGGGTGCGTCGGGGCCGAGCTCACGGCCGAGGCCGCTCTGCTTCGCCCCGCCGAACGGGGTCGTGTAGCGCACGCTCGAGTGCGAGTTCACGCTGATGGTGCCCGACTGGATGCCCCGCGCCACCCGGATGCCGCGGCCGAGATCGTTGGTCCAGATCGAGCCCGAGAGGCCGTAGATGCTGTCGTTCGCCAGCGCGATCGCGTCGGCCTCGTCGTCGAACGGCAGCACGCTGACCACCGGTCCGAAGATCTCCTCGGTGGCGACCCGAGCGGTGCGCGAGGTCGGCAGCAGCACCGTGGGTGCCATCCAGAACCCCGGCCCCTCGGGTGCGAAACCACGGAACGCGACCACCGCATCCGGCCCGTCGAGGAATTCCTGCACCGAATCACGGTGCTGTTTCGTGACCAGCGGCCCCATCTGCGTGATGTCGGATGCCGGATCGCCGACCGCGAACCCCTTCACCGCCGGTTCGAGCAGCTCGAGGAACCGGTCGAGCACCGAGCGCTCGACCAGGATGCGGCTGCGCGCGCAGCAGTCCTGCCCCGCGTTGTCGAACACCGAGCCCGGCGCCGACGCGGCGGCGCGCTCGAGGTCGGCGTCGCCGAACACCACGTTGGCGCTCTTGCCGCCGAGTTCCAGCGTGACCGGCTTGACCAGGGCGGCCGCGCCGGCGGCGACCCGCTTGCCGACCTCGGTGGATCCGGTGAAGACGATCTTGGCGACCTGCGGATGGCTGACAAACCTCTCGCCCACGACCGATCCGCGCCCGGGGAGCACCTGGAACAGCCCCTCCGGAAGCCCCGCCTCCGCCCCCAGCTCACCCAGCCGGATCGCCGTCAGCGGCGTCCAATCGGCCGGCTTCAGCACGACAGCGTTGCCCGCGGCGAGCGCCGGCGCGAACCCCCACGACGCGATCGTCATCGGGAAGTTCCAGGGCACGATCACCCCGACCACGCCGAGCGGCTCGTGGAAGGTCACGTCGATGCCGCCGGCGACAGGGATCTGCTGCCCGATCAGCCGCTCCGGGGCGCCGGCGTAATAGTTGAGTACGTCGCGGACGTGACCGGCCTCCCACCGGGCAGACCCGATCGGGTGACCGGAGTTGCGCACCTCGAGCTGGGCCAGTTCCTCGACGTGGGCATCGACCACGGCGGCGAAGCGTCGCAGCGCCGCCGCACGCTCGGCGGGAGCGAGAGCCGCCCACACGCGTTGCGCGCCGACCGCGCGGGCGACCGCGGCATCCACCTCCTCCAGCGTGGTGTGCACCACCTCGCCGATGACCGACTCGTCGGCCGGGTTGATCAATGTGGTCGAGCCGGCCTGGGTCATGCGTGCACCCCCTGACGCGACGAACGGTGCTCGCGCGCCGCCTCGACCAGCCCGGCGAACAGCCGTGCGTCCTCCGCGGCGTCCTCCTCCGGATGCCACTGCACCGCCACACCGAACGGCACGTCGGGCAGCTCGACCGCGTACACCGTGCCATCGGCGGTACGCGCCGACACCTGCAGCCCTTCCCCCAGCCGGTCGACGGCCTGGTGGTGGTAGCTCTTCACATCGAGTTCGCTGTCGCCGTCGAGCAGCTCGGCCAGCCGGCCGCCCTCGACCTCCGCGCGGTTGACCGAGAAATTGCCGCCGCCGGCGTTGTAGCGATCATCGCCCACGACATCCGGCAGATGCTGCAGCAGGGTGCCGCCGCGGTTCACGTTCAGCACCTGCAGCCCGCGGCAGATGCCGAGGAACGGCACCTGCTGCTCGATCGCGGCCGACAGGATCGCGTCCTCCCACGCGTCGCGCAACTCGTTGGCGGGGTCGGTCTTCTCATGACGCTCGGCGCCGTAGCGCTCGGGGGCGACGTCGCCGCCGCCGGTCACGATGACACCGTCGAGCGAGGCCACCACGTCGCCAGCCGCGTCACCGTCGAGCGGCTGCGGCGGCAGCAGCACCGCGATGCCGCCCGCGTTCGTCACCGCGTCGATGTAGACGGCGGGCAGGAACGATGCCTGCACATCCCAGACGCCGGTCTGGGCGCGCTGGCGGTAGGAGGTGAGGCCGATCAAGGGTCTCGACACGGCGGGGGCGTCAGAAGCGCTCGAAACCACGAACCCGTTCCCAATCCGTCACGGCGGCATCGAAGGCCGCCAGCTCGACACGCGCGTTGTTCAGATAGTGCGCCACCACATCCTCGCCGAAAGCCGCACGCGCAACCTGTGAGCCGGCGAACAGGTCGGCCGCCTGACGCAGCGTCGACGGCACCCGCGGCTTGTCGCTGGTGTAGCCGTTGCCGGCCAGCAGCGGCTCGAGCTCGAGCTCGTTCTCGATGCCGTGCAGACCGCCGGCGATGATCGCCGCGACCGCCAGGTACGGGTTCACGTCGCCGCCGGGCACCCGGTTCTCGACCCGCAGGCTCGGGCCGTGGCCCACGACCCGCAGCGCGCAGGTGCGGTTGTCGAGACCCCACGCCACCGCGGTCGGCGCGAAGCTGCCCTCGACGTAGCGCTTGTACGAGTTGATGTTGGGCGCGAAGAACAGCGTCAGCTCACGCATGGTGGCCAGCAGCCCCGCCGTCCAGTGCTCCATCAGCTTCGAGAAGCCGTGCTCGCCGTCGCCCGCCATCACCGGTTCGCCGTTGGTGCCGCGCACCGACAGGTGGATGTGGCAGCTGTTGCCCTCGCGCTCGTTGAACTTGGCCATGAAGGTCAGCGACTTGCCGTGCTGATCGGCGATCTCTTTGGCGCCGTTCTTGTAGATGGTGTGGTTGTCGCAGGTGGCCAGCGCCTCGGCGTACCGGAACGCGATCTCCTGCTGCCCCAGGTTGCACTCGCCTTTGACGCCCTCGCAGTACATCCCGGCGCCCTCCATGCCGAGGCGGATGTCGCGCAGCAGCGGCTCCATGCGGGTGGATGCCAGCACGGCGTAGTCGATGTTGTAGTCGCTGGCGGGGGTGAGGCCGGTGTACCCCTTGGCCCATGCGTCGCGGAAGCTGTCGTCGAAGACGATGAACTCCAGCTCGGTGCCCACGAACGCGGTGAGCCCCCTGTCGGCCAGGCGCTGCAGCTGGGTGCGCAGCACCTCACGCGGGCTCTGGATGAGGGGGTCGCCCTCCACAGACTGCAGGTCGGCCATGAGCATGGCGGTTCCGGGCAGCCAGGGGATCAGACGCAGCGTGTCGAAGTCGGGCTTCAGCACCATGTCGCCGTACCCGGTCTCCCAGCTGGAGAGCGTGTAGCCGGCCACCGTGTTCATCTCGACGTCGACGGCGATGAGGTAGTTGCACGCCTCGGCGCCGTGCTGCGCGACCTCCTCCTGGAACAGCCGCGCCGACACCCGCTTGCCGACGAGCCGCCCCTGCATGTCGGGGAAGGCCAGCAGCACCGTGTCGATCTCGCGCCGACCGATCATCTCGTTCAATTCATCGAGGGTGAGGTTGCCCGAGATGACGCCCATGTCTTACCCCTTACCGCCGGTTGAGTAGCGGCGAAGCCGCGTATCGAAACCCACCTTTGCGGGCGGGTGCTGCCCTGATGTGCTCAGCATATGTAACACCGCGTTTACATCCAAAGGTAGACACGAAGTACCAATGAACGCCATTCTCTTTCCCAAGCGTGGACGTCGTCGTTCCTCGGGCTGACGTCCACCGTCCCCCTGGAAAGGACTGGCATGACAGACATGAAACGCGCAGGCGGCGCGACGTACACCGCCGCAGGTGCTGACTACTTCGCCAAGCGCTCGCTGAAACGCACCGCCGGCGTCTGGGGTCTCTGGGGTCTCGGCATCGCCGCCGTCATCTCGGGCGACTTCTCGGGCTGGAACTTCGGCATCGGGTCCGCCGGCTTCGGTGGCATGATCATCGCCTTCGTGATCGTCACGATCATGTACTTCGGGATGCTGTTCTCGATCGGCGAGATGGCGGCGGCCCAGCCGCACACCGGTGGCGCCTACTCGTTCGCACGGTCGGCGATGGGGCCGTTCGGCGGATTCATCACCGGCCTCGCCGAAACCATCGAGTACGTCGCCACCACCGCGGTGATCGTCTACTTCTCGGCCTCCTACCTCGACGGCGTCACCAGCGGTCTGCTGGGCTTCAGCCTCGTCGATCAGGGCATGGCCTGGATCTGGTGGGTCGTTCTCTACATCATCTTCATCGCACTGAACTCGGCGGGCGCCGCGGTGTCGTTCCGCTTCGCGCTGATCATCTCGTTCATCTCGCTGGCGATCCTCGCGATCTTCGTGATCATGGCGTTCGCGTTCAACGCGGTGAACTTCTCCAGCCTCTGGGACATCGAACCCACCGAGGGCAACACCACCTTCCTGCCGTTCGGCTTCGCCGCGGTGCTCGGTGCGCTGCCGTTCGCCATGTGGTTCTACCTCGGCATCGAAGAGTTGCCGCTGGCCGCTGAGGAGGCGCACAGCCCCGCGAAGGACATCCCGAAGGCCGGCATCGTCGGCCTGATCACGCTCGTGATCTCGGGTGTCGTGGTGCTGTTCGTCAACACCGCAGTCACCGGCGCCTCGGCGATGGGCGGCTCGCTCGAGCCGCTGCTCGACGGCTTCCGGGCGTTCCTGCCCCCGAGTGTGGCGGCGCTGCTCGCCGCCTTCGCGCTGCTCGGCCTGCTGGCCTCGCTGCAGGGCATCATGTTCGCCTACGGGCGCAACATGTACTCGCTGTCGCGGGCCGGGTACTACCCGAAGGCGCTGTCGCTGACGGGTAAGCGGCAGACTCCGTACGTCGCGCTGATCGTCGGTGCGGTCATCGGGTTCATCGCCCTGGTGGTGGTGGATGCCACGGGCGGCTCGTCGAGCCCGGCCGGTGCGATCGTGCTGAACATCGCGATCTGGGGTGCGGTGATCTCGTACCTGCTGCAGATGGTGTCGTTCGTCGTGCTGCGGCGCAAGTTCCCGAACGCCGCGCGGCCGTACAAGAGCCCCGTCGGCATCCCCGGTGCTGTCGTGGCGGGCATCATCGCGGCGGCGACCTTCATCGGGTTCATCCTGATCCCGGCGTTCCTGCCCGCGATCATCGCCATCGCGATCGTGTTCGTGATCGGCGTGATCCTGTTCGCCCTCATCGGCCGGCACCGTCTGGTGCTGTCTCCCGAGGAGGAGTACGCGCTGTCGGGCGGCATGCACGGCGACCCGCAGAAGGAGGGCTACGACGCCATGGAGGGCGAGGTCTTCGGCGACAAGAAGCCGAAGAAGTAGCTGCTGGTGCAACGGGTCCCGTCCGGCGTCGCCGGGCGGGACCCCGGCATGCGGGGCCCCGGGCATGCGGGCGCGCCCGGCATGCGGGGGGGCGCCCACGCCACCGCCTTGCGCGGATGAGGAGTTCGGGGGCGACACACGGCTCAGGAACGAAACTGAGCCGCGCGCCGTGACGAAGTTCCTCATCCGCGCGAGGTGGCTCCGCCGCACCCGGTGCGCGCGGGGACGAAGTTCCTCATCCGCGCACGGTGGGTCCGCCGCACCGGGTGCGCGCTAGCCTGCTCTGCATGCCCAGTGATGCCGAGGAGATCGCCCAGCTGAAGACCGAGGTCGCGCGTCTCGGCCGGCTCGTCGAGGAGCTGTACGTGCGCCTCGACGGCGTCGCTCCCGACGGCACCGTGGATCCTGCCGACCCGCCCCAGGACGTGGTGGATGCGCTGCGTGCGGGCAACGTGATCCAGGCGATCAAATCATGGCGCGAGCACACCGGCGTGGGCCTCGCCGAGGCGAAGCACCAGGTCGAACTGCTGCAGGCGCGGCTCGGTTCCTAACGCGCCAGGCAGGCCCTCAGGTCGACAGGCGGCTCGTGGATCCAGCATCCGGTGTGCGCCACCGTGTCGACGGCACCCGAGACGTAGAACACGATGATCACCAGGATCGCGAGCACCGACGTGCCGAGGGCGTAGGCCCAGAGTCGTCGCGAAACCCGCGGCTCGTCGTGCTCGTCCAACTCGTCGTCCATGACGCTATCATGCCTCGGTCGCGTCGGTCGCGTCGGTCAGGTCAGCGGTATCACGGCACGATGTTGTGGTTCGCGCGCAGCAGGTTCTGCGGGTCGTACCGGCGTTTCACCTCGCGCAGGCGCTCGAGCGTCGCCGGCGGGTACATCAGCTCGGTCACCGCCTGCCCCGCCTCCTGAGAGAAGTTGCCGTAGGTGCCCGTGGCGTAGGGCCCGGCGGGCGCCCACTTGGCGTGCACGGCATCCACCGCCTCACGCTCTGCGGCGGGTGGCAGGAACGCCGCCACCATCGCCATCACCTCGGCGCCGCGGTGCGCCCACGCGGTGGCGTCGGCCGGCACCCGGCTGAAGGCGCCGCGCAGGTAGCGCAGCATCAGCACCCCGCCGATGGCGGCATGCACCCCGGCGAGCGCCTCGATGGCGTCGTCGCCGAAGTCGTCGATGAATCCGTTGTCGCCGGTGATGGTGGGCGGCTCGCCGGGGAAGGGGTGCGCCTCGTCGAGGGTGTCGGCGTAGTCGCGCGGCGCGATGTCCTCTCCGCGGTAACCCGGAACCGCGCGCAGGCGCTCGAGCAAGGGCTCGATGACCGCGACGTCGCGGCCGGGGTGGATGACGATGAGCTGCGTCGCCGGCTCCGCCCCCGGACCCATCGCCGGCATCGCCAGCGCCGTCGAGTTGAACGGCTCGGGAGCTTCTCGCATGACGTCGCGCCAGCCCGCCAGCATCTCGCGCAGGTTCGCCGGGTCGAAGTCGAGGGTGCCGAACACCACCCCGTCGAGCGGGTGCCCCTCGAACACGAATGTGGTGACGACCCCGAAGTTGCCGCCGCCGCCGCGCAGCGCCCAGAACAGGTCGGGGTGCTCGGTGGCGGATGCGGTGACGACCTCACCGGAGGGCAGCGCGACCTCGGCGGCGATGAGGCTGTCGAACGCGAGGCCGTACTGCCGCACGAACCAGCCGACGCCGCCGCCCAGGGTGAGGCCGCCGACCCCGACGCTTTTCGTGTCGCCGGAGCTCAGTGCGAGCCCGTGCGCGCCCAGAGCCGCGGCGACATCGCCCCACACCGCTCCCGCGCCGATGCGCACCGTCGTGCCGCCGACCTCGACGCCCGCCAGGTGCGAGAGCTCGATGACGAGCGCTCCTTCCACCGAGAAACGCCCACTGCCGTGGCCTCCGCTGCGCACCGCGACCGGCATGCCCTCGGCGGCGGCGAAACTCAGAGCCTCTGCGACCTGCTGCGCCGTCTCGGGGCGCACGACCGCCGTCGCGGTTCCCGCCGGCGGGTAGATCGGCGGGTTCTCGCCCCAGCCCGGGTCGTCCGGCAGCAGCGCGGTTCCAGCACGTCCATCTCGCAGATCGCTCAACATGTGGACACCGTACACAACAGCACCGACACGGAGCCAGGCCGAGTGACGATCGATCAGGAACGGAGAAGCCGACCGGCCGCCGCAGCCGTGCGCACACCGTCGCGCACCGCGAACTCGCCGCCGACCAGCACATGCACGATTCCGGCGGCGGGCAGCCGGGGCTCATCGAAGGTCGCCCGGTCAGACACGGTCTCGGCATCGAACAGCACCAGGTCGGCCACCGCACCCTCGCGCACCACACCGCGATCGGTCAGGCCCAGGCGACGTGCGGGGGTGCCGGCCAGATGCCGCACGCACTCCTCGAGGGTCAGCACCCCGAGCTCGCGGGTGTAGTGCCCGAGGTAGCGCGCAAAGGTTCCCCAGGCGCGCGGATGCGGACGCCCGCCGACCAGGATGCCGTCGCTTCCGGCGCTGTGGTGCGGATGCTGCATGATGCGTTGCACGTTCTGCTCGTCGCCGACGTGCATCAGGATGCCGGTGCCGAGCCGGTCGTCGCGCATCAGGTCGAGCGCCGCGCTGGTGGCATCGACGCCGCGCAGAGCCGCCCACCCCTGGATCGTGAGGCCGACCGCCTCGGCCCACGCGGCATCCCGCACCCCCGACACCTGGATCAGGTCCCACGGCACCGTCTCGCCGTGCGCCCCGTCGGAGCCGGTCACCTCGAGCTCGACCCGCATCCGCTCGCGCGCGTCGGCGTCGTCGAGGCGCGCGAGCGTCGCCTCGGGCCCGCCGGCGTGCGCCCAGCTGGGAAGCAGTGCCGCGAGCGTCGTCGATCCGGGCAGGTACGGGTAGGTGTCGAGCGTGATGTCGGCGGTGGAGCTGTCGATCAGCTCGAGCAGTTCGCCCGCCCGGCCGCGGTTGGCGGGGAAGTTCATGGTCGCGTGCGTCAGGTGCAGCGCGCACCCGGTGCGCTCGGCGATGCCGATGCACTCGGCGAACGCGTCGAGGGCGTGCCGACCGTAGCCGCGGGTGTGCGGGGCCCAGTATCCGCCGTGCTCGGCCACGACCGCGCAGAGCGCCTCGAGTTCGGCGGTGTCGGCGTACATGCCGGGTGTGTAGGTCAGGCCGCTGGACATGCCGACGGCCCCCGCCCGCAGCCCGTCGGCCAGGATGCCGCTCATCCGCCCGAGCTCGGCCGTCGTCGCGGGCCGGTCGGCGGATCCCACGGTCAGCAGCCGCAGATTGCCCTGGGGAACGAGCACCGCCGCATTCGTGCCGAGCCGCGCGGATTCGAGTGCGTCGAGGAACCCGGCCGTGTCGCGCCAGCTGTACGCCGCATCGGGCAGGTCGCCGTTCCATCCGGAGATCTGCTGCCGCACCAGGGCCAACGCGGCGTCGTCGACCGGTGCGTAGCCGATGCCGTCCTGCCCGATCACCTGCGTGGTGACGCCCTGGCTGAGCTTCGCCGACTGAGCTTCGTCGTCGAGCAGGGCGAGGTCGCTGTGGGCGTGCATGTCGATGAAGCCAGGTGCGAGTGTCAGCGCCGAGCCGCGCGCGGCAGGCACGGGCCGGATCGCGCGGACGCGCCCCTCGGCGACCTCGACGTCGGCGGTGTACGCCGCCGCGCCCGTACCGTCGACGACCCGCACCCCCTCGAACAGCGCCTGGCCACTCGCCACTAGAACATCGTCTCCACGAACCCGACCACCCGCTCGCCCTCGACCTCGGGTACCAGCCCCCAGAGCTGGAACGCGGTGCACGGGTGCGAGATCCCGAGCCGCACGACATCCCCCACGGCCAGGCCGGAGTCGGGCGGCACGGTCACGAACGCATGCTGGTCGGCGAGCGAGGTCACCCGTGCGCCCGGAACGTCGAGCACCACGGGCAGGTCGAGGTCGCTCGGCAGGTCGCGCTTGCCGGCGTCGAGCAGCACGAGGCCGGGTTCCGGCCTGGAGAGCACGCGCGCCCAGGCGTGCAGGGCGGGCAGGAAGGCGCGCTCGGTGCCGGCGAACGGCGAGATGCCGGCGTAGAACACGTCGTCGTGGGCCTGGAACGCCCCGGCCCGCACGATCACGGTCGCGGGTGTGCCGTCCGCTGCGCGCGTGCCGACCAGCTCCTCGGCGACGACGTCGAACCAGGCGCTGCCGCCCGCAGTCACGATCGGGTCGACCGCGTCGAGCGACCCGGCCAGGGCACGCAGGTCGCGCAGGTAGGCGCGCACGCGCGGCTCCTCCCCGCGATCGGGGCCGTACGAGCCCTCATACCCGGCCGCCCCGCGAAGCCGCAGTCGCGGGGATGCGGCCACCGCATCCGCCACCCGTCGCGCCGCATCGACCCCGCGCGCTCCGGTGCGCCCGCCCGCCGCACCCAGCTCGACCAGCACGTCGATCGCGCGCTCGCCAGGGGTCCGCGCCAGCAGCTCCACGCCCTCGACCGAGTCGACCCAGCAGGCGAACGCGAACCGCGGGTCGGCGTCGAGTTCGGCGGTCAGCCAGGCGATCGCGACCGGATCGGTCAGCTCGTTGGCGAGCAGGATCCGGTCGAGACCGGCAGCGCGCGCCACCTGCACCTGCCACGGCGTCGCGAGCGTGATGCCCCAGCATCCGGAATCCAGCAGCCGTCGCCACAGCTCGGGTGCCATCGTCGTCTTGCCGTGCGGGGCGAGTTCGACGCCCGTCGTGCGCGCCCAGGCCACGAGCGTCGCCACGTTGCCGTCGGACGCGGCGCGATCGATCGTCAGCACCGGGGTCTGCAGGTCGCCCACCCGCAGGCCGGTCGCCACGGCCTCCGCCGCGGTACTGCCCCACAGCCGCGGCGGCACCGACTTGTGCCGCGGGCGGAGGACCAGCGAAGCATCCCGATCGGCGGCGGCATCCACCCGATCAGTCTGTACCGTAACCCCATGACCACGAAGCACCGTGTCGACACCGACCTCGCCCCCGCGCCGCGCCCGCAGTTCTCGCAAGGGGTCCGCACGGGCGGCCTGCTGCAGACGGCGGGGCAGGTCGGCACCGACCCGGCGACCGGCGAGTATGCGGAGGGGGCCGAGGCGCAGACGCTGCAGGTGCTGCGCAACGTCGACGCCGTACTGCGCGCGGGGGGCGCGAGCTTCGACGACGTCATCATGCTGCGCGTGTTCCTGGCCTCCGCCGACGACTTCGGGGCACTGAACGCGGCGTTCGATGCGTTCGTGCCGGCGCACACGCCGAGCGGGGTGCTGCCGGCGCGCACCACCGTGGTCACCGGGTTCGCCGACCCGCGCATCCTCGTCGAGATCGACGCGCTCGCGGTCGTCGGCGGTGAATGACGGTCGAAATGCACGCGTAACCGGACTGATCTAGCCTTCCTGCATGCGCGAATTGCAGGCCGAGATCATCGCCGCCCTCAACGTCAGCCCCCAGATCGACCCCGCTGCCGAGGTCGAGCGCCGCGTCGGGTTCCTCGTCGACTACCTCGCCGAGGCGCACGCTGACGGGTTCGTGCTGGGCATCAGCGGCGGGCAGGACTCGTCGCTGGCGGGGCGGCTGTGCCAGCTGGCGGTCGAGCGGGTGCGCGAGGCGGGCGGCCGGGCGACGTTCACCGCGATGCGGCTTCCGTACGGGGTGCAGGCGGATGAGGACGACGCGCAGCTTGCTCTGAGCTTCATCGACGCGGATGAGGTGGTGACCTTCAACATCAAGGCCGGCACCGACGGGTTCGCGTCGCAATTCGAGCCGGCCACGGGGGCGGAGATGACCGGCTTCACCAAGGGCAACGTGAAGGCGCGGCAGCGCATGGTTGCGCAGTACGCGGTGGCCGGCGACAACAACCTGCTCGTCGTCGGCACCGACCACGCCGCCGAGGCGGTGACCGGGTTCTTCACCAAGTACGGCGACGGCGGCGTCGACCTCACCCCGCTGACCGGTCTCACCAAGCGCCAGGGCCGCGCGCTGTTGCAGCACCTGGGATCGCCGGCGCGCCTGTACGAGAAGACGCCGACCGCCGACCTGCTCGATGACCGGCCCGGCCAGCCCGACGAGACCGAGCTCGGCATCACCTACGCCCAGATCGACGCCTACCTCGAAGGCGAAGAGGTGGAGACGGATGTCGCCGACAAGATCGAGCATCGCTACCGCATCACCGAACACAAGCGCCGCGTGCCGGTGAGCCCGTTCGACACCTGGTGGCGCGAGAGCTAGGCGCGCACGACAGCTAGGCGCGCACGAGTCGCAGGCGCGCGAGCACCGCCGGGCCGGACGCGTCGAGCACCCGGCCGCCGAGCAGCACTCCCCCGGCTGCGATCGCCACCCCGAGCACCACCCCGGTCGCGAGAGCCGCCCACCCCAGTGCGGCCGAGCCGGTGATGAGTGCCACGACGACGAGCGCGAGCACCGGTGAGGCGAGCAGCAGCGTGGCCGCCATCACGACATACGACGCGAGCACCGACGTGGTCGCCGCGCCCGCGGGTGCCGAGAACGGGTTGCGCCCCGACCGCGCCACCGGCACCACGATGCGCGCCGACGACACACTGACCACCCCGGTCGAGATCAGCAGCACCCCGAACGACGCACCGAGCAGGGCGGGCAACTGCGCAGCGCCACCGATGATCACCGCCACCGCGACCTGCACGATCAGCACCGCCGGAGCCGCGATCACCAGCAACGCGACCGCACGCCCGAGCCGGTCGTGCACCCCGCGCACCCCCGCGGCGAGCTCCGCCGCAAAGGCCGTTCCGTCATAGGAGAGCCCGGCGAAGACCGACAGCGGCAGCAGCGCCGCCACCACCGGGCCCGCGGCATACGCGATGCCGTCGACGCCGATCAGCCACCACCACAGCAGCATCAGCGCAGGCAGGACCGGGATGATCACCAGCTGCCGCGCATGCCGCGCGTCGCGGAACCAGTAGACGAGCGACCGGGCCGCGACCGCCCCTGTGGGAGTGGAGGGCGCTCGGCCGAGGATGCCGAGGCGCGACGCGGTCGTGCGCGCCGGGCCGGATCCGCGCACCCGCAGGCTCCGCGCGAGCACGGCACGCCAGAGCAGCAGAACGGCCACGAGCGTCGCCGCACCGATCACGGCGGCGGCCGCGGCGCCCCATCCGTCGCCCATCGCCAGCCGGCCCGGCACCGACCAGATCGCGCCGAGCGGCGTCCAGCCCAGCACCTCGACGCCCGCGGTGAAGATCGCCAACAGGTCTGCACCGCCCGAGGCCACGCCGCCGAGTGTCGCCGCCGCGAACGGCGCCGCCACCACCAGCACGACCAGAGCGGTCACACCCACCCGCGACGACCCGCGCCCGCGCAGCAGCGTACTCACCACCGAGGTCGTCAGACGTGACGCTGCGATGGCGGTCGCCGCGCCCACGAGGCCGGCCACCACGGCGACGAGCGCCGCATCCGGGTGCGCAGCCCACCCGATCCCGGTCGCCGCCGCCACCACGATCGTCGCCGCACCCGGCACCCACAGCACCCCGACAAGGAACATCGCCGCCATCAGCTGCCCGGTGCGCACCGGAAACCGTGCGAGCTTCAGCGGATCGAGCGTCTGCTCGACCCCCTCGAACAGCAACGGCACGATCACCCAGCCGAGCACCAGCGCCGAGCCCCCGACCACCACGACCGCCTGCGTCGCGGCGGGCGGTGCGGCGGATGCCACGAGCAGTCCGCCGATCACGGCCAGCACCAGCAGGGTCGCCTGCACCGCACCGAGGATCACCGCGACCAGCTGGAACGTGTTGCGCCGCAACGTGTTCGCCAGCACGCGAAACCGCAGCCTCAGGAGGACAGCAACCACGCCGGGCTCTCTTCGTGACGCCGGCCCCCGACGAGCTCGAGGAAGCGCGACTCGAGGTCGCGGTCGCCGCGCACCTCGTCGACGGTGCCGGCGACCAGCACCCGGCCCGCGGCGACGATCGCAACGTGGTCGCACATCCGCTGCACCAGATCCATGGAGTGACTCGACACCACCACCGTGCCCCCGCCCCGCACGAACCCGTGCAGGATGTCGCGGATGTTCGCCGCCGACACCGGGTCGACCGACTCGAACGGCTCGTCGAGCACCAGCAGCCGCGGCGAATGCACGAGCGCCGCGGCGAGCGCGATCTTCTTCGTCATGCCCGCCGAATAGTCCGCGACGACGGTGCCGGCGGCCTGCTGCAGGTCGAGCAGGGAGAGAAGGTCGGCCACCCGCTCGCGCAAGACGGCGCGGTCGAGGCCGAACAGCATGCCGCTGAAGGTGATCAGCTGTTCGCCGGTCAGCCGGTCGTACAGGTCGACACCGTCGGCGAGGTTGCCGATCAGGCGCTTGGCCTCGAGCGGGTGCTGCCAGATGTCGATGCCGTGCACGGTCGCGGTGCCCGCGTCGGGGCGCAGCAAACCGGTCGCCATGGACAGGGTCGTCGTCTTGCCGGCGCCGTTCGGGCCGACGATGCCATAGAACGAGCCGTGCGGCACGTCGAGGCTGAGTGCGTCGACGGCGGTCGCCCCGCCGAAACGCTTCGTCAGACCACGGAGCTCAAGCGCATGCACTCGGCCACGGTACGCCGACGCGGCGGGCGCGAGCAGTCCCCTGATCGGGGTCGGGGGCCACGCGCACCACAGCCACGCCCGCACCGCAGCCGCACGCGCACACGAAAAAAGCCCCGCACCTGGCGAGAGGTTGCGGGGCTTTCCGTACACCCCCCGGGACTTGAACCCGGAACCCACTGATTAAGAGTCAGTTGCTCTGCCAATTGAGCTAGAGGTGCGCGGCCCGTTTGACCGGGCCGAGGGACAACGATAGCACGACCTGCGCATGCCGTTCTCGGGTGGCGGCGTCAAGCCCCCCGGCCGTTTTGCGCATCCGACGTAGCGTCACAAGGGTGATGCGTGTCCTGGAGACCGCCGTGTACCGCGGCCCCCATCTGTTCAGCAGGGCCCCGATGGTGCGCATCCGTCTCGACCTCGGCGAGCACGCCACCGACACTCCGGGCGGCGAGGTCGTCGACCGCCTGCTCGACCTGCTGCCGGGCCTCAACCGGCACCACTGCAGTCTCGGTCGCCCCGGCGGGTTCGTCGAGCGGCTGCGTTCTGGAACGCGACTGGGGCACGTCATCGAGCACGTCGCGCTCGAACTGCAGGTCGTGGCCGGCTCTCCCGCCAGCCGGGGCAAGACGCGAGCGGTCCGCGACGTCGACGGCGCCTACGACGTGCTGTTCGCCTATCGGGACGAGCAGGTCGGCCGCCTCGCCGGGCGCCTCGCGATCGAGACGGTCGCCCGTGTCGCGGGCATCGTCGCCGAGGGCCTCGATCGCGTTGCGCCGGCGCCGGGTTCTGAGACGCCGGCGCATCCGGATGCCATGGCCGACCTTCCGGGGCTCGCCGCGTTGCGCGCGCTGGCCGGCCGCCGCGCACTCGGTCCGACCACGCGGGCCCTCGTCGATGAGGCGAAGCGCCGCGGGATCCCGGTGCAGCGACTCGACGACCAGAGCCTGATCCGGCTCGGTCAGGGCGTGAACCAGCACCTGATTCGCGCCAGCGTCACCGACGCCACCTCGCACCTGGCGGTGCAACTCGCCGCCAGCAAGGAGGCGACGAAGCAGCGGCTGCGGGCCGCCGGGATTCCGGTGCCGCGCGGTTCCGTCGCCCGCAGCGCCGCCGAGGCGGTCGAGGCGGCGTCCGCCCTCGACGGACCGGTGGTCACGAAACCGCTCGACGGCAACCACGGTCGCGGGGTGTCGCGCGGGCTGGTCACCCCCGACGGGGTCGCCACGGGGTTCGAGATCGCCGCGCGGCACAGCCCGCGCGTCGTCGTCGAGAGCGAGATCGCGGGGGCCGACCACCGCATCCTGGTGATCGGCGGACGCGTCGTCGCGGCCGCCGAACGCGTGCCGGCGCGCGTGACGGGCGACGGTATCCGCACGGTCAAGCAGCTCGTGGATGCGCTGAACGCCGACCCGCGCCGCGGTGATGGGCATGCCGACGTCCTCACCCGCGTGGTGATCGACGACGCACTGCACCGCGCCGTCGACTTGGGTGCTGTGCCCGTCGCCGGGGAGGTCGTCGTGCTGCGCGACACCGCCAACCTCTCGACGGGCGGCGAGGCGATCGACCGCACCGACGACATCCACCCGGAGGTCGTCGCCGTCGCCGAGCGGGCCGCCCGCGCCATCGGGCTCGACATCGCCGGCATCGACCTGATCGCTCCCGACCTGCGACGCCCGCTGCGTGAGACCGGCGGCGCCGTCATCGAGGTGAACGCCGCACCCGGGTTCCGCATGCATCTCGCGCCGTCGCACGGCACACCGCGGAATGTGGCCCGGCCCGCGATCGACCTGATGTTCCCGCCGGGGGCCGCGTCCCGCATCCCGATCACCGCCGTCACCGGAACCAACGGCAAGTCGACCACGGTGCGCATGATCGCCCACATCCTGCAGACCGCGGGCCGCTGCGTCGGCATGACGAGCACAAGCGGCATCACGATCGACGGCACCGTCGTCACGGCGGGCGATGCGAGCGGGCCGCGCAGCGCGCGGCTGGTGCTGAGCGATCCGTCTGTGGATGCCGCGGTGCTCGAGACGGCACGCGGTGGCCTGCTGCGCGAGGGGCTGGCCTACGATCTGGCGGATGTCGGTGTGGTGCTGAACGTCTCCGCCGACCACCTGGGGCTGGGTGGTGTGAACACGTTGCGCCAGCTGGCGCGGGTGAAGTCGGTGGTGATCCGCAACGTGCGCCGCCGCGGGCTGTGCGTGCTGAACGCCGACGATGCGCGGGTGCGGCGGATGGCCGCGGTCGCACGCGGCCGGGTCGCCTGGTTCACGCTCGAGCCTCTGACCGCCGAGCTGCGGGAGCACATCGCCGGCGGGGGCATCGTGGTCGCCCTCGAACAGCGTCAGCTCGTCGTCCATGAGAACGGCGAGCGCACGGCACTGCTCGACGCCGCCGAGATCCCGGCGACGTTCGGCGGGGTCGCGGGGTTCAACATCGCCAACGCCCTCGCCGCAGTCGCCGCGGCACGGGGCAACGGGGTCGCGTGCGAGACGATCACCGAGGCGCTGCGCACCTTCCACACCTCGTACGAGCAGAACCCTGGCCGGTTCAACGTCACCGACGCTCCGGGGTTCACCGCGATCGTCGACTACGCCCACAACCCCGCTGCCCTGCGCGCCCTGGGTGCGGCGCTGCGGGGCATGCCCGCCGACCGGCGGATCGGGGTGATCAGCACGCCGGGCGACCGACGCGACGCCGACATCCGCGAACTCGGCGGGATCGCCGCGCAGTACTTCGACGAGCTCGTGTTCCGCGAGCGTCCGGACGGTCGGGGGCGCGCTGCGGGAGGCGTGGTCGCGTTGCTGCAGGAGGGCGCTCTGGCAGCCGGGATGCCGGCCGATCGCATCCGCATCGTGTTCGACGAGAACGCGGCGATGGACACGGCACTGCGCATGGCCGGCCCCGGAGACCTGGTGGCGCTGACCGTCACCGACGTCGAGGGGGTCTGGCGGCAGGTGCAGGCGTTCCGTCCCGCGGGGCTGGAGACCGCCGATGCCTGACGGCACCCTCATCGCCATCGGCGGTCACGAGGATCGCGACGGTGAGCGACTGATCCTGCGCGCCGTCGCCGACGCGATGTCGAGCGGTCCGCTGCTGATCCTCGCCCGCGCGTCGCGGCAGCCGTTCCGGTACGTGCAGCGCTACCGCGAGGCCTTCGGCGGAATCGGGGTGCCAGAGGTGCGCGAGCTCGCGGTGCGCGACCGGGAGGGTGCCGATGACGCGACCCTTCGCGGGCAGGTCGCGGCCGCCGGGGGTGTGTTCTTCACCGGCGGCAGCCAGGCGCGGCTGGTGCGAGCGATCCTGGGCACGGGCGTGCATCACGAGCTACGACGGTTGCTCGAGCGCGGCGGCGTGATCGCCGGAACCTCCGCCGGAGCTTCGGCGCTCGGGGAGGTCACGCTCGCCGGCACCCGCGAGCTGCGCCTGGGCGAGGGACTCGGCCTGCTGCCAGGCCTGATGATCGACCAGCATTTCGCTCAGCGCGACCGGCTCCCCCGCCTGCGTTCGGCACTCGGCCGACGGCCAGGTATCGACGGGATCGGCATCGACGAGGACACCGCGCTCGTCATCCGCGGTGGGGAGGCTCGGGTGATCGGCAGCGGCGAGGTCTGGATGCTGGACCCCGAGCACCCGGTGCGACGCCTCGGCGCGGGGTCGGCCTTCACCCTCGGCGATACGATCGCAGCGTGACCACGCGCCTCGAACCCGGTACCGCCGCCCCCGACTTCACGCTTCCCGACCAGACCGGCTCACCGGTGACGCTGTCTGACCTGCGGGGGTCGAAGGTGATCCTCTACTTCTACCCCGAGGCGATGACGCCGGGGTGCACCACGCAGGCCTGCGACTTCCGCGACAACCTGAACCAGCTGAACACCGCGGGGTACCGGGTGGTGGGTGTCTCGCGTGACGACGTGCCCAAGCTCGCCCAGTTCGTGAAGCAGGACCACCTGACCTTCCCCATCCTCAGCGACCCCGACCACAGCATCCACGATGCCTACGGCACGTTCGGCGAGAAGCAGCTCTACGGCAAGACGGTGACCGGGGCGATTCGGTCGACGTTCGTGATCGACGAGCAGGGCACGATCACCCACACCTTCTACAACACGAAGGCGACCGGGCACGTGGCGATGCTCAAGAAGCAGCTGGGTCTTTCCGCGTAGCCAGCAGCAGGAAGAACGTCACCAGCGCGACCACGACGAGCGGCCATCCGATCGCCGGATTGGCGAACGTGCCGGTGACGCCGCCGGCGCCCAGGGCGAACTGCAGCACCTGCCACACGATCGCGGCACCGCGGAACCAGGCCTGGTCGCGCCAGGCTCCGACGACGATGGCGCCGAGCCACGCCGCGGCGATGAACGCCAGCACGGTGAGGGCGATCGCCGACGCGTAGGAGTCGGGTGTGGCGATCAACAACTCGATGAGCAGCAGGATCGCGACGCCCGTGAGCAGCAGGAATTCGGCCGCCAGGAGAACGAAAAGCAACCACGAGGTTGCCGTACGACGACGATCACTCACAGAGATATCCCATTCAGACCTATTGATCGGCCGTAACAAGTATGAAACCCTAATGGCGGTTGATGTGACGCCTGCAGAGTCGCAGGTGAGCACGAGAAACGATCCCCCTCGATTTTCGTACTTACTTCGACCGCGCGCTCGACCCGGTTTTTCAGCGCGCGTTCACCTCTCTGCTACTCAAGGAGCACCAACATGGACTGGCGTGACAAGGCCGCCTGCCTCACCGCTGACCCTGAACTGTTCTTCCCCGTCGGCAACACGGGGCCGGCTGTCGACCAGATCGAGAAGGCGAAAGCCGTCTGCGCCCGCTGCTCGGTGACCGAGATGTGCCTGCAGTACGCGCTCGAGACCAACCAGGACTCGGGTGTCTGGGGTGGCCTCTCCGAGGACGAGCGCCGCGCCCTGAAGCGCCGCGCCGCCCGCGCCCGCCGCGCCAGCTAGTCCGACGTGCTCGGGCTCAGCTCTTCGCGAGCCAGAGCAGCGGGATGTCGATCGTGACCTCGGTGCCTTCGCCCTGCAGAGTGTGCCAGTCGATCGTGCCGCCGAGTTCGCCCTCGATGAGGGTGCGCACGATCTGAGTTCCGAGGCCCGAGCCGACTTTGCCCTCGGGCAGCCCGACCCCGTTGTCGCGCACCCGCACCCGCAGCACGTCGTCGCGGCGCTTCGCCTGGATCTCGACCTCACCGTCGCGCCCTGCGAGCCCGTGCTCGACGGCGTTGGTGACCAGTTCGGTGAGTGCCAGCGACAGCGGGGTGGCGTATTCGCTGGGCAGGATGCCGAACTTGCCTTTCTTCACGGGCCGCACGGTGGTGTTGTGGCTGCTGGCGACCTCGGCGATCAGCATGAGCACGCGGTCGAACACGTCGTCGAAGTCGACGTTCTGGCTGAGCCCCTCGCTGAGGGTGTCGTGCACGACGGCGATCGCCGACACCCGCCGCATGGCCTGCGCGAGTGCGTCCCGGCTGTCGTCGCTCTTGGCGCGCCGGCTCTGGATGCGCAGCAGCGACGCGACGGTCTGCAGGTTGTTCTTCACCCGGTGGTGGATCTCGCGGATGGTGGCGTCTTTGGTGATCAGCTCTTGCTCGCGGTGCCGCACCTCGGTGACGTCGCGTACCAGCACGATGGCGCCGACCCGTTCGCCTTTGTGGCGGATGGGGATGGTGCGCAGCGTGATCGTGACCCCGCGGGCTTCGATGTCGGTGCGCCACGGCGCGCGCCCGGTGACGACGAGCGGCAGCGACTCGTCGATGACGATCTTGCCGCGCAGCAGTTCGGTGGTGACTTCGGCCAGCGACTCGCCTTCGAGTTCGCCGTCGAAGCCCATGCGGTTGAGCGCCGAGAGCGCGTTGGGGCTGGCGAAGGTGACGACTCCGTCGATGTCGAGCCGGATGAGGCCATCCGACGCGCGCGGAGCTCCCGACCGCGGCCCGATGGGTGCGTTCAGGTCGGGGAAGTCGCCGGAGGCGATCATCGCGAACAGGTCGTTGGCGCACTGGTTGAACGTCAGTTCCTGGCGCGACGGGGTGCGGGCCTCGCTGAGGTTGCTGTGCCGGGTGAGCACGGCGATCGGCCGCGCGGTGTTCTCGGCGCCGTTCGCCGCCAGTCGACGCAGCACGGGCACCGCACGCACTCGGGTGGGGGTCTCTTCGTACCAGTCGGGTGCGGCGGTGTCGACGATCTGGGCGGTCTCGAACGCCTCGGTCACCTGGCGGCGCCACTCGGGTTTGATCTCCTGCCCGACGAAGTCGCGGTAGAAGAGGGTCGCTGCGGAACTAGGTCGCGAGTGCGCGACGGCGATGAATCCGCCCTCCGTGGTCGGCACCCAGAGCACGATGTCGGCGAACGCGAGGTCGGCGATGAGCTGCCCGTCGGCCACCAGCAGGTGCAGCCAGTCGATGTCCGCCTCGTCGGGGCGCCCATGGGCGACCATGAGGTCGGAGAGGGTGGTCACGCCTTCCAGGCTAGTTGCTCGGCTCCCTGCGCCGTGCCCGCCGCGGCACCGGCACAGCCGGCGCCGGCGCGAGGCGGTCGAGCACAAACCTGCGGACGGCGAGGCGTGCCGGTGACCGCGGCGCCGCGTCCCGCAGCGTCTTGCCGCCCAGCACGGCGGCGTCGAAGGCCGCCGGATCCCACGGAACCGCGACCGGCTCGGAGATCCCCCCGAACCGCGACAGCGTCTGCGCGACCTGCGCCTGCGGATTCATGCCGATAGCGGTCGCGCGCACCTTGTTGGCGATCGTCGTCACCCGAGGCGGTGCGACCACCTCGACGAGTTCGGCGTGAGCCCGCAGGAACCGGGTCAGTCCGATGGGGTCGGCCGCGGCCACCGCGATGACGTGGTCCGCCCCGCGCAGGGCGGCGAGGGCGGCGGCATTCCGGCGCGGAGCCGCCAGGTCGCTGACCAGCTCCTCGTCCTGTTCGATGCTCGACGCGGTGTCGATGAGCAGCACGTCGACCCACGACCGCGCCGCCTCGATCACGCCCGCGATGCGCTGCTCGGACAGCTCCGGCCACCGGGCCGGGCGGCCGAGCCCGGTGAGCACCCAGAACCCCGACGCGCCCGACGCGTGCCACTCGGCGATGCGCTCGAACTCGGCGTTCGTCAGCGCTCCGGTGCCCGCCAGGCGGCAGGCTGCCGCGAATCCGGGTGCTTCGTCGAGCAACCCCAGGGCGGGATCGATGGCCGCCGCATGCGTGTCGGCGTCGGCGAGCGCGACGGTCACCCCGGCATCCGCCAGCTCTGCCGCGATCGCGATGGCGAGGCTGGTGCGCCCCGGCGCACCCGACGGCCCCCAGACGGTGACGACGGTTCCGCGGCGGGCCGCGCGGGGTGCCGGTGCGACTCCATCGCCCTCGGGCGCGGCCACGGCCGGAGCGGGTGGCGCGGCGTTCGGCATGAGAGTCGCCCACGCGAGCTCGCCGACGAGAGCGTCGACGACGCCGAGCGACCGGGCGTAGCGCTGCTGGTCAGGGGAATCGGCGACGACCACCAGCCGCGCGGCGGACGCGTCGCAGGCCGCCACCAGCCGCGCGTTGAGGTACTGCGGATCGGCCGCGGCCAGTACCGCCTGGGGCGCGAGTGCGGGCAGGCGCGACGCCAGCTCGTCGGCACCGGAGAATCGTCCGGCGACGGAGTGGCCGTACCTGCCGGCGTCGGCCACGAGCCGCTGTTCGTCGTCGAACGGCACCGCCAGTGCGAACGTCGTCATCGGGACGAGAGCGGGATGCCGGCCGGAACCACCGCGAGCGCGTCACCGTCGGCGATCGCCTGAAGGACGCGGGCGATGCGCGAGCGGGGAACCAGGACCTCGATCGATCGCCCATCGGCGGCCGAGACGAATCCGTCGTCGTCAACCACCCGGACCACGGTGGCATCGGGCACGATCACGACCGGGGGCCCGAACCCCGCGCGGTCGGCCATGCTCGGATCATCCGGCCCGGCCGCCGAGCCCCAGACGTCCACGGCTGCCCCGGCGACCACCGACTCGCTGACGTCGCCCGCCAGGGGCAGCACCAGAGCCGTCGATTCGCTGCCCGAGGCGCTGCCGACCGCCGAGCGCGGAACCAGCTCACCCGCCCGGATCACGCTCGTCGCGACCAACCCCGACGTCGGCAGATCTGCGGCGGTGAGGTAGAGCGCCGGAGCGTCGTCCATCGCCACCTGCCGCACCACCAGGTCGTCCGCACCGACGTGTTGGCCCGGCGCGATGGTCGCGCCTGCGGCATACACGGTGATACGACGATCGGCCGCGCCGACGAGTGCGACCACGCCGACGACCGAGACCACGACCAGGCCGATCCCGATCAGCAGACGGGGATCGAGGGGCGACCGACGGCGTCGGGAGGGTGTCCGGCTTTCGCTCATGTCGGCCATGGTGGCGGGCTCGAGCGACCTGGTGCGGAAGTTATCCACACGCCCGTCCGGGCACCTCGGGGCGGCGCATAATCGAGCCATGACGGCTCAGGACATTCCCTCCGCCGGCCTTGGCCGTTTCCTCACCCTCGTCGATGTCGCCGAGGTGCTGAACATCTCGGCGAGTCAGGCGTACGCGCTGGTGCGCACCGGCGAGCTCCCGGCGATCAAGGTCGGGGGCAACGGACGGTGGCGGGTCGAGCGAGAGCTGCTCGAGCGCTACATCGAGGACAAGTACGAAGAGAACCGCCGGCGGGGCCTGTGGCATCAGGCCGAGTACGCCTCGGTGTCAGAGCTCAGCGCACTCTAGAACGCGCGCGGATCAGTAGCGCACCAACAGCACCTGCGTCAGCGGGAGAATCCGCCGAGCGCGCACCGAACCCTCCCGGCGTGGCGTACCCGGCTCGTGCTCGGCCAGATCCAGGTGATCGCGGGAGACGCGGTCGATAGTGCCGTGCAGGTCGTCCCGCGGTGTGGTGATCCGCACCGGGGCTCGGCGGCGGCACAGGTCGCGCAGCACGAATCCGAGTCCGAGACGCGCCGACAACGACGGGGCGCCCGTGCCGGCCACCTCGGCGGCCGCGATGCTCTCGGCGGCCTGTGCGGCATCCGGGAACACCGCTGCGATCGCCGCGATCGGCACGAGCCCGGATGGCGTGGTCGCCCCACCAGCGGACGTCTCGCCCGCGATCCAATCCCGCCCCACCGCGCCGAGCAGGAGCGCCACGGAAGACCCGTCGGTCAGTTGCAGTCGCACGGCTCGCCCCGCACACCGGGTGTGCATGGCCTGGAAGCGATCGCGCAGCGCCAGCCTGCCGAGCCGCAACCGCTCTTCTTCAGCCATGACGTCGACCTCGTCGGCGGCGAGTTCCTGCTCGAGCTGCGACTCGAGGTCGTTGAACAGGTGGTCCCATCGCATGCCGCGACGGTACCCATCGGCGCTGCCGTATTACGCCGGTTTTCCACAGGTTCCGTCACATCGCCCTGGCCGCGCGCGAGCCATGGCATGGTGATTACGGCCTTCGCGCGGGTCGGTGTATCGAGCCGATGTGTCAGGGGTGGACATGCAGCAGGTCCCGCGCGAGCCGAGAATCGGCGCGCCTTCTTCGCAGTACGACGATCTCATCGAGGGCACCGCGGCGCGTGCGTTGCGGCCCCGGATCGATGTCGACGACTTCTTCGGCGCCCAGCCGACGTCGTCGTCGCAGTTGCCCGATCCCGAGCCGCTGCTGCAGAACCTCACGCGGTGCGTGATCGAGATCCTCGCGGGTGCGCGCGAGCTCGAACAGATCGCCCGCTGGGTCAGTGACGACGTCTACCGGCATCTGCTGAAACGGGTGGTCATCAGCAGCCGGGCACGTGCGGCCAAAGGCGTGCAGGCCCGGCGACCCGCGTTCACGATCGGGTCGACCACGGTCACCCAACCCCGGGATGGAGTGGTCGAGGCAGTGATCGTCGTGCGCGGGCGCGCACGGGCACGGGCGGTGGCCCTGCGGCTCGAGGGCCTCGACCGCCGGTGGCGGGCAACCGCGATCAACGTGCTCTGAGCAGAGCACGCCGTGCGGAAGCCGCCTAGCGGCGGCCCTTCTCCTGGGCCCGCCGCTGCGCCCGGTTCAGCGGGGCCTGCTCGCCACCCTCGGTGCGCTGCCCGAAGGCACCGCGCGCGCCCTGCTGAGGCGCCGGCTGCGGACCCGACGGTCGCAGCTGCTGCGGGCCCGCCTGGCCGCCCTGACCCTGCTGCGCCAGCGCCGCGGCCTGAGCGGCCTGCTGCTGCTGGGCCAGACGCGTCGCGGCGGCCTCGATCTGCCCGCGCTGGTTGCGCACCTCGACCTCGCCCTGCGCGTCGGCAGACGGTGCCGAGTACGACAGCCCCTGGGTCGGGTTCGCCGACTGGCCGAGCCCGCGTGCCGCCACACCCTCGCCGCCGCCCGTGACCTCGACCTCGAGGTTGAACAGGTAGCCGACCGACTCCTCGCGGATCGCGCCCATCATGTTCTGGTACAGCGCGAAACCTTCGCGCTGGTACTCGACCAGCGGGTCGCGCTGCGCCATCGCGCGCAGGCCGATGCCGTCCTTCAGGTAGTCCATCTCGTACAGGTGGTCGCGCCAGCGACGGTCGATGACGCTCAGCACGACGCGGCGCTCCAACTCGCGCGTGGCCTGCGCGCCCAGGGACGCCTCACGCCGCTGGTAGGCGAGCTTGGCATCCGACAGCACCTCTTCACGCAACGTCTTCGCGCTCAGCCGCCCGCGGTTGCCGACCTCGGTCAGCACCTCGTCGATGGTGATCGAGATCGGGTACAGGGTGCGCAGCTCGGTCCACAGCGCCTCGAGGTCCCACTCGTCGCTCTGGCCGTCGGCGGTGTGCTCGTCGATCACCTCGGTGATGACGTCCTCGAGGAACTTCTGCACGCGGTCGTGCAGGTCATCGCCCTCGAGGATGTGGCGGCGATCGGAGTAGATCGCCTCGCGCTGGCGGTTCAGCACGTCGTCGTACTTCAGCACGTTCTTGCGGATCTCGGCGTTGCGCGACTCGACCTGCGACTGGGCCGAGCGGATGGCGCGCGACACCGTCTTCGACTCGATCGCCATGTCGGCCGGAGCGCGACCCATCAGGGCCTCAGCCGCCCCGGCGTTGAACAGGCGCATCAGGTCGTCTTCGAGCGACAGGTAGAACCGGCTCTCACCGGGGTCGCCCTGACGGCCCGAGCGACCGCGCAACTGGTTGTCGATGCGGCGCGACTCGTGGCGCTCGGTGCCGAGCACGTAGAGACCGCCGGCGGCGATGACCTTCTCTGCCTCGGCCTCGACGTTGCGCTTCACCTGCTCGAAGACCGCGTCCCACGCGGCCTCGTACTCGTCTGGGGTGTCGACCGGGCTCAGGCCCTTGTCGTGCATCTGCGCGACGGCGAGGAACTCGGCGTTGCCACCGAGCATGATGTCGGTACCGCGGCCCGCCATGTTGGTGGCGACGGTCACCGCATTGAGCTGACCGGCCTGGGCGATGATCGCGGCCTCACGTGCGTGGTTCTTCGCGTTCAGCACCTCGTGCTTCACCCCGCGCTTGGCGAGCAGGCGCGAGAGGTACTCGCACTTCTCCACGCTGGTGGTACCGACGAGCACCGGCTGACCGGTGCGGTGACGCTCGACGATGTCTTCGACGACCTGGTCGAACTTGCCGGTCTCGCTCTTGTAGACCAGGTCGGGCTGGTCTTTGCGGATCATCGGCTTGTTGGTGGGGATGGCGACCACGCCGAGCTTATAGGTCGACATGAACTCGGCCGCCTCGGTCTCGGCCGTACCGGTCATGCCCGACAGCTTCTTGTACAGGCGGAAGTAGTTCTGCAGGGTGACGGTCGCGAGCGTCTGGTTCTCGGCCTTGACCTGCACACCCTCCTTGGCCTCGATGGCCTGGTGGATGCCCTCGTTGTAGCGGCGGCCGACCAGGATGCGGCCGGTGTGCTCGTCGACGATCAGCACCTCGCCGTTCATGACGACGTAGTCCTTGTCGCGCTTGAAGAGGGCCCGCGCCTTGATGGAGTTGTTGAGGAACGAGATGAGCGGGGTGTTCGCCGACTCGTACAGGTTGTCGATGCCGAGGTAGTCCTCGACCTTCTCGATGCCGGGCTCGAGCACGCCGACGGTGCGCTTCTTCTCGTCGACCTCGTAGTCTTCGCCCTCGATCAGCCGGTTGGCGACGTTGGCGAATTCGCCGAACCAGCGGTTCGCTTCGCCGGATGCCGGGCCCGAGATGATGAGCGGCGTGCGGGCCTCGTCGATGAGGATCGAGTCGACCTCGTCGACGATCGCGAAGTGGTGGCCGCGCTGCACCATGTCCTGCGCCTGCCAGGCCATGTTGTCGCGCAGGTAGTCAAAGCCGAACTCGTTGTTCGTGCCGTAGGTGATGTCGGCCGCGTACTGCTCGCGGCGCTCTGCGGGCGTCTGGCCGGCGAGGATGACGCCCGTCGTCATGCCGAGCGCGCGGTAGACGCGGCCCATCAGCTCGGACTGGTAGCTGGCCAGGTAGTCGTTGACGGTGACGACGTGCACGCCCTCGCCGGCGATCGCGTTGAGGTAGGCGGCGGTGGTGGCGACCAGGGTCTTGCCCTCACCGGTCTTCATCTCGGCGATGTTGCCCAGGTGCAGCGCCGCGCCACCCATCAGCTGCACGTCGAAGTGCCGCAGACCCAGGGTGCGCTTGGATGCCTCGCGCACCGCCGCGAACGCCTCGGGCAGCAGGTCGTCGAGGCTCTCGCCGTTGGCGTGCCGCTCGCGCAGGCTGACCGTCTCGTCGCGGAGTTCTTCGTCGGTGAGCTCCTCGAAGCTCTCCTCGAGGTGGTTCACGGCCTCTGCGTAGTTCTTGAGGCGGCGCAGCAGGCGCCCCTCACCGACACGCAGGACTCGCTCGAGAACGTTGGCCACGGGTGTGCTCCTCCAGGGGTTCCGGGCGCACAGCGGCGCCCGCCGTTACCGGCGCGTTACAGCCTAGTGCGGGTGACCTGGGGAAAGCCCGGCTAGCGTCGTGAGCGCGCGGCAGCCAGCTCGTCCTCTGACTCCTCCAGCCCGATCACCCCGTAGTTCCAGCCGTTGCGCCGGTACACCACCGACGGCCGGTCCGAGCTCGCGTCGATGAACAGGAAGAAGTCGTGCCCGACGAGCTCCATGTGGTCCACCGCATCCTCGGGCGTCATCCGCGTCGCGGGGAACACCTTGTGCCGGATGACGACCGGGCTCCACTCCTGCTCCTCGGGTTCGGCCGTCGGGATCGACCCGGTCGACACAGCCGCGATGACATCCGCGGACGCCGGCACGACATCCATCACCCGCCCGTTCGAGGTGGCCTCCTGCAGCGACACCGGGCGGTGCTGGCCGCGGTGCACCTTCTTGCGGTCCTTCGCCTGGCGGATGCGCTCGACCATCTTGTCGAGCGCGATGTCGAACGCCGCGTACTTGTCACCCGCCGACGCCTCGGCCCGCACGATCGGGCCGGGGCCGATGAGGGTCAGTTCCACACGATCATCGCCCGTCGTGCCGTTCGTCTCGTGGTGACGAATGACCTTGATCTCGAGCGCGAGAGCCTTCGGAGCGAGCTGAGCCACCTTGTCGGCCTTCTCGGTCGCGTAGTCCTCGAACCGGTCCGGAATCCCCACTCCGCGTCCGGTGATCGTGATGTCCATGGCACACCCTCCCGTTGCATTCGGCGTCGACCGCTTCGGGGTGAGGCGGTTCAGGACGCCTTTCGGCCCAACGTAGTCCCGCCGCCTTCGGAAGTCACGGAAAGCCCGCTGAGAGCATCATCAGCAACCGCACTGCGCCGCGGGGTGGAGGCGACGACGACCGCGCCCACCACATCGGCGCCCGCGTCGCGCAGCACGCGGGCGGCCTCGCGCAGGGTCGCTCCGGTGGTCACGACGTCGTCGATGAGCAGGATGCGGTGGCCGGCCACCGGGCGCCGCAGCCGGAACACGCCGCGCAGGTTGCGCTCGCGGTCGCCCACGCCGAGGGTCTTCTGCGCGGCATGCGGGCGCGCCGGGGCGAAGACGCGGATGCCGTGGAGACCGGCGCGGGCCATCAGCAGGCGCACGGGGTCGTAACCGCGGCGGCGGTAGGCAGAGCGGGAGCCGGGGATGGGGACGAGGAGGAGCGGGGTCTCGATACGCGGGGTCTCGATACGCGGCTGCGCCGCTACTCGACCGGCGGGGTGCGGCTGCGCCGCTACTCGACCGGCGACGAGCGCGGCGGCGAGCGCGGGAGCGAGCGCGCGCGCCGCGTCCAGCCGGGCGTCGCGCTTCAACGCCAGCAGCACCGCACGGGCCACGCCCTCGTAGCGCAGGCCCGCCCACACCCGCAGACCGCCGACATCACGCGCGCTCACCTCCGGGCCGAGCGCCGCCCGACACTCCGCGCAGAGGGCCCGGTCGTCGGCCCCGCACCCCGCGCACTCGACCGGCAGCAGCACGGCGAGGGCGTCGAGCAGCGCATCGCGGACATCCATCCGCACACCCTCGCACCGCTCCCACCCTGCCGGCGGCGGC
>DATJFV010000031.1:0-40863 GCA_035495435.1 Pseudolysinimonas sp.
CCGTCATAGGCGGCGGACTCCCCGTTGCTCATGTCCACCTCGACCGGTCCCCAGAAGTTCGTCTTCCGGGTCGGAGTCATGGTGGACATCGCAACCTCGATGGGCCCATTGGGCGCCGGCTTCGGGGTGTAACTCGAAACCGTCCCCCCCTGGGTGCGGCAGCTCAGCAGAGGGTTCACGACATCGACGTGGCCGTTGCCGTTGTAGGCCACGTCCATGTCGATCTCGATCATCCTGGAACCCAGGCCGACGGTGTCGAGCTTGACCTGCTTGATGCCGTCACGCCCGTCGCCGTTGAGGTAGATGCTGTCGATGACGCGCGGCTCGACCGTGCTCTCGGTGGGTGCGTCGTACAGCAGGCTCTTCACGGTGATGGTGTGGTTCATCCGCCAGTCCGCGGGCACCTCGTCGTCGAAGCCGACGCCGAACGACAGAGTCGTGCAGGTCGGGGGCAGGTGCTCCCAGCGGATTTTGGCCGCCGAGTGAACGCCAGCGCCGTTGTCGACAGAGCCCGAGTGCGCTCCGATCCCGACCGCGTACTCCTGCCCGTTGATCCGCAGCGGCTTGCCGCCGCACGACTGACCGACGGTCGTCAGCGGCTTTAGCGACTCGGGCTGGTTGTTGCACTGCCAGCCGTTCTCGACCAGGTTCGGGGCGCGGTACTCGGTGGGGTTGGCCGCGATCTGCTCCGGGGTGCCGGCGAGATGCAGGTCGTAGGTCGTGATCGGGTCGACGTACTTCGAGCGCAGGACGGTCTGGCCGGTGCCCGCGCACTCGATGTGCGGGTCGCCGATGATGACGCCCGGATCCTGGCTCGACAGCGGGTCGGACGTGCCCGCGCCGCGGACCGTCTTGAGGATCAGCACCTCGGCCGACGTGGTGTCGGCCGAGATCCGCGCCTGGTAGGTGTCGGCGCCGTAGATGCCCTGCGCCGGTGCCAGCGGGACCAGCGTGGACCTGAGCAGCTTCACCGGTTCGACGCGACCGCCCGTGATACGGCCCGACCACACCTCGAGGGTGTCGCGAGCGATGCCGGGTGCCTCGATCTTGAGGTTCTGGCCGTAGCCGATGCGGGCGGTGAGCGCGGTGCACTGACCCGCGGTCCAGAAGGCGACCTCGGAATCACCGGTCAGCTGCAGAGAGTGATCGAGGTAGTCGTACTCGACCGGCTCGCCCGGGATGCGGCTCTTCACCAGCGCGGCACGCGGCTTGAAGGATGACGCGGTGCCGGCTCCGCTGGTCAGGACGGGTGCCGTCAGCGGGCCCGTCGCGTACATGGTCGGCATTTCATCGAGATAGCGGCCCTGGGTCGGCCCCACGAAAGAGGCATCCACCGGACTAGGCAGAATGGGCCCCTTGGGAGTGGAACACGCGTCGATCTCGGCGGGACTCATCGGCACCATCCGGACCTTCCAAGAGCCTTCCACCTTGCCACTGCTGGCCTGCGGGAAATAGAGCGTATCGACCGCACCGGCGCGCACGCCCGGGCGCTGCGCACTGAGTTCGGGCTCGTCCCAGGTCCACAGAACGCGAATCCGCTCGTAACTCGGCGTGAATGTGGAGACCGCCCAGTGATACGCGGGGATCTTCTCCTCGTACGGGTTCGCGACCGAATAGCTGGACTGCAGCGCCTCGGTCCAAGAGTGCGACCAGCCCGATACCCAGGTATGCGAGTAGCTCGCGGTGACCGTCGTCGTCTCCTTCGCGAAGATCACTGAGCTCTCGACCGCGACGCTGACGGAGGCGCCGACCGTGTCCCACTTCGCACCGTTCTCTTCGGTTGTCCGGCTCGAGGTGCGGCCCGAGGTCACAGTGACGGCGATGCCGGTCGAGGGGCTGGCGGGCGTGATGACGCCGGGGGTGCAGTTCGGTTTGATGTCAGAGGACACCTGGGGCGGGATCAGGTCACTCGGGACAGCTACGGGAACCGGGTCGAGCAGGCGCCCGACGCAGTGGATGGCCGCCATCGCCGCCTCGGATGCTCCGACGCAGGGGTTCGCCCCGGTGGGATCGAGGCGCAGTTCGGGGGTCAGTTGCACCGACTCGCCGTCGGGCGGGGGTGTGGACGCCACGGAGGCGGCGGGGGACGCGAGCAGGCTCCCGGCGAGGACTGCGGCGGATGCCGCAATCGCCAGGAGCGTTCGTGCAGGTGCTCGAGAGGACATAGGGGGGTCTTCCTTTCCGATGCGCGTCGTTGCGCGGCGCGCATCGTTGCGCGGGTAATGCCGTCGGACATTACGCCGACGCGGATGCGGCCCCGCGCGGTATCGAGCGACCGGGCACCACGGGTGATCCTCTGTCACGCGATTCTGGTATTTGGATGCGGCGCCATGCCCGTTCAGGTCAGCGCAGGCCCGTCGCGCGGTTGGCAACCGATGGTCTCGTGCACGAGACCGGTGCTTTCCTGCACGACGAACCCGTATCGGCAAACCCCCCTCGAATCAGCCCCCGCGGCGATATACCCCGTGCATGCTGATTAGCGAGAACGCCGCGGGCTGGCTGGGGCGCCGCGCGCGCGGGGAGGAACCGCGTCTCGACGTCGTGGTGACCCGGCCGTCGTCGGTTGAGTGGCGCCGCAGGCGCGTATCGAAACCCGTCCACCTGCGCGGATGAGGAGTTTCCGGCGACACGCCGTCTCTCCGGTGCACGCTGACGGCGTGTTGCCCCGGAGTCCTCATCCGCGCCCGGAAGGTGACGGGTTTCGATACGCGGGCTGCGCCCGCTACTCAACCGGCGGGTGGCGCCGTCCCGCGCAACGGCTCCAGCGCGTCGAGGATGAGGTCGAGCCCGAAGGCGAACTCCTCGGTGGGGTCGTAGCCGGCGGCGACCAGCGCCTCGGCGGATTCGTTGAGATACGGGAACTCGGTCGGCGGCAGCTGGGGCAGGTACACGCCCTCGGTCATGTGCGCGAGTTCTTCGGCCGATTCGAACGGCAGGCTGGCCGCCTGCAGGGCGTACCCGTAGACGTAGCTGTTCAGCATCCAGTTGGCGTGCGTCGCCATCTCGACCGAGAAGCCGGCTTTCCGCAGGCAGGCGGTGACCGCTTCGCGGTGGCGGAGGTTCGCGGGGCCCGGCGTCGTGCGCGATTCCATCAGGGCGATCGCCCACGGATGCCGCGCCAGAACATCGCGGGTCGACACGGCCTCCGCTCGCATCGCCGACCGCCAGTCGGTGTCGGCGTCCGGGAGTTCGATCTCGGTGAAGACCACGTCGATCATGGCGTCGAGCAGTTCGTCTTTGTTGGCCACGTAGCGGTAGAGCGACATCGCACCCGCACCGAGCGCGCCGGCCAGCCGACGCATGCTCAGGCCCTCTGCGCCCTCACGATCGGCGAGCCGCACCGCTTCGGCCACCACCCGGTGCGTGCTCAGCTGTTCCATCTCCGACGCCCGCCTCCTCTGTCCGACTTGACAAACGTACGCCGTACGCGCCAGAGTACAGCGTACGCGTACGGCGTACGCACACTGACAAGGAAGAACCCATGACCATCCGAACGCCCTCCCCGACCCCGCTGGCCACGCCGCAGCTGCCCGTGCAGACCAAGCTCGCCGCCGCGTGGACGAGCTTCATGTTCCTGTACCTCTACGTCGACGTCCTCAACTTCTACAAGCCCGGTGTCGTCGCCGGCATCCTGGACGGCCGCATCTGGGAGTTCGAGGTCAGCGCGACGCTGATCACCATCGCCCTGGTATCGGTGTCGATCCCGGCCGTGATGGTGGCGCTGTCGGTGATGCTGCCTGCGCGAGCGAACCGCATCACGAACCTCATCGTCGCGGCGCTCCTCATCCCGTACTCGCTCTTCAACGCGGCGGGCGCGACCCTGGAGTGGGCCGGTTTCTACGGGATCTCGATCGCGGCCGAGGTGCTGCTGCTCGCGTTCGTGCTGCGTTCCGCGTGGAAGTGGCCCCGCGTCTCGGAGCGCACCGTCGACGCGGTCTGATCACGTAAAGGCACCCCGTCGGTGTCAGAACCTCTCATGAATGCCCCGGGCCATCAGGTCCGGGGCATTCTGTTCCTGCATCGAATAGGGTCGCCGTATGGCAGAGCAGGACTCCGAGAAGTCGGCGGCTGACGACGCGAAGGCGAAGTTCCGCGAGGCGCTCGAGCGCAAGAAGCAGAACCAGCAGCAGCGCCCCGGTCACCTCGACGCCGGGTCGACCGTGCACAGTGCGCACGGCAAGGCCGGCGGCAAGCGGGAGTTCCGCCGCAAGAGCGGCTAGTCCGACCGGCTCCCTTGCGCCGGGGGGCTTCCCCCACCCAATGTTAGTCACTAACATTCCAGGGTGACCAGAACCGAGCGCACGCGCACCGCCCTGCTCGAGGCGGCGCTCACCCTCTTCGCCGAGCAGGGCTTCGACCAGACCACGGTGGCGCAGATCGCCGCGCGCGCGGGGGTGACCGAGATGACGTTCTACCGTCACTTCGGCACCAAGGACGCGGTGCTGGTCGACGACCCCTACGACCCGCTGATCGCCGACGCCGTTCGCGCCGCACCGGCCGAGGGCGCGTTGGCGGCCGCGGCCGCCGGCGTGCTGACCGCCTGGCGGGCAATCCCCGAACCGTCGGTCGAGATCGTGCGCGACCGGCTCCGGCTCGTCGCCCGCACACCCAGCCTCCGGGGAGCGATGGCGGTCGCCAGCCGCGGCACCGAGGACGCGATCGCGGCGGCGCTCGAGGCGCGGGGCGAGCCGGCGCTGGATGCCCGCATCGCATCCGCCGCGACCGTCGCCGCGCTGAACGCGGCGCTCGTGGCCTGGGCCGAAGGCCCCGAGGCGCCACTGGCGATCGCGATCGAAGCCGCCGCACGGGTATTGGCGGGCGCATGAACGCCATCGAGGCACGAGACCTCACCCGCACCTGGGGCGAGAACACCGGCATCAGCGGAGCGGACCTGACCGTCGCACACGGCGAGATCGTCGCACTCGTGGGCCCGAACGGCGCCGGCAAGTCGACGCTGATGAGCCTGCTGCTGGGCATGCTGCGGCCGCAGCGCGGCACCGCGAGCATCGACGGTGTCGACGTGCGTGCGGCCTCACCCGAGGTCTGGCGGCGCGTCGGGCACCTGGTCGACGCGCCCCTGGCGTACCCCGAGTTGACCGTTCGGCAGAACCTCGAACTGAACGCACGGCTGCGCGGCTTTCGCGGCACGGCCATCGCCGACTTCCGACTCGAGCAGTACGCGAACCGCAAAGTGAGGGCCCTCAGCCTCGGCAACGCCCAGCGCGTCGGGCTCGCCGCCGCGCTGCAGCACGACCCCACCGTCATCGTGCTCGACGAGCCCACGAACGGGCTCGACCCGGCGGGGGTGATTCTGCTGCGCGAGCGGCTGCTGGCGCGTGCGGATGCCGGGGCCGGCATCCTGGTCAGCAGTCACCATCTCGATGAGGTGGCGCGCATCGCCCACCGCATCGCCGTGGTGAACGCGGGACGGATGATCGGCGAACTCGATCCGCACGCCCCGGAACTCGAGCGGGTGTTCTTCGAGCACGTGCGACTCGACGACGAACGGAGGGCCGCCTGATGCTGGGGACGGTGGTGCGCATCGAACTGCACAAGCTGGCCGCCTCGCTCGTCGGCCGGGTCGCGACCGCGGCCGTGATCGGCGGCGTCACCGTGCTGTCGGTGGCGATGCTGTTCGCCGTGCGGTCGGGGCGCCCCGAGATCACCGCGAAGCTGGGTGCGCTGACCGACGACTGGGCGGGGTTCCTCTCCGCGGCGATCCAGGTCACCGGCGCGGGTGGCCTGCTCGGCTCGGCCGTCGTGCTCGGCTGGATGCTGGGGCGCGAATTCACCGACCGCGAGATCGCCGGACTGTTCGCCCTGCCGGTCGGGCGGGCGCAGATCGCGGGGGCGAAGCTGCTCGCCTACCTCGTCTGGAGCATCGGGGTCGCCGTGCTGTTGCCGCTCGCGGTGCTCGTCGCCGGTGCCGCCGCGGGTCTCGGCGCCCCCGACGTCGCCGGGCTCGCGCGGCTCGGCGCGCTGTCGCTCGGCGGCGCACTGCTCGCCACCCCGGTGGCGCTCGCCGCCACCCTCGGGCGCTCCGTGCTGGCCGGCGTCGGGGTCGCCGTCGGGCTGCTCGTCATCGCCCAGGTGTCGGTGATCGCTGGGGCAGGCGGGTGGATGCCGTTGGCCGCCCCAGCGCTGTGGGCCGTGAGTGCGGGTCAGCTGGTGTCGCCCGGGCAGTTGCTGCTCGTGCCCGTGTTCTCGGGGGTCTTCGTGGTGCTGACGCTGGTCGGGTGGCGGCGGCTCGAGGTGGGGCGGTAGGGGGCGCTGCGTCACGCGGCGCGCCGCACCTCGCGCCGCGCCCACTCCTCGAACGGGGTCGCGGGGCGGCCGAGCACCGCTTCGATGTCGGTACTGACGTAGGCGTCGGCGCCCGATGCGATGCCGCGGAGCATCGCCATCCGCCACTCGATGTACCCCTCGGGAAGGCCCTGCTCGCGCAGGCGAGCGATGTGGAGGTCGTCGGCTTCGGAGACGTAGCGCACCGAGCGGCCCGACACCTCCGTGAGGATACGCGCCGCCTCGTCGAAGTCGATCGCGCGCGGGCCGGACAGCTCGAGGATGCGCCCGTCGTAGTCGTCACCGGTGAGCGCGACCGCGGCGACGTCGGCGATGTCGTCTGCGTCGATGAACGGCTGTCGGCCGTCGGCCACCGGGGCGTAGAAGGCGCCATCATTGTCGGGCACGAACATGGCCTCGGTGAAGTTCTGGGCGAAGTGGCTCGGCCGGAGGATGGTCCACCGAAGCGGCCCGCGACGCAGGGCGGCCTCGGCTCGCGCCACAGCGCCGTCGGGGTGGAACTCGACGCCGCGCGCCGAGAGGAGCACCGCGCGCCGCACGTTCTGCTCTGCGGCGGTGGTGAGGAGACGCTCGAGGAGGGGGCTCCAGTCGGAGGCGGACCCCGGCCCGACGATGAAGACGCCATCCGCGCCGCGGAACGCGGGTGCCCAGGTGCTCTCGTCGCGCCAGTCGAATCGGGGGGTGGAGGTGCGGCCCACGGGGCGAGGGGTGTGCCCCTGGGCGGTGAGGCGGTCGGCGAGGCGGCGACCGACTTTTCCGGTGCCGCCGAGGACGGTGAGTGTGGACATGTCGACAGGCTAGATCCGGGGATGCGGACGATAAATGTCCTTACCGCCCTGATTGATACGCAAACGTCTAAACTCACGCGCATGGATGTGCTCAGCGATGTGCTCGAACGAGCCCGCGCCCGCGGTGCCGTGTTCTCCGTGCTGAGACGGGTCGAGCCGTGGGGTCTGCAGTTCGGCGGGTCTCGGTTGCTGACGGCGCACATCCTGCTGGGCGGGCGGGCCTGGCTCGAGCAGGAAGGCCAACCACCTGTCGAGCTGGAGCAGCATGCGGTGCTGCTCATGACATCCGGCACCCCGTACGCGATCGTGAGTGAGCCCGGGGCCCGGCGCGAAGCGATCCACGACGCCCGCGCGGCGGGCACCACGACGCAGGCGGGCGAGTCGGCCACCGTGCTGTGCGGTGCGTACACCCTCGAAGGAAGCGTCGCGACGGCGGTGCTGTCAGAGCTGCCGCGGCCCGTGCTGATCGCCCCGGCATGGCAGGACCCGACGCACCGGCTGGCGATCCAGCTGCTCGCCGACGAGGCCGCCCGCGAGACCCCCGGCCAGCAGGCCCTGCTCGACCGGCTGCTCGACACCAACCTCGTGTATGCGCTGCGCGCGTGGTGGCTGCACTCGGGCGGGGCGGCACCCGGATGGTTCACCGCCCTCGCCGACCCCGACCTGCGCCGCGCGCTCGAGGCGATCCACGCGCGGCCCGCCGACCCCTGGACCCTGCCCGAGCTGGCGAAGGTCGCCCGGATGTCGCGGTCGGGTTTCGCGGGCCGCTTCCGTCGGCAGGTCGGCGTGCCGCCCGCCGCCTACGTCACCGCGGTGCGGATGGAGCGGGCCGAGGAAGCACTGCGGCACACCGACGCCACGCTCGGCGACATCGCCACAGCCGTGGGGTACAGCAACCCGTACGCGTTCGCGACCGCGTTTCGCCGGCATCACGGGGTGGCTCCGGGCCGGTGGAGACAGAGCGCCGGAGGCGACGCCGGCGGATGATGGTGCCATGCCTGAGATTCTGGAGATCACCACCCTTCGCCCCGCCCCCGGCCTGACCCCCGCCGACTTCGTCGCAGCGAACGACGACATCGACGCCTACCTGCGCCGGCAGGAGGGGTTTCTGTGGCGCCGCATCGCCGTCCGCGACGACGGGATGATCGTCGACATCGTCGCCTACGACAGCCTCGAGCACGCGCAGCGGGGTGCGGATGGCGTGGTCGGCGAGATGGGCGGGTCGCCCGTGCACGCCGCCATCGACCACAGCACCGTCGACTGGCAACTCACCACCGTGATTCACGCCGTGGGGTGACCCTCAGGCCTTCGTCATGCGCCCGTGCACATCGCACGCGGCGGCGAGCGTGTTGAAGACGGTGCCGAAGTTGCGCAGGTTCTTGTGGACCAGGTCGACGCGATGCTCGGCCTCCGCGGTCGTGATCGTGATCTCGTAGCTGATGTCAACGAAACGCGGCGGGACGTCCTCCCGACGGGCGGTCACACTCATCTCGACGTGGTCGTAGGTGAAGCTCATAAGGCTGCTGGCGCGCTCGAGGTTCTTCAGCAGGCACGCGACGAACGCCGCAGCCAGGAGCTCGGCGGGGCCGGGCAGTCCGGTGGGTCCCGAGGCGCCCCAGGAGTTGTCGACCCTCATCGTCTGATCGGCGAGCGCGACCTCGGCGGTACCGGCGCCGTGTGCGGTGGCGTGAACCGAATAGGTCAGGGGTGACGGGGCCATGGCGCGACGGTACGCGTGGCTCGGCGGGTCGGCCAGGGACCTTGTTCCCGTGAACCGAGGCGCGGGTAGGTGGTCGGAAGCGGTGCCGGTCGGATGTGAGGTTCCGCATCTCGCCCGACCCGCCGAGGTCCGCATCCAGAACTCGCCGCCCTACTGCGGTGCCGGCATGTAAATGCCGGGGTACGCCGCGGGGCCGTTCTGTCGGATGTGGATGGAGTTCGCCCAGATGAAGAAGGGCTCTGCGACATCGGAATGCACGTCATCCGTCCACGGGATCACTCCCAGGGCGTAGATGCCGACGTTGTCGGGATCTACGAGGTCGTTGACCGTGAAGTCCGCGAAGAAGAGCCGGTAGTCCTTCCCGTCCGCGGTCACCTTGTAGAACGCGTACAACAGCTCGGTCTTGGCCTCGTAGTCGTTCTCAGACTCGGCCCCTACCGACGTGTTGCGCGTCCAGGTGAGGTCCCCTTGGGGGAAGAGGGACAGGAGGTGGTCGAGGCGCTCGTCTAGGTCGGTCGCCTCGCGCAACGCTGTCGTCGAGAAGAGCGCCGTCAACGCCTCTCGGTCGCCGTTGTCCAACGCCGCCGCGACTCTCTCCATCTGCGCGTCCGCCTGAGCGTTATCCGACTGGAAGAACGGCAATAGCGCGCAGGACGAGAGTGCGACCGCGCACACGAGAGTAAGCGCGACTGCCATCAGGTGTCTCATCGCCGCCCTCTTCTTCGCCTGGCGTCGACACTAGCGGTCGGCGTAGCGCGATTGACGGCTTCTCGGTTTCCGGAGGGGGTGGTGAAACAGCTGGATGGCGATCAGCTCATCACCAACTTGAACACGTCGACTGTTGCCAGATCATTGCCACCGCTCGCGAACATCGAAACACTCGCCCAGGTACAGACTCGCGCCCTTCGTGCAGCACTGGGTACACGCGATGAACTTCGATTGGGCAAGCCGAGGGCCGCCAGTTCATACATCGCTTCCCTCACTGCAAGCCAACTCGCCGCCTTGGTCGGGTCGGTGAAACCCCGATCAGGAGACTGATGCCTACCCCAACGTAGCCGGGGGCGAAATAGTCCAAGCTGAGCTTCCCGTCGCTTCCGAGGCTGCTGGCGGCAAAGCCTGTCAGGAAGAGCCGCGACCTCAGCGGTGTTCAGATGCCCACAGTGCGATGGGCTACGGGCTCGACGTAGTGCGTAGCCGTCGACGCGATCCCGTCGTCCCCAACGAGTACCAGGCTCGATCATCCACCGACCTCGAGATTACGGACGCCTCCCGAAATCGCGACGCGCAGAATCGCTACTTCATCTGTCGGTAGGTGCGCGTAGATTGACGTCTAGACGTCAGTAAGGACAAATTGTGAGCAGCTTTGATCCAGGTCAGGTTCGAGACGCGATCCTCCAATACTTGATTCGGGCGGGCGCGGAGGGCGCGGCCCTCTACGAGATCGAAAGCGGGGTAGCCGCTGCGCTTGGCCGAGCGGTTGCCGCGTCCTCGATTCGTTCCTACCTCAGGCTGAATACGCCTGGGCGTTTTCAGCGAACCGGTCGCGGCCACTACCGACTCGCGGAATCCACCTCCGAGTCGACACAGGTGGCTCGAGCGCTCGAATTCGCTGGTGAAGTAGTCGCACGGCACGGGAGTGCTCGATTGTTCCGGGCTGATTCGCTGGAGTGGCTTGCTCTTCAACCCGAATGCTCCATTCATGGTGTAGTCACCGATCCTCCGTACGGTCTGATCGAGTACACGCCCGAGCAGCTCGTGAAACTTCGAGCTGGGAGGGGCGGAACATGGCGAATCCCACCGTCGTTCGATGGTCACCAGCGCTCACCCCTGCCTCGCTTTACGACGCTCACAGAGGACGATCTCAACCAACTGGAGGTGTTTTTCCTGAGGCTGGGTCACGCCCTACTGCCCGTCCTGGTTCCCGGAGCCCACGTCATGGTTGCCTCGAATCCACTGGTTTCACACATCGTCTCCTACGCTCTGGACGCCGCAGGTTTCGAGCGAAGAGGCGAGGTCGTGCGACTGGTGACGACAATGCGCGGTGGAGACCGACCTAAGAACGCCCACGACGAATTCTCTGACGTCTCGGTGATGCCTCGTTCTAACTGGGAGCCGTGGCTGTTGTTCCGCAGACCCGTGGAGGGGACGGTCGCAGAAAACCTCCGCAAGTGGGGAACGGGCGGTCTTCGCCGGATATCAGACCAACAGCCCTTTGGCGACGTTATTCGATCAGCGCCGACTCGATCCTCGGAGCGGAGCATTGCAAATCATCCGAGCCTCAAGCCCCAGGCGTTTCTGCGCCAAGTTGTCAGAGCGATCCTCCCTCTTGGGAGGGGCACGGTTTTGGATCCCTTTGCAGGGTCAGGTTCGACACTCGCCGCCGCAGAGGCGGTTGGATACGAGTCCGTGGGGGTCGAGCTTGACCCTGAATACGCCAAACTCGCGGCGCGAGCCATACCCCTACTCGCGAAGCTTGGCGAGGAACCCGCGAGTGGGCGTGGCCCAATCGGGATCGAGGTAGACCCAAAAGGGCCGGAGCTTCTTGAGGCCGTCAGCGTGTAGCGTCGCGGTTCGAGTGCCGGTGTCCGACAGCCGACGATTCAGACGAAAGTCCGCTCGTTCTACCTTCCCCAGGTAGATCTCTCGAAACGTCATCGGCGCGCGCCGATCGACAGGCTCAGTCTCGTTATCCACTGAATAGACGAACACGCACATCCACTGATCGCGAGCCCCATGCGTATCAACGGCGCCGCCAGCCTTCTGGGTCGACTTCACCTCGACCCCGAATTCTCCGCTCTCAACCGAGTCTCCGGGATATTTCCCGCGTGACAATAGATCGGGGTGCCCGTTGTGGTGATTGTTGTTGACGAGCGCGCGCGAGTGCTTCGCTAAAGAGTCGGTGAGCATGTCCGAGATCATGCCTGACATGTTTGCGGGGCGAAGCATGTCATCTAGGCGTTGCAGGTTCCGCCCGCGCAACATCTGGTTCACGTCTCCAAAAAAGTCGTAGACATCCTGCATGGCGAGGGTGAAGTCTCCCTGCCTCAACTCCCAGGGATACTCGAAGTCCGGATTGAACCAGGTCGGGTCTACCTCATGTTTCGACGGCACGCTGAAACCGTAGCGATGATGCGGGCTGAGCGCAGCCACCGACAGACGCGTTGCGTGATCCCTGATCGCAGCGTCTTTCTCGTCAGGGGCGGAGCACCTTAAGCAAGGCGGCGTGACGTGCGGCTCGCCTCGCCTTGTCGTTTGCTCCTCTGATGACATTGCGCGCGTAGTCGAGCGGGCCGGGAGGTACCTCTGCCTCGTCGTCCTCGACGCGGCGATTCACGTCCGCTGTGAAGTCAGTCAGGCGCGATTTTGCCGCGCGCACTTTTGTCTCATCAAAGCGCCCGCTCTGTAGGGCATCCGCGATCGCGACTACTAACGAGTAGAAGTCGGACTTGTTGCTCCAGCGAGTCGTCCGAAGGTCAGGAACGAGGGCCGTTGTCATAGTGATGGCTTTCAACAGGTACTTCCGGACCGTGCGCTCCTTCGGGAATTCGTCCTCGAAGTCCTCGTACTCCTGATAGTACGAATCGATGATGCTTGCTTGCCCACCCTGAGGGCCATGCATCGTCCCGATCATGAGTTCGGCAACGAACTCCACATCGGACATTCGTCGGATCGCCTCCGCGGAGATAATTCGGTTCTCAGCGAGGAAGTCCCCCTGATCGTCTGCCAGCTTCAGGGCCAATTGGGCGAACGGGCCGCCGTACGTCGCATTCCTCAGCTCCTGCGGCTTCAACGGCGCAGTGAACTTGTTGAGCCGGCGGAACATTTCCTTGATCTCTTCCTCGTCGTCCGACTCGAGGTACCGGATCGACAGCCGATACCTGAAGAAGGCAATGCGCTCTTCAGGCCTCAGTTCGTCGAAGGCCTTGCCATACCAGGGTGAGTTCGTATCCAACTTGTCGAGCGGGAACTTGTCGAACTCGACCTGGTCAGCATCAGTTTCTGCTCCGACGAACTGAAGAAGGGCGCGAATCCGCTGCTGTCCGTCGACGACCGCGTACTCGGTGTCACCGTTCTCCTTGGTTACGGTCTGAATGAAGACCTCTGGAATAGGCATCCCCTTCAGCACTGATTCGACCAGCCAGCACTTCTGCCTGGCCATCCAAACCGCGTTTCGTTGATACGACGGCTTGATAGCGAGACTTCCCTCCAGGTACCGGTCCTTGAACCAGCTGAGGGTATTTGCGCTTTCATGGAAGTCCATGGGCTAACTCTCTCTTTTCAGGTGCGACGCCACCTTGCCGAGGCCGTTGGCCTGGTAATGGATAAGGTGCATGCGCGATCTATACAGGCGGGCACTTGCTGGCCGAGCCGAAATGACCGGTTCCGGGAACGACTTGCCAAGCGCCCGGAAGGCCGAGAACCATGCCGTCTTCAGGTCACGAAGATCGCGGAGAAGCGTCGGTTTAGTGACCCCCGAAAAGCGAAGTTCTTCGGGGTCAAGCCAACCCCAGAAAATCTCGTCCGAACGCGCCTTGAACCACGCCGCCGCTTCGGCCGGAATGTGATGGCGGACAGGGTGCCCCCACCTAAGGAGCACCGACCAAGCAGCGTCAAACAATTGGGGTGACACCACGACGAAGTCCAGGTCTGACTTCTCGTGGAAAGGGCGCGTGAAGTTGTCAGGAGCGATACTGAACCCAACCGCGGCGCTACCTACGAGCGCCACCGACCCCGGCTCCGCACCCAGTGCCTTCTCGAGATGCCGTTGCAGTCGACTGTACAAATCCATGTCGTCTGAGAACGCAAACGGATCGCGGTCGAGGACTTCGCTCTCGATCAGCTTCATGCGGTCGGCGTGCGTCGAGTTCCTTACGGCGACTCGGAACGCTTCGGCGTCGAGTGTCATTCGCTGAAACAGCCTAATGACATGGAATGAGCATAGCCACGCATCGCGACGCGATCGCAAGCAACTATCGACGCCGTCCGAAGCTGATGCGAACGGCACGCGCCATCGGTCAGGATGGACGGCAATGATCACGGAACCATGTTGTACCTTGCCAACTGCTCTGAACCGCTGTTCCGCGAAGAGATGCACACTGTGGCTGTCTTCGGGCTGTGGAGGATGAGAAGCCCTGGCCCGATTCCGGTGGGATCGTCCCCACGGTGAACTGACGAGGCCCCGCATTCGGACATAGTTGCCTGAAGATACAGAAAACCCCTGCCGCAGCAGGGGTTCTCCATGGCGGTACCGGTGGGATTTGAACCCACGGTGGGCGTAAACCCACACAACTTTTCGAGAGTTGCACCTTCGGCCGCTCGGACACGGTACCGGGAGGGAGTTTACCTGCTCCGGGCGGCACCCGTGAATCCGCGTGCATTCGGCTTCATAGGAAACACATAAACGGGGCAGGGGCGCTGGCAAGCGGGGCACTGAATCCTGGCGGCATGACAGATACCGAGAACACGCCCGAGGCCCCGAAGCCTCGCGCGAAGAACGCCACGCCGGCTGCGCCCGGCGACGCGGCGGCGCCCGCTGCGACCGTCGCGGCCCCGGCATCCGCCGAGTACACCGCCCCCACCCCGGCACCGGCGCCGTCTCGCGGACCGGGCCGTGGCATCCTGATCGGCGCCATCGCGGCCACCCTCGTCGGCGGCCTTGGAATCGGCGGGGTCGGCGGGTTCGCCCTCGCCACCGCGACCGAGCACCACGCGCCCGCGTTCGCCAGCCAGGTCGGCCCCGGCGACGACCGGCCGGGTGCGGGCGAGCAGGGCGAACGCCCCGGCGACGACCACCGGATGCCGGGGCAGCCCGCGCAGTCCGGCCCCGGTTCCGCTCCCGGCGGCGGCGCTCCCGGCACCGCCCCGGCACCCGGAGCACCTGGCACCGCGCCCGCACCCGGCACCGGCACACCCCCGGCCCCGGCCCCGGGCGCCACGGAGTCCCCCGACTCCAGCGGCCAGTAGCCGCGACCTGACCGTTTCGCCCCGTGCAGCCTCCCGCGCACGGGGCGAAACTGTCACCTCGTCGCGCGGGCACCCGGCGCGACCCGCCCGCCCGGCGCCCTACACGTCGAGCGCGAGCCGCGACCCGACGGCGCGCGAGACGCACGGGTACATGACGCCCAGCTCGATCTTCTCGTCGTCGTCGAGCACCGAGTCGAGGTGCTGCGGAGTCCCGTCGAGCACCCGCACCTCGCAACTTCCGCACACCCCGCGTCGGCACGACGCGATCACCGGCACCCCGCGGGCCTCGATCGCGTCGAGCACGCTGGTCTGCGCGGGCACCTGCACCACCACCCCGCTGCGCACGCAGTCGACCGTCAGCTCGGCCGCGGCCACCTCGGCCACTCGCACCTTCGGCACGAAGTGCTCGGTGTGGAACCGTTCGGCGGGGCTCGCCGCGCGCACCGCGTCGATCAGCTCCTCCGGCCCGCAGCAGTACACCTCGGTCGTCGCACCCGACCACTGCGCGACCGCGGCAGCGACATCCGCTCGCGCCGGGTGCTCGTCGCGCGCGTAGGCGAACACGCGATCCGGATGCTGCACTAACAGGTCGCCGACGAACGCCATGGTCGTGCGGCTGCGTCCGAGATACAGCAGGCGCCAGTCGCGCCGGGCCGGCAGCGCGTCGATCATCGCCCGCAGCGGGGTGATGCCGATGCCGCCGGCCACGAACAGGTAGTCCGGCGCCGCCACCAGCGGGAAGTGGTTGCGCGGCTCCCACACCTCCAGCGTCGCCCCGACGCGCAGCTGGTCGTGGATCCACGCCGACCCTCCGCGCGACTGCGGGTCGCGCAGCACGGCGATCTCGTAGTGCCCACGATCGGCGGGGTCGCCGCACAGCGAGTACTGGCGCGTGTCACCGGTGGGAAGCTCCAGGGTGAGGTGCGCGCCCGGCTCCCACGGGGTGACGTCACCGCCCCCGAGCGGCACGAGACGCACGCTGCGGACGCCGTCGGCGGCATCCGCCAGACCAACGACCACCATCGTGCTCGTCGCCGGCTCGGACGCGACCGGCCGCGCCGGCACCGCGGGCCCGGCACCCGCACCCGCACCCGCACCGGCACCCGCCGCCACCACCGCACCCGACACCCCCGCCGCACCCGCGACCGCCGGCACCCGCCGCGACGCCAGCACCAGCCGTACCACGATCGCCATCGCGGTCACCGACAGCAGCACCGTCGACAGCGTCGTGTACCACCACTGCCCGACGTCGGTGCCGGACAGCCCCGCATGGAACGCGACCCCGAGCACCGCCGCGTAGTTGGTGTAGTGCAGGCCCTTCCAGAATTTCTGCGGCAGCCGGTCGCGGATCAGCGACGACCCGTACACGGCGACGAGCAGGTAGAACGCGACGATGCCGATCGCCACCCCGAGCGGCCGGTACTCGGCCTGGAACGGCACGAGCACATCGAGCACCGAGAACTGCAGCCAGCCATCGAGCATGAGCGACACCAGGTGCAGCACCAGCATGATCAGCGACACCCCGCCGAGGTAGCGGTGCAGGTCTTGCAGCCGGCTCGCGTCGTCGACCTTGCGCAGCACGCGGGTCGACAGCAGCACGCCCCAGATCACCGACAGGGTCATCAGCGTCCACGCGATCAGCCCGCTGGTGCGGGTGACATACCACCAGATGTGCGGGTCGTTCACCGGAAGTCCTCCCAGGTCGAGGTGGCATGCACAGCGCCGTCGGCGGTCACGATGAAGCCCGCAGCGTTGCGGGTGGGAAGCCAGGCGAGCGTGTCACCGATGGGGTGCACGAACGCGTACTTGGCGAGCGCTTCGGCGCGCGCGCCCGAACCGGCGATGACGGTGACCGCATCGATGTCGTCGCGTGCGCTCGCCCCGGTGCGCGGGTCGATGAGGTGGTGGCGTTCGGCCCCGTCCCGCATCCAGCGGCGCTTGCGGGTGCCGGATGTGGCGACAGCTCCCTCGGCGAGGCGCACGGTGGTGCGGTGGCGGGCCGGTTCTCGCGGGTCCTCGATGCCGATCACCCAGCCCCCCGGCTGCGGCGCCTCGCCGAACACCACCAGGTCGCCGGCGATCTCGACCATCGCACCGGACGCGCCGCGCACGCGCGCCAGCGAGGTGAGGCGGTCGGCGGCGTACCCCTTGCCGATGCCGCCGGCGTCGACGGTGAGTCCGGCTGGCAGTGTCACCTCGAAACCGTCGATGATGGTGTCTCCGAACGCTCCCCCGGCGTGTGCGGTCGGCGGCAGGGCGGTCGAATGCGCCGGGTCGACCATCGAGACCGCGTACCCCGCGTCGACGAGCGCCGGCAGCAGCGTCGGATCGAAGGCGCCCCCGGTCTCGGCGATCGCCTGACCCATCACGTGCAGCAGCCCGACGGTGGCCGGGTCGACGCGCACCGGCGCGCCGTCGGCGAGGTTCAGCCGGGACAGGTCGCTGCCCGGCAGAAACCTCGACCAGAGGCCCTCGAGCCGCTCGAGTTCGCGCAGCACGGCGTCCATGACGCCGCTGCCGCCCCCCACGATCGTCACCGTCGCATGGGCCCCCATCGCCGCAACGCGGCGCGACTCGATCATCGGCGGCAGGTCAGGACGAGCCGCTCGACCCGTTGGTCACGGGCGCGGGAGCGGGGGCGGGCTTCGGCGGCTTCGGCTTCGTCGCTGCCGGTTTGGCCGCCGGCTTCGGGGCGGATGCCGGCTTCGCCGGGGCGGGCGCGGGCTTGGGCGCCGCGACGAGCGACTTGATCTGAATCGCGGTCAGCGATTTGGCGGATGCCGCAGCAGCATCCGCAGAGACGGCGGCCTCGCGCTCATGCGCAGCCGCCGTCTGGAACCCGCTGACCATGCCGACGAAAGCAAGGGCGGTGGCGACGCCCACCGTGGTGCGCGCCGCCGCCGCCGGGTGCTTCTTAGTCATCGTGACCGGAGTCGTCGCTGCCCGAGTCGTCATGTCCGGAGTCGCCCCCGTGGTCGTCGCTGCCCGAGTCGTCGCTTCCGGAGTCGCCCCCGTGGTCGTCGCCGGCGTCGTGACCGGCGCCGTCGTCGGAGCCCGACACGCCGCCGCTGGTGCCGCCACTGGTGCCGCCGTTGTCGTCTCCGGCGTCGTGGCCGGCGCCGTCGTCGTCACCCGGCTCGCCGGTGATCGTCGGGTCGGGGGTGGGGGTCAGGCTGTCGTCGGGCCCCGACGTCGGGGTGCCCACGAGCACCGACGGCGCGTTGCCGATGTTTCCGTTGTCCACGCTGGCCAGGGTGCCGGCGTTGACGGCCATCGCGGCGCCCGCCGTAGCGAGCACCCCCACGACCGAGGCGATGATGATGAACGGTGTCTTCATGTCATCGACGTTAGGGATCGCTCGTCGAACACAGGGCTGTCGGATATCCAAGAAACATCCAAGATCCGTCCGGTGCGCGAGCGGAGATCGCACCCCGCACCCCCAGAATGGACCATGCGCGTACTGCTGATCGAAGACGATCCGGCAGTCGCGGCCGGGGTCGCCGACGCGCTCACCGGCGCCGCCCACGAGGTGCGGCACGAGTCGACCGGGGCGGCCGGGCTGGCCGCGTTCGACGCGGCCCCCGCCGAACTGGTGGTGCTCGACCTCGGGCTGCCCGACATGGACGGCACCGACGTGTGCCGTGCCATCCGCGCCACCTCCAACGTGCCGATCATCGTGATCAGTGCGCGATCCGACGAGATCGACCGGGTGCTCGCCCTCGAGATGGGCGCCGACGACTACCTCGTCAAGCCGTTCGGAATTCGCGAACTGATCGCCCGCATCCGCGCCGTCTCCCGCCGCGTCGTGCCCGACACCCCCAGCACCGGCGAGCGCACCCTCGGACCGCTGGTCATCGACGAGCGCGCCCGGCGGGTGCGTCTGCACGGCGACGAACTGCATCTGACGCCGACCGAGTTCGACCTGCTGCGCTACCTCGCCGACGACCCCGGTGCGGTGCTGCGCCGCTCCGACATCCTGCGCGACGTGTGGAAGACCGAGTGGTTCGGCGCCACCAAGACCCTCGACGCGCACGTCGCGGCGCTGCGCAAGAAGCTCGGCTCGGCCGACTGGATCGTGTCGGTGCGCGGCATCGGGTTCCGGTTCGAGGTTCCCGCATGACCTGGCGGTTCGTGCTCGCCATCCTGGTCGCCACCCTGGTGGTGCTGGTGTCGCTGCTGGTGCCGATCGCCGGGTATCTGGCCAGCGCCGAACGCGACCGCATCATCACCTCGCTCGAGCGCGACGCCTTCGTGCTCGCCGGCCGCTCCGAGGAGTCGCTCGAAACCGCCGACGCCGCGGGGCGCGACGTCATCACCCAGCTGGCCCAGGACTACCGGGCCGCGAGCGGTGCGCGCATCGTCGTCGTGGACGCGCAGGGCATCGCGATCGTGACCAGCGACGACGACCCCACCGCCGTCGGCTCGTCGTACCTGTCACGCCCCGAGATCGCCACCGCACTGACCGGTCAGATCGCCAGCGGCACCCGGTACTCCAACACCCTGTCGCTGAACCTGCTCTACGTCGCCGTGCCGGTGCTCAGCGGCGACCGCATCTTCGGGGCGGTGCGGCTCACGTATCCGGCGCAGGTGGTGACGGATGCCGTGAACGGCAAAGTGGGCACCCTCGGCATCGTGGCGCTCACCACCGTTCTGCTGGCCGGGGTGGTGGGCCTGATTCTGTCGCGCACCGTCACCCGGCGGTTGCGCCGGCTGACCGAGCTGACAGAAGGGTTCGCGGAGGGGCGGCTCGACGAGCGCGCCGACGTCGGCTCCGGCGCCGCCGAACTGCGCTCCCTGGGCCGCTCGTTCAACGCGATGGCCGAGCGGCTGGCGGCGTCGCTCGACGCGCAGCGCCGGTTCGCCGCCGACGCGTCGCACCAACTGCGCACACCGCTCACCGCGCTGCGCCTGCGACTCGAGCGGGCGCGCCAGCTGAGCGAGGCCGACCCGGCAGCGGTGACCGACCGCATCGCCGCCGCCGAAACCGAAGTCGACCGGCTCGACACGCTCGTCGAAGGGCTGCTGCTGCTCAGTCGCAGCGAAGCGCACGCCTTCCCGCTCGAGAAGATCGACCTGGCCGTGATCGCCCGCGACCGCGTCGAGCAGTGGCGGCCGCTCGGCACCGAGTCGGGCGTCGACATCGTCTACGAGGGCCCGGCGAGCGCCGTCGTGCTCTCGTCGGCGGCGGCCGTGGAGCAGATCGCCGACAACTACCTCGACAACGCGCTGTCGGTGAGCCCGCGAGGGTCGCGGATCGTCGTGCGGGTGACTCCGGACGGACGCGGGGCGGCGCTGCACGTCGTCGACGAGGGGCCGGGCCTCGAGGGCGAGGCGCTCGAGCGCGCGTTCGACCGATTCTGGACGGGCCGCGCCGACGCGGGCGGCACCGGTTTGGGGCTGTCGATCGTGGCGCAGTTGGCGCAGGCTAGTGGGGGTGCGGTGCGGCTCGAGAACCGGCCGGGCGGCGGCCTCGACGCCCAGGCGTCGTTCGGCGAGGACTGGACCCCCGAGCGTGTCAGTGGGCCGGCGCGGCGTGGGCTCCGCTCCCGTGCGCGCCGGTCGGACGGCGTCGGGGGCCCCGCCTAGGCTGACGGCATGGCCAAACCCGCCGCGTCTCCGTACGCCTGCAGCGAGTGCGGCTGGACGGGCGCCAAGTGGTACGGCCGCTGCCCCGAGTGCCAGGTCTGGGGCAGCATCGTCGAGCGCGGGCGCCCCGTGGTGGCGATGGCGGCGGCGAAGGTACCCGAGGGTCGCAGCGCCCGGCCGATCACCGCGGTGGGCACCGGCTCCGCGGCCCACTGGCCCTCGGGGATCGCGGAATTCGACCGCGTGCTCGGCGGCGGGCTGGTGGCCGGCGCCGCCATCCTGCTCAGCGGCGAGCCGGGCGTCGGCAAGTCGACCCTGCTGCTCGAGGTCGCGGCCCGCGCCGCTCGCAGCGGCAACCGTGTGCTCTACGTCAGCGCCGAAGAGTCGGCGTCGCAGGTGCGGCTGCGTGCCGAACGCACCGGTGCGCTGGCCGACGAGCTGTACCTCGCCGCCGAAACCGACCTCGCCACCATCCTCGGGCACATCGACGAGGTGCGTCCGGCGCTGGTGATCGTCGACTCGGTGCAGACGGTGTCATCCGCGATGTCGGAGGGCGCGGCGGGGCAGCCCGCACAGGTGCGCGAGGTCGCGGGAACGCTCATCCGCATCGCCAAAGACCGCGGCATCCCGCTGCTGCTCGTCGGGCATGTCACCAAAGACGGCACCATCGCGGGGCCGCGGCTGCTGGAGCATCTGGTGGATGTGGTGTGCAGCTTCGAGGGCGACCGCCAGACGGCGCTGCGGTTCGTGCGCGCCCTGAAGAACCGGTTCGGCCCGACCGACGAGGTCGGCTGCTTCGAGATGAACGGCGACGGCATCGCTGAGGTGCCCGACCCGTCGGGGCTGTTCCTGTCGCGCTCGGGCAAACAGGTGTCGGGCACCTGCGTGACCATCGCGCTCGAGGGCCGGCGCGCGCTGCCGGTCGAGGTGCAGGCGCTGATCGTCACAACGAAGGCCCCGCAGCCGCGGCGCGTGGTGAACGGCGTGGACTCGGCGCGGGTCGCGATGCTGCTGGCGGTGCTCGAGCGGCGGGCGCACCTGAAGGTCTCTGATGCGGATGTCTACGTGTCGACCGTGGGCGGCATCCGTCTCAGCGAACCGGCCGCCGACCTCGCCATCGCCCTGGCCGTCGCCAGCGCCCTGCGCGACAAGCCGATGCCGGGCACGTTGGCGGCGGTGGGCGAGATCTCGCTCGCCGGCGAGATCCGGCCGGTGACGGCGGCGCGCCTGCGGGCGGCCGAGGCCCGGCGACTCGGCTTCGCGCAGCTGCTCGACGGCGAGAGCGGAGACCTCGCCGCAGTGCTCGCGACCGCTTTCGCGTCCGGCGCCGCCGCATCCGCCGACCGCCCCGCGTTCTGACCCCCCTCACCCCGCCGGTTGAGTAGCAGCCGACGGCTGGGTATCGAAACCCCGCTCTCGCCGGTTGAGTAGCAGCCGAAGGCTGCGTATCGAAACCCTCCCGGCCGCACTGGGTTTCGATACGCGCTTCGCGCTACTCAACCGGCGCGCGCCCCTACGCTCTCCCCATGGCGACACGTGTCCTCATCGCCGGCCGGGTGCAGGGCGTCGGCTTCCGCTGGGCGACCCGCGCCGAAGCCGAGCGCCTGGGAGCCACCGGCACCGTGCGCAACCTGCCCGACGGCCGGGTCGAGGTGGTCGTCGACGACTGCCCCGAGCTGGTCGAATGGCTGCGGCACGGTCCCGCGGGGGCGGATGTCACCGGTGTCGAGGTCGCGGATGCGGCGGCGTCCGGCGAGAGCGGCTTTCGAATCCTCGCCGGTTGAGTAGCGGCCGTAGGCCGCGTATCGAAACCAGGACGGAGCGGGGTTTCGACACGCGTCGCCTCCGGCGGCGCTACTCAACCGGCAGAGCGGGTTTCGATACGCGCCTGCGGCGCTACTCAACCGGCGGGTCAGAACAGGCGGAACGCCACCGGGTCCGACTCGACGGTGCCGAGTTTCACCTGCAGGCGGTACGTCGGCCCATCGGGACCCGCGACTGCGGCGGGACGCTTGCCGTCGCAGGTGGTCGTGCTCGACCGGGTGCGGTCCCACGCGAACGGCGTCGTCGTCAGCTCGACCCCCGGCTCGAGCACCTGCGGCGTCGACGTGGGCGACTTCTGGCAGTCCTTCGAGCTCCAGATGCGGTCGCTGCCGCTGGTGATGATGTACTCCTGGGCGCCCGTTCCGACGTCGAACGTGCACGGCTGCGTGCCCGCGTTCACGATCGTCATCGAGATCATCGGCTTCGCGCCCGACTTGTAGCTGTTCGAGTCGGTCACCGCCGTGACCCTCACCTGTGATGCCGCACAGGCCTCGCCCGCTGCGGCGGACGTGAAGCTCGGCGACGCCGACGGCCCAGGCGTGTCGCTCGGACCCGCCGAATCGGTGGGCGCGGACGCCGGCTGGTTGTTGGAGTTGGCGACCGCCGACACGATCAGCACGATCACGACGATGACGGCGGCCAGCGCAAGCAGCGCCACGAGGCGGCGGCGCCAGTACACCGACGGCGGCTGAGGGCCGACGGGGTTGCGGATCGTCGACATGCGGCCAGGGTAGGCCAGGTGGCGCGCCGCCACGGCCGGACCCGCCGAGGTCTCGACACGCGGCTGCGCCGCTACTCGACCTACAGCTGACACGCGGCTGCGCCGCTACTCGACCTACAGCTGCTTCAGCATCCGGGTGTTGCCCAACGTGTTCTGCTTCACCCGCGCGAGGTCCAGGAACTCGGCGACCCCCTCATCCGGTGACCGCACCAGCTCGGCGTACACGTCCGCAGACACCAGCCCCTCGCCGTGCTCGACGTAGCCGTGCGCGCCGAAGAACCCCACCTCGAACGTGAGACAGAACAGCCGGGTGAGACCCAGTTCGCGGGCGTCGTCCTCGAGGCGCTCGAGCAGGGCGTGCCCGACCCCTTTGCCACGCCATCCGGATGCGGCGGCCAACGTGCGCACCTCGCCGAGGTCCTCCCACATCACGTGCAACGCCCCGCACCCGACGAGTTCACCGTCGGCCTCGGCCACGCGGAACTCTTGCACCGCCTCGTACAGGTCGACCCGCTCCTTGCCGAGCAGGATGCGCTCGTTCACGAGCGGCTCGACCAGGTTCAGGATGCCGGGGACGTCATGCGTGCGGGCGCGGCGCACAGAAACGGTCACCCGCAAACCCTACCGACCGCTCCGGATGAGGAACTTCGTCGCGGCGCGCCGCTGTGCACAGGGAGCACGCGGCGTGTCGGGCTGGTGCTCCTCATCCGCACGCCACGCACGCCGCACGAACGGACGGTGGCGTGCGGAAGGCCCCGGATGGCGGGGCATCCGGGGCCTTCTCGGTGAAGGGGGTGCTGGTTTCGATACGCGCCTGCGGCGCTACTCAACCGGCGTGATGGCTAGGCCTCGACGGCTCCGACCGCCTCGGTCAGTTCCTCGCGGCCGGGCTGGCGACCGGTCGAGAAGGTGAACTGCTCGTCCTCGGGAAGCGAGGGGTCGAAGTCGACCTTCACGTGGTCGCCGGCGTTCAGCTCGGCGTGCAGGATCTTCTCCGACAGCCGGTCCTCGATCTCGTGCTGCACCGCGCGGCGCAGCGGACGGGCACCGAGGGTGGGCTCCCAGCCGAGTTCGATCAGCCGCACCTTGGCCGCGTCGCTGACCTCGATGGTCATGTCACGGTCGAGCAGGCGCTCGGCCAGCCGCTTCAGGAACAGGTCGACGATCTGCTTCAGCTCGTCCTGCGTCAGCTGCGGGAACACGATCGTCTCGTCGACGCGGTTCAGGAACTCGGGCTTGAAGTGCTTCTTCAGCTCCTCCACGACCTTCGCCCGCATCGCGCGGTACGACGACTCGACGTTGCCCTCGAGCGTGAAGCCGACCGGGCCACCGGTGATGTCCTTCGTGCCGAGGTTGGTCGTCATGATGATCACGGTGTTCTTGAAGTCGACCACGCGGCCCTGGCCATCGGTCAGACGTCCCTCCTCCAGGATCTGGAGCAGCGAGTTGAAGATGTCCGGGTGCGCCTTCTCGATCTCGTCGAACAGCACCACCGAGAACGGCTTGCGCCGCACCTTCTCGGTCAGCTGGCCGCCCTCCTCGAACCCGACGAATCCGGGAGGGGCACCGAACAGACGCGAGACGGTGTGCTTCTCGCCGTACTCCGACATGTCGAGCGCGATCAGCGCGTTCTCGTCGTCGAACAGGAACTCGGCGAGCGCCTTGGCCAGCTCGGTCTTTCCCACGCCGGTGGGGCCGGCGAAGATGAACGAGCCCGACGGACGCTTCGGGTCCTTCAGGCCGGCACGCGTGCGGCGGATCGTCTTGGCGAGGACCGAGATGGCCTCCTCCTGGCCGATGACGCGCTCGTGCAGCGCCTTCTCCATGAAGATGAGCCGGCTCGACTCCTCCTCGGTGAGCTTGAACACCGGGATGCCGGTCGCGTTCGCCAGAACCTCGGCGATGACGCCCTCGTCGACGGTGCCCGATGCGGCGACGTCGCCCGACTTCCACTGCTTCTCGAGCTTCAGCCGCTCACCGAGCAGCTTCTTCTCCTCGTCGCGCAGCGACGCGGCCTTCTCGAAGTCCTGGTCCTCGATGGCGCCCTCCTTGGAGGCGCGCACCGTGGCGATCTTCTCGTCGAACTCGCGCAGCTCGGGCGGGGCGGACAGGATCGACAGCCGCAGACGTGCTCCGGCCTCGTCGATCAGGTCGATCGCCTTGTCGGGCAGGAAGCGGTCGCTGACGTAGCGGTCGGCGAGGTTCGCGGCGGCGACGATCGCGCCATCCGTGATCGACACCTTGTGGAACGCCTCGTACTTGTCGCGCAGCCCCTTCAGGATGTTGATGGTGTGCGGCAGCGTCGGCTCCTGCACCTGCACGGGCTGGAAGCGGCGCTCGAGCGCGGCATCCTTCTCGAAGTGCTTGCGGTACTCATCGAGCGTGGTCGCGCCGATGGTCTGCAGCTCGCCGCGGGCGAGCAGGGGCTTCAGGATGCTGGCGGCGTCGATCGCGCCCTCGGCGGCCCCCGCGCCCACCAGGGTGTGGATCTCGTCGATGAAGGTGATGATGTCGCCGCGGGTGCGGATCTCCTTCGTCACCTTCTTCAGGCGCTCCTCGAAGTCACCGCGGTAGCGCGAGCCGGCGATGAGCGAGCCGAGGTCGAGCGTGTACAGCTGCTTGTCCTTCAGGGTCTCGGGCACGTCGCCGCGCACGATCGCCTGCGCCAGGCCCTCGACGACGGCGGTCTTGCCGACGCCGGGCTCGCCGATCAGTACGGGGTTGTTCTTGGAGCGGCGAGAGAGGATCTGCATGACCCGCTCCATCTCCTTCTCGCGCCCGATCACCGGGTCGAGCTTGCCGTCCCGTGCGGCCTGGGTGAGGTTGCGACCGAACTGGTCGAGGATCTGCGAGCCCTTGTCGGGGGTCGCGTCGTTGCCGCCGACCGCGACCTGCTCTTTGCCCTGGTAGCCCGACAGCAGCTGGATGACCTGCTGACGCACCCGGTTGAGGTCGGCGCCCAGCTTGACCAGCACCTGCGCGGCGACACCCTCGCCCTCGCGGATCAGGCCGAGCAGGATGTGCTCGGTGCCGATGTAGCTGTGCCCCAGCTGCAGCGCCTCGCGCAGCGACAACTCGAGCACCTTCTTGGCGCGCGGCGTGAACGGGATGTGCCCGGTCGGCTGCTGCTGCCCCTGGCCGATGATGTCCTGCACCTGCTCGCGCACGGCGTCGAGCGAGATGCCGAGGGACTCGAGCGCCTTCGCGGCGACACCCTCGCCCTCGTGGATCAGCCCGAGCAGGATGTGCTCGGTGCCGATGTAGTTGTGGTTGAGCATCTTCGCCTCTTCCTGGGCGAGGACGACGACCCGGCGGGCTCGGTCGGTAAAGCGCTCGAACATCTGAAATCTCTCCTCCGGCGCATACACGGGAGGCTGCGCCGATATGTCGAGAGTAATGACGCCGGGTGCGCGATTCGCCCGTGTTCGCTGGGGGCGCACCGCCACTTGCCCCCTCGCCGGTGAGTAGCGCCGCGAAGCGACGCGTATCGAAACCCGCCACTTGCATACCATATCGATATTCGTTATGTTATCGACATTCGATAAGGAGACTTCACATGCTCGGCCCGCTCTCGTTCTGGCACATCGCCCTCGTCCTGCTCACCCTCGCCGCCCTCGTCGGCGCGATCATCGTCATCGTGCGCCGCTCGCGCACACCCGAAGCCCCAGGCGTCGAGAACGTCGGGCTGCTGCGCCTCGTCGCCGGCTTGGCGGTCGTCGCCGCCGCGCTGGCCGCGATCGGCACCCTGGTCGGCGTGGTCGCCACCGCCGTCGGCCAGGCCGTCCCGGTCGAGATCCCGGTCGCGACCTGGGCGCCGCAACTTCCGGCCGGGGTGACGGCCGACGGCCCGACCGCCACCATCGAGGACGGCACCGACCACCTGGCCCTCGCGGTATCCGGTCTCTCTGCGGGAACCCGCACCCTGCTCGCGGTCGGGCAGCTGGTCGGCGGTGCGGCATTCATCACCATCGCCCTGCTGGCACGCCGGCTTGCCCGCTCGGCGATCGCCGCCGACGCGTACCGGGGCGTCGCATCCCGTCTGCTCTGGATCGCCGCCGTCACCGTCCTCCTCGGTGCCAGCGTCGCCAGCCTGCTGACCCAGCTCGGCGGCTGGCGGGCGGGCGTCGAGGCGCTGCAGCTGACCGGATGGACCGGCACCGGTGATGACCCCGGCGCCATGCCCGCCTGGCCCGAGCCGGTGTTCTCGCTGACCTTCGACTTCACGCCCCTGCTGATCTCGCTGGGGCTGGCGTGCATCGCCGTGGTTCTGCGCGAGGGCGAGCGGCTGCGTCTGCGCGCCGAAGCCGCGGAGGCCGACGTCGAGGGCCTCGTCTGATGGCCCCGGCCGACCCCGACGACGACACCGGGCGCATCCACTGCCGGCTGGACGAGCTGCTCGAGGAGCGCGGCATGACGCTCACCGAACTCAGCCGCCTCGTGGGTGTCAGCATCGTGAACCTGTCGGTGCTGAAGAACGACCGGGCGCGCGCCATCCGGTTCTCGACGCTCACCGCGATCTGCGAGGCGCTCGACTGCCAAGTGGGTGACCTGCTCGTCATCGCGCCGGTTGAGCGCCGCGCTGAGTAGCGCGCAGCGCGTGTCGAAGCGTAGCGCCGCAGGCGCGTATCGAAACCCCCGCAGCTAAGTTGACCGTATGAGCAACCTCGAGAAGGACCCGGCCGAGGTGGTGCTGGCGGACACTGGTCTCGATACGCCGCTTCGCGGCTACTCGACCGACGAGGGGCTTCGCGGCTACTCGACCGACGAGGGACTTCGCTCGACCGGCGGGATCGTCGAGGTGCTCGAGCCGCGGGAGGTGCCGCTCGGGGGGCCACGGGCGCTGATGGTGCGCCGCACTCTTCCGCAGCGGGCGCGGTCGCTCGTCGGGGCCTGGTGCTTCGTGGACTCGTACGGGCCCACGCCCGCGCCGCACGCCCGCACGATGGACACGCCCCCGCATCCGCACACCGGGTTGCAGACGGTCAGCTGGCTCTACCGCGGCGAGATCGAGCATCGCGATTCGGCCGGGCATCACGCCCTCATCCACCCGACCGAGGTGAACCTGATGACGGCCGGCCGCGGCATCCAGCACTCCGAGGTGTCAACGGATGACGCGCGCGAGCTGCACGGCGTGCAGCTCTGGGTCGCGCTGCCCGACGCGAACCGCGATGTCGCCCCCCGGTTCGACACGTTCGCGCCCGAGGCGCAGACGATCGGCGACGCGACCCTGCACGTGTTCGTCGGCGGCGGGTCGACGGTGCCGACGTTCACCCGGCTGTACGGCGCGCAACTCGACCTTCCGGCGGGCGGGCGGGTGAGCATCCCCGCCGACCCCGGTTTCGAGTACGGCCTGATCGTGGATGCCGGGGCCCCCACCCTGCAGGGCGTCGCGATCCCGGCGGCGCACCTCGGGGTCGTCGGCACCGGTCAGTCGGCGCTCGAGATCGTCGCGGGCGACGGCCCGGTGCGCGCGCTCATCATCGGCGGTGAGCCGCTGAACGAGCAGATCGTGATGTGGTGGAACTTCGTCGGGCGCAGCCACGACGAGGTGGTGGCGTTCCGCGAGCAGTGGCAGAACGAGGTGATCGGCGAATCCGACCCGGCCGGCCGGTTCGGCGAACTCGTCGGCTACGACGGCGACCCGCTGCCGGCGCCGGCTCTGCCTAACGTGCGGCTTCGCCCTCGCGAGTAGCTTTCTGCGCCTCGTACCGGGCGCGCTCCTCGGCCTCGATCTTGGCGTAGGCGGCACGCTCACCCCGGTCGGAGCGGATGATGGCCCGCATCACGAACCAGAAGACCAGCCCGATCAGCACGGTGGGTGCGATCGAGAAGATCAGCGGCGTGAGGTCCATGGTTCTAGGGTACGCGCAGCAGCACGACCACCACGACGACGCCCACCATCACCACCAGCCCGAGCAGCATGATGAGGCGGGAGGTGCGGCGATCCATCAGCCGCCCTTCGCGATGATGCCGAGCACGCCCGACACCACGAGGTAGACGCCGATCGCGCCGACCACCAGCCAGATGGTGAGGCGCAGCGCTGTCGGGCGTGGCTTGTCGGGGGCGGCCATGGTCACTTCACCAGCGGGAAGAGGACGGTCTCGCGCAGGCCGCCGAGGCCGGTGAGGGCCACCATCAGCCGGTCGATGCCCATGCCCATGCCGCCCATCGGGGGCATGCCGTGCTCCATCGCACGCAGGAAGTCCTCGTCGAGGCGCATCGCCTCCACGTCTCCGCGGGCGCCGAGCTTGGCCTGGTCGATGAACCGCTGACGCTGGATGACCGGGTCGACCAGCTCGGAGTACCCGGTCGCCAGCTCGAACCCGCGCACGTAGAGGTCCCACTTCTCGACCACGCCGGGGATGCTGCGGTGGTCGCGCACCAGCGGGCTGGTGTCGACGGGGAAGTCGCGCACGAACGTGGGACGGTCGAGGATCGAGTCAGCGACGTGGTGCTCCCAGAGCTCCTCGATGTACTTGCCGTGGGTCGGGATCTTCACCTCGACGCCGGCGTCGTCGGCGAGCCGCTGCAGTTCGTCGAGTCCGGTCTGGGGGGTGACCTCGCGCCCGACCGCCTCCGACAGCGAGTCGTACATCGAGATGCTCGGCCACTCCCCGCCGAAGTCGAAGGTGCTGCCGTCGACCAGGGTGACGACGTGCGATCCGGCGACGGCGAGCGCCGCGTTCTGCACCATCTCTTTGGTGAGGTCGCCGATCGTGCTGTAGTCGCCGTACGCCTGGTAGGCCTCGAGCATCGCGAACTCGGGGTTGTGGGTGGCGTCGACGCCTTCGTTACGGAAGTTGCGGTTGATCTCGAACACCCGCTCGATGCCGCCCACCACCGCGCGCTTGAGGAACAGCTCCGGCGCGATGCGCAGGTACAGGTCCATGTCGAGGTCGTTGGAGTGCGTGATGAAGGGCCGCGCGCTCGCGCCGCCGTGCATGGTCTGCAGCATCGGAGTCTCGATCTCGAGGAACCCGTGGCCGGTCAGGGTCTGGCGGATGCTGGCGTTGATCGCCGCGCGCGTGCGCACGTTGACGCGGGCCTGCTCACGCGTGATCAGGTCGAGGTAGCGCTGACGCACCCGGGTCTCGTCGCTGAGCTCGGTGCCCTCGTAGAGGTTCGGCAGCGGCAGCAGTGCTTTCGCCGCGATCCGCCAGGTGGTGGCGAGCACACTCAGCTCGCCGCGCTTGGACGAGATCACCTCGCCCTCGACCTGCACGATGTCACCGAGGTCGACCAGCTCTTTCCAGCGCTCGAGCGACTCCTCGCCCACCTCGGCCAGCGAGATCATCACCTGGATGCGGCTGCCATCCCCCGACTGCAGCGTGGCGAAGCAGAGCTTGCCGGTGTTGCGGGCGAAGACCACACGCCCGGCGAGGGCGACGGTCACACCGGTGGTCGCGTCGGCCTCGAGGTGGCCCCACTCGGCACGCACCTCGGGGATGCTGTGGGTGACGGGCACCTCGACCGGGTAGGCGTCGCCCTCGGCGAGCAGGCGCTCGCGCTTGGCGAGGCGCACCGCCCGCTGCTCGTTCTCGGTGGGTTCTTCGGTCATGGCTCAGCTCGGGTCTCGTCAGTTGAGATACAGGGAGTCGTTGTCGATCAGGCGGGTGTCGCCGACCTTCGCCGCGATCAGCACGCGCGCCGGCCCGCGGTAGTCGTCGTCGACGGGCTGGAAGGTGCGCGGGTCCACGACCTTCAGGTAGTCGAGCTTAACCAGTTCCTCGCCCATCAGCACCGACTGGGCGGCGGCGAGCACCGCGTCGATGCCGCGATCTCCGGATGCCGCAGCAGCTTCCAGCGCGCGGCTCAGCGCGAGCGCCGCCCGGCGCTCGTCCGCGTCGAGGTACCGGTTGCGACTGGAGAGCGCCAGCCCGTCCGCGGCCCGCACGGTCTCCACCACATCCACCCGCGTCGCGATGTCGAGGTCGCGCACCATCCGCTGCACCAGGAACACCTGCTGGGCGTCCTTCTGCCCGAACACGACCACATCGGGCCGCACGATGCCGAGCAGCTTGGCGACGACGGTGAGCACCCCGTCGAAATGGCCGGGGCGCGAGCGGCCCTCGAGGGTTTCGCCGATGCGGCCGCTGGAGACGGTGACCTGGGCGCCCCCGTCCGGGTACATCTCGTCGGCGGTCGGCGCGAAGACGTAGGCCACACCGTGGGGCTCGAGCGCGTCGAGGTCGGCGTCGAGGTCGCGCGGGTATTTCGCCAGATCTTCGGAGGGGCCGAACTGCAGCGGGTTGACGAAGATCGACACGACCACCGTGTCGGCCAGCTGCCGTGCCCGCTCGACCAGGGCCAGGTGCCCCTCGTGGAGCGCGCCCATGGTGGGAACGAGGGCCACGGTGCCCGACAGGGTCTGACGAACCTGCGCGATCGTCTCGAGAACGACGGGGCGGGTCACCCTGCGATCGTATCGGCTTGCGTAACTCAGGAGATTCCGGCGATTCCGGGGGCCTGCGGCGGCTCGGGGGCCAGATGTCCTGAGTTGTGCCGCTCGCCCCCGGCGTCGGCGAGCGCGTTCTCGACCGCCGAGCGCACCACCGAGCCCAGCACCCGGCCGGGATGCTCGACGCCGATGCGGCGCAGCGCGTCGAGAGATTCGGTGACCACGGCGCTCGCGAACCCGCTCGCCGCCTCGAGCGCTGCCGCGTAGGCGGCCCGGTCGGCGTCCGCGACGACCACCGGCTCCGCGCCCATCTCGACCACCAGGGCCTGGGCGATCGGCAGCACCGGGCCGGGCGCGGTGACCGCGCACCACGACTCGCGCAGCCGGGCGAGGTCGATGGAAGTGCCGGTGAAGACCATGGCCGGCGAGATCGCCAACGGGATGACGCCCGCCGCGACCGCCGGGGCGAGAACCCCGGTACCGAGCCCAGGCGCGGTGTGCACGACGAGTTGCCCCGGCTGCCAGGCACCGGTCGCCGCCAACCCGGAGACGAGTCCGGGCAGCTGATCGGCCGGCACCGCCAGCACCACCAGTTCGCTGCGCTCGACGATCGTCGGAACCTCGAGCACCGGGACACCCGGAAGCATGGCGTCGGCGCGATCCCGCGCCTCCTGCGACACGGCGCTGATGCCGACGACCGCGTGCCCCGCTCCGCCGAGCGCCGCCCCGATCACCGGGCCCACCCGTCCGGCGCCCACGACGCCGACACCGAGACGGCCCGACCGCTGGGCGGCGCTCACGACGAGGCCCAGCCGGTGCGCCAGCGGTGGGTGCGGTCGGCAGCCGCGGCGGCCACCGCCGTCGAGGCGGCATCGCGGAAGAACCCGCTCGCATCGGAGGCGTCGAGCGCCCCGAGCCGGGCACTGATCGGCCCCGCGACCGTGTGTACGTGCACCTCCGCCAGCCGCAATGCGCGATCGAGCGGACCCTGATGCAGCGACACGCTCTGCATGCGCGCCGCCGGAACCACGATCAGCTCGCGCCACACCTGCCCGCGCCGCAGCACCACCGCCTCCGGCCGGAGCGCGAACCCGTTGCGCCGCCACGAGAACCACCGCAATACTGCACCGCGCCGCGGGGAGTTCGTGAAACCGTCGTCGGGGGTTGCCGGCGCGAGCCCCGCGGTGATGACGTCGCGCGTGCCGTCGTCGATGAGTCCCGGCAGCGCCAGTTCGAGCACCTTGAACACCTCGGCGCGCGACCCGACCGGCAGGATCGTGGTGTTCTGCTGCCCGGCTGCGCCCTGCGCCGACGACCGGCCGGCGCGGTTCACCTTGACCTCCCACCAGTCGAACGGCCGCCAGAGCAGCGACTGGCTGATCGAGATCGAGTGGATGCGGCCCGGCGGCAGGGTCTCGTTGCTGGTCGACAGCAGGCCGTACCCGACCCGCACGCCGTCGGGGGTTCCGGCGATCGTGTAGCGCAGCGACTTCACGACCCGGTTGACCAGGTACGACCCGAGACCGAAGAGGAAGGGCACCGCCCCGAACACGTAGAAGAACTCGCGGAACATCGCCGCCGCCACGATCGCGCCGCCGACGAACACCACGAACCAGATGGTCCCGGTGCTCAACAGGGTCGAGCCGATCAGGCGGCCGGGGTGCATGGTCACGACGCTCGCGGGCTCCGCGAGGGTCGGATCGAGCTCGGGCGCCGTGAACTCGGCCACGCGCTGCCCGATGACGCCGCCGGGTGCGGCGAGTGCGGGCGGGGGCGCATCCGGTCGCACGGCGGTGCCGGAGGCGAGGGTCAGGATGTCGCGGCGCAGCGCGTCGGCCGTCGCGCTGCCGAGGTAGGCAAGCTGCACGTTCGCGTCGTTGCCGGCGCCGGTGATCTCGAGCCGGGCGGCGCCGAAAATGCGGGCGAACAGCGGCCGCACGATGTTGATGCCCTGGATGCGGTCGAGCCGGGCTTTGCGGTGCGTGCGGAACAGGATGCCGCTGCGCACCTCGACCAGCTCATCCGTGATGCGGAACGTGTGCATGCGCCACGACAGGTAGAACCCGCCGATGAACAGCACGAGCGCGACGGCCAGCACCAGCAGGGCGATCGGGACGAGGCCGCGCTGGACGATCTCGTCGACCGGGTCGCCCGGGGTGCCCTGGCCCCCGAAGAAGAACTCCAGCAGACGCTCGCGCAGGTTCGCGACCACGATGCCGAGGATGGCCACGAGCGCCAGGCCGCCGCGCAGCAAAGGCGTGGCGGGGTGCAGCCGGTGCCACTCGCCGTCGGCGAGCCGGTCGCTCACAGCCCCGCCCGGCGCGTCTCCGCCAGTTCGACGAGCCGGTCGCGCAACGCCTCGGCGTCGGCCTCCGGCAGGCCCGGGATGGTCACGTTCGACGCCGCCGCCGCGGTCACCAGCTTCAGTTCGGAGAGCCCGACGGCCCGGGCCAGCGGCCCCCGGTTGATGTCGACCAGCTGCATGCGCCCGTACGGCACGGCGACGAAGCGCTGGAACATCAGCCCCCGCCGGAACAGCAGGTCGTCGTCGCGCAGCCGGTAGCCGATCGAGCGCACCCGTCGCGGCGTGAGGCAGGCCATCACGATGCCCGTCACCCCGACAACGATGGGCAGCGCGAGCAGCCACATCATCTGGCTGAAGAACCAGGGCAGCCCGCTCGCCACCGTCATGACGGCGGCGCTGATCAGGGTGCCGACCAGGTCGACGACGATGTACTTCGGCGACACCCGCTGCCACTCGCCGGCAACGGGCTCAAGTCGCGTCGTCGTGCTCACGTCACCACGCTACCCGGCGGGCGCCATCGGCCCGGCCCCCGGCTCGTCGCCGCCGTCCTTCGGCACCGTGCAGAACCACTCCGCCACCAGCCCCCCGACGGTGAGCAGCACACCGCCGCCGAGCACCGCGAACACGCGCAGATACGACTCGCCCTCGGGCGCACCCGAGCGCACCAGCAACTCGGCCACCAGCCCCAGGCCGAGCCCGGCGAGGAGAGCCCCACCGAGGGCAGCGGACTTCGCCAGCGCCACGACCGCGGTGGCGTAGAACGGGTCGACCCGCACACGCCGCGGGCCGTGGCTGCGCACGGCACGGCGCACCGGCACGGCCAGCAGCACCGCCGCCACACCGACGAGGGCGAGCGTGATCGACATGGTGAACTCGGGCCGGAGCTTCGGCATGCTGATCGCGGCCAGCACCGCCTGCAGCAGGATGCCGGCCCCCGTTCCGATGACCGCCAGCACGATCAGGGTGCCGGGTCGCGTGCGGGTCACAGAGCCGCCACCAGGTCGGCGACGCGCCCATGCCCGGTGAGCACCGCATCCGGATCGACCTCGAGCCACGGCTTCAGCACGAAGTCGCGCTCGAACGCCCGCGGATGCGGCAGCGTCAGCTCGGGGTCGTCGTGGCGGATGCCGGCGACGTCGATCAGGTCGAGGTCGAGCGTGCGGTCGCCCCAGCGCTCGGCGCGCACCCGGCCGTGCGCGTTCTCGATCGTCTGCAGCAGCTGCAGCAGGGCGGGCGGCGTGAGGGTGGTGCGGATGAGGCCCACCGCGTTCAGGTACGCCGGCGCGTCTGCGTCACGGCCTTCGGGTCGCAGCGCCACCGTCTCGTGCAGCGACGACATCGCGGTGAGTTCGACGCCCGGTGCGTCGGCGAGTTCGCGTGCTGCCGCAAGAATGGTCGCCGCGCGGTCGCCCTGATTGGAGCCGAACGCCACCACCGCCGGCACCTCGATCTTGCGCTTGAGCACCGACATCAGCCACGGCTCCGGGTGATGCTCACGCTGACATCATCGAACGGCACGGTGATCGGCGCACTGGGCTTGTGCACGGTCACGTCCACCGTCTCGACCCGGGCGAACCCCAGCGCGACGGCGGCGATGCGCTCGGCCACCGTCTCGATCAGGTCCACCGGATCACGTTCGATCGCCGCGACCACACCCTCGGCCAGCGCGCCGTAGTCGACCGTCTGCGCGAGCTCGTCCGACGCGGCCGCGTCGTGCAGCCCCAGGTGCACGGTGACGTCGGCGATGAACTCCTGGCCGGCGGCGCGCTCCTCGGCGAACACGCCGTGGAACCCGGTGGCGCGCAACCCGGTGAGAGTGATGCGGTCGGCGATCATCGCTGCGCTCCTTGCTGCCAGTGCTGCCAGACATCCAACGCGAGGCGAGTCGAGGGCACGTCGTGCACGCGCACCGCCCACACTCCCGACCGTGCGGCGAGTGCGCTGATGACGGCGGTCGGCAGGTCGCGGTCCTCCATGGGCGACCCCTCGGGCAGCAGCGCGCCGGTGAAGCGCTTGCGCGATGCGCCGATCAGGATGCCGTGGCCGAGGCTCGCCAGCTCCTCCAGCCGGCCGAGCAGCTGCCAGTTGTGCTCCGTGTCCTTGGCGAACCCGAGCCCCGGATCCAGCACGATGCGGCTCGGCTCGACGCCCCGCACCACCAGCTCGGCGACGCGGGTCTTCAGCTCTTCGCGCACCTCGGTGACCACGTCGCGGTAGCCGGCCGCGACATCCGCCCCGCCGCGCCAGTGCATGGCGATGAAGTGCACACCGGTCTCGGCCGCCACCCGGCCCATGCCCTCGTCGGCCAGGCCGCCGGAGACGTCGTTGATGATCTCGGCACCGGCGTCGACGGCCGCGAGGGCGATGTCGGCGTGCATCGTGTCGATGCTGACCGTGATGCCGCGGGCGACCAGTTCGCGCACGATGGGGACCACCCGTCGCCGCTCTTCGGGAGCTTCGACCGGCGTGGCGCCGGGACGGGTCGACTCGCCGCCGACGTCGATGATCACCGCGCCCGCCTGCACCATCTCGACGGCGTGGGCGATCGCGTCATCCGGATGCTGCCAGCGGCCGCCGTCGCTGAACGAGTCGGGCGTGACGTTCAGCACGCCCATGATCTGGACGGGGGCGCTCATCGCTCCACCCCGCGGGCGAGGGTGGCCAGCACCCCGGCCTGCACGGTCGGGTCGGAGAGCGTGCCCCGGCTCGCGATCGTCACCGTGGTGCTGTCGACCTGGCGGGTGCCGCGTGCCGTGACGCAACCGTGGCGGGCGTCGAGCACGACCAGCACGCCGCGCGGAGCCAGCCCCTCCTGCAGGGTGTCGGCGATCTGCTCGCCCAGGCGCTCCTGCAGCTGGGGCCGCGAGCTGAGTATCTCGACCACGCGGGTGAGGCGGCCGAGTCCGACGATCCGGTCACCGGGGGCGTAGGCGAGGTGCGCGACCCCGAGGAAGGGCAGCAGGTGGTGCTCGCAGACCGACCGGAAGTCGACGTCGCGCAGCAGCACTAGTTCACCGAGCTCCTCGGGCGCCGCCACGAGCTCTGCACTGTCGCGCAGGGGGCCGAGCGGGTCTTCACCGATGCCGGAGAAGAACTCGGCGTAGGCCTCGGCCACCCGGCGCGGCGTGTCGACGAGGGCCGGACGCGCCGGATCCTCGCCGATCGCGGCGAGGATCTCGGCCACCGCTGCCTCGATCCTCGGGGAGTCGATGCCCACGGCCGTCAGGCTGTCGCGATGCCGGGGTTCTTGCGCGGGCGCGGGGTGCGCTTCGGCCGCGACGGGGTGTCGGAGTCGACCCCACCGTCGACGATGCCCGGGTCGACCGGGGCCTTCGCGGCGATCTTGATCGGCGGCTGGTCGCTCAGCGGACGCTTGTCGCTCGAGAGCCACAGCGGACGCTCGGGCAGACGCTTGACGTCCTTGAAGACCTCGGCCAGCTGGATGTGGTCGAGCGTCTCTTTCTCGATCAGCTCTTTCGCGAGGTTGTCGAGGATGTCGCGGTTGTCGTTGAGCACCTTCCAGGCCTCGTCGTGTGCCTGCTCGATGAGCAGCCGCACCTCGACGTCGACCTTCTCGGCGAGCTCTTCGGAGTAGTCGCGCTGGTGACCCATGTCGCGCCCGAGGAACACCTCGCCCTGCGACTGGCCCAGCTTCACCGCGCCGACGGTGGCACTCATGCCGTACTCGGTGACCATCTTGCGCGCGATGCCGGTGGCCTTCTCGATGTCGTTGCTCGCCCCGGTGGTCGGGTCGTGGAACACGATCTCCTCGGCGACGCGGCCGCCCATCGCGTAGGTCAGCTGGTCGAGCAGCTCGTTGCGGGTGACCGAGTACTTGTCCTCGAGCGGCAGCACCATCGTGTAGCCGAGGGCGCGGCCGCGGGGCAGGATCGTCACCTTCGTGACCGGGTCGGTGTGGCGCATCGCCGCCGCCGCGAGGGCGTGGCCGCCCTCGTGGTAGGCGGTGATCAGGCGCTCTTTGTCGTTCATGATGCGGGTGCGACGCTGCGGGCCGGCGAGGACGCGGTCCACCGCCTCGTCGAGGGCGCGGTTGTCGATCAGCTGCGCGTTGCTGCGGGCGGTCAGCAGCGCCGCCTCGTTGAGCACGTTGGCCAGGTCGGCGCCGGTGAAGCCGGGCGTCTTGCGGGCCAGCACCTCGAGGTCGACCCCCTTGGCCATCGGCTTGCCCTTGGCGTGCACCTCGAGGATCTTCAGCCGGCCCTTCGAGTCGGGCGCGTCGACACCGATCTGGCGGTCGAAGCGACCCGGACGCAGCAGTGCGGGGTCGAGGATGTCGGGGCGGTTGGTCGCCGCGATCAGGATCACGTTGGTCTTGACGTCGAAGCCGTCCATCTCGACCAGCAGCTGGTTGAGGGTCTGTTCGCGCTCGTCGTGTCCACCGCCGAGGCCGGCGCCGCGGTGGCGGCCGACCGCGTCGATCTCGTCGACGAAGATGATCGCGGGCGAGTTCTGCTTCGCCTGCTCGAACAGGTCGCGCACGCGGCTCGCGCCGACGCCGACGAACATCTCGACGAAGTCCGAGCCGGAGATCGAATAGAACGGCACCCCTGCCTCGCCGGCGACGGCGCGGGCGAGCAGGGTCTTACCCGTTCCCGGAGGGCCGTACAGCAGCACGCCCTTCGGGATGCGGGCGCCGACCGCCTGGAAGCGGGCCGGGTCCTTCAGGAAGTCCTTGATCTCGTGGAGTTCCTCGACGGCCTCCTCGGAGCCGGCGACATCCGCGAACGTGACCTTCGGGCTCTCCTTGCTGACCAGCTTCGCGCGCGACTTGCCGAACTGCATGACGCGGTTGCCGCCGCCCTGCATGCTCGAGAGCATGAACCAGAAGATGACGCCGATGAACAGCAGCGGCAGCAGGATGCCGAGCAGGCCGGTGAACCAGTTGGTCTGCGGCACCTCGTCGTCGAACTTGGCGCTGCTGTCGGTGATCGCCTTGACCACGTCGCCGCCGCGCTGCGAGACGTAGTAGAACTGCACGCTCTTGCCGAAGTTCTTGTAGTCGGAGCTGAGGGTGAGGTCGACGCGCTGCTCGCCGTCGACGATCTTCGCCGTGTCGACGGTGTTGCCGGAGAGCAGTGTCAGGCCCTCCTGCGTGGTGATCTCGCGGAAGTTGGACGCGGTCACGAAAGAGACGGCGACCCAGATGAGGGCGCCGGCCACGATGATCCAGATCAGTGGTCCGCGGAAGATGCGCTTGAAGTCCATGGTGCCTGCCAGGCTACAGCGCGGCACCTCGGCGGCGTCCGAGTGTTCGCCGGGAGCGGAGCCCTACTCGCCTGAGTAGACGTGCGGTGCGAGCACCGCCACGTCGCGCAGGTTGCGGTACTTCTCGGCGTAGTCGAGGCCGTAGCCCACGACGAAGTCGGTGGGGATGTCGAACCCGACGTACTTCACGTCGATCTCGACCTTCGCCGCCTCGGGTTTGCGCAGCAGGGCGCAGATCTCGACGCTGGCCGGTCCGCGCGACTCCAGGTTCTCGCGCAGCCACGACAGGGTGAGCCCCGAGTCGACGACGTCCTCGACGATCAGCACGTCGCGCCCGGCGAGCGCGGTGTCGAGGTCTTTCACGATGCGCACCACACCGCTCGACTGGGTGCTGGCGCCGTACGACGACACCGCCATCCAGTCCATCTCGACATCGAGCTTGCGCAGCTCGCGCGCCAGGTCGGCCATCACCATGACCGCGCCGCGCAGCACGCCGATCAAGAGCACCGGGCGGCCCTCGTAATCGGCCTCGATCCGCCGGCACATCTCGGCGATGCGCTCGTGGATCTGCTGTTCGGTGACGAGCACCTTGGTGAGGTCGGAGGCGATCGACGCGGAGTCCATGCACCTAGTCTGCCGCAGGCTTGCGGCCGGTGAGCGGGCCGGCGGTCGACGACACCAGACGGATGCGGCTGCCGCGGCGCTCGGCGGTGAAGCCGGGCAGGTCGAGGGCGGCCTGGCCGTGCCAGTCGGTCACGAGCCGGGCGATCGCGAGCGTCTGCGCGCGACTCAGTGAGACGTGGAACTCGGACGCGGCGACCAGCCGGATCAGCCGCTGCCGCAGAGCCGGAGGGTTCGCGGCGAGCGCGCTGACGCTGAGCGACACCCCGGCCTCCTCGAGCTCGACGATGTCCTCCGCCACCTCGCCGGCGAACGCGTCGAGCGCGTCGGCGTCCTCGCGCAGCTGCTCGGCCGTGCGGGCGAGGGCCTCCGCGACGCCCGGCCCGAGCTCCCGCTCGAGCACCGGCAGCACCGTCTCGCGCACCCGCACCCGGGCGTACGCGGGGTCGGCGTTGTGCGGGTCGTCCCAGGGCTCGAGCCCGGCGTCGGCGCAGGCCTGCACGGTTGTGGCGCGCCGGATGCCGAGCAGCGGCCGCCGGTACCGCCCGGTTTCCGGCGCCATGCCCTGCATGCTCGCCGCACCCGATCCCCGTGCCAGACCCAGCAGCACGGACTCGGCCTGATCATCCAACGTGTGCCCGAGCAGGATCACGCCGGCGGAAAGCTCGTCGGCCGCGGAATCCAGGGCCGCGTACCGTGCGCTGCGGGCTGCGGCCTCCGGGCCGCCGTCGGTGCCGACCTCGACGCGCACGATGCGCACCGGGTCGAGACCGAGGGTGCGCGCCTGCTCGGCCGCGCGATCCGCCACGGCTGCCGAGGCATCCTGCAGCCCGTGATCGACGATCACCGCGCCCGCTCGCAGCCCCGCACGCGGCGCCTCGAACGCGGTGGCGGCGGCGAGCGCCAGCGAGTCGGGGCCACCGCTGAGCGCGACGAGGACGAGGCCGCCGGAGGCGCCGTCGCCCGGCAGCGCGTCGCGCACCGCACGGCGCACGTCGGCGATCGCCGGCGTCAGTCGGGGCCGATCGGGCATCCACTAACGTTATCCACATGGGTGCGTATGAAGCCGTGATCGAGATCCCCAAGGGCAGCCGGGTCAAGTACGAGGTCGACCACGAGACCGGTCGGGTGCACCTCGACCGGGTGCTGTACACCGCGTTCGGCTACCCCACCAACTACGGCTTCTTCGAGCACACCCTGGGCCTCGACGGCGACCCGGTCGACGTGCTGGTGCTGCTCGACGCCGAGCTCTACCCCGGCAGCGGCCTCACCGTCCGCCCGGTCGGCGTGTTCAACATGACCGACGACGGCGGCAGCGACGCCAAGGTGATCGCGGTGCTCGCGAAGGACCCGCGCTGGGACTGGGTGCAGGATGTCGACGACATCCCCGAGTTCACCCGCAAAGAG
>DATJFV010000032.1:0-37978 GCA_035495435.1 Pseudolysinimonas sp.
GTTGGCTCTTAGCGCCGCGGGGCCACGGTGACTGTGCTGGTCGTCGTCATCATCGTGGCCTCCCCGTGTCCGATGCCCGGGCCATCGCCGGGCAGCCTTCCAACCTAGACCCGCGGTGGACGTGAATGCAAGGGTCGCTCACCGCCGGCGTCGACCGCTGCGCACCGGCCGACCGCGCCGCCGGCACCCATCCTCGGGCCCACCCCTCCGGCCCACCTCCCCGTCGCCCTCGGGTTCGGTGACACAGCGTCACCGGTGGCCCCAAGGCTTCGGTGACACGAGGTCACCGGTGACACGACGTCACCGGTGGGGCGGCGGGTTCGGTGACACGGCGTCACCGAACGACCGGGGCGGAGAGTTCGGTGATGTCACCGAACCGGAGCGCGGCGGAAGGGGGGCCGTCCCCGCGCTCACGAATGCGGGCTAGGTCACCGCTGTCAGGGCAGGAGCGCGCTGCCGCCGTCAGGAGCGGATTCTGACCGAGAGGCAGGTGACGCAGCCCTCGAGTTTCTCGAACTCGCTGATGTCGGTGGTGACGACCCGGTACCCGAGGCTCTCGACCAGCTCTGCCGAGCGCGGCACCGACGACGCCATCAGCACCGTGTCGTCCGCCAGCACCACCACTGCCGCACCCCGCTCCGGCACGGGCAGGAACCGCGGGAACAGCTGGGGGTGGTCGACCTCATCCGCGAAGCCGATGACGGTGCCGTCGGGCAGTGCCGTGACCGCCGACTTCAGGTGCAGCACCCGCGTGACCGGCACGCCCACCACGGTCCAGCCCCGAGGCGTGAGCAGTGCGCGCAACTGCCGGATTCCCTCGCCGTTGGTGCGGCCGCCCTGGCCGACGTAGACGGTGCGTCCGACCTTGAGCACATCCCCGCCGTCGAGGGTCCCCGGGAGCTCGAGGGCGACCAGCTCGATACCGAGCGTGCGCACGACGCCGGCCACGGCATCCGTCTCGGGTCGACGGCTCTCGGCACCCGGGCTGGTCAGCACCGCCAGGTCGTCGAACAGCACCACGGCGTCTTCGACGAACACCGAGTCGGGCAGGGAGTCATCTGCCGGCACGGGAATCGTCTCGACGCCCCAGGTGCCGAGCGTGGCGCAGTACTCGTGCCACTGCCGCTCGGCCAGGTCGATGTCGACAGGAACCCGCTCGAGGTGTGTCAGCTGCCCCTCGGCGAGCCGACGCGACGTGGGCCGGACCAACGCTCTCAATGGAAGAAGTGCCTCTCGTCGGTGAAATACATGGTGACCCCAGCGGCCTGCGCCGCCGCAACGACCTCCTCGTCGCGGATCGACCCGCCCGGCTGAACGATCGCCCGCACCCCGGCCTCCATGAGGATCTGCGCGCCGTCCGCGAACGGGAAGAACGCATCCGACGCCGCGACCGAACCCGCCGCACGGTCCCCCGCCCGCTCGACCGCGAGACGGCACGAGTCGACCCGGTTGACCTGCCCCATGCCGACCCCCACCGACGCGCCGCCCGAGGCCAGCAGGATCGCGTTCGACTTCACCGACCGGCAGGCGCGCCACGCGAACTCCAGGTCGGCCAGCGTCGCCTCATCGGGGGCCGGACCGGCAACCAGACGCCACGCCGATGCCGGGGCGAAGCTCGCATCCGCCGTCTGCAGCAGCAGCCCGCCCGAGATCTGGCGCAGCTCGGTGGCGCCGCGGGCATAGTCCGCGGGCAGCTGCAGCAGACGCAGATTCTTCTTCGCCTGCAGCACCTCGAGCGCGCCCGGCTCGAACCCGGGCGCCACGACCACCTCGGTGAAGATCGGCGCGATCGACTCCGCCGCCTCACGAGTGATCGGGCGGTTCGCGGCGATCACGCCGCCGTACGCCGACACCGGATCGCAGGCGTGCGCCAGCGCATGCGCCTCGGCCACGGTCGCGGCGGTGGCGATGCCGCACGGGTTCGCATGCTTGATGATCGCGACCGCGGGAGCCTCGAAGTCGTACGCCGCGCGCAGAGCCGCGTCGGCATCCACATAGTTGTTGTACGACATCTCCTTACCGCCCAGCTGCGTCGCCTGAGCGATACCGCCGCCCTGCGGAGAGCCGTACAGCGCCGCGTGCTGGTGCGCGTTCTCGCCGTAGCGCAGCACGCTGCGGCGGGTCCAGGTGGCACCGACCCAGCCGGGGAAGCCCGACCCCTCGTCGTCGGGCGCGACCACCGAACCGAGCCACGACGCGACCGCGACGTCGTACGCCGCCGTGTGCCGGAACGCCGCGAGCGCCAGCCGTCGACGCTGCTCGAGCGTCGTGCCGCCGGTGCGCAGCGCCTCGATGAGCTCGGCGTACTGATCGGGCGACGTGACGATCGCCACGTTGGCGTGGTTCTTCGCCGCACCCCGCACCATCGACGGGCCGCCGATGTCGATCTGCTCGACCACCGCATCCGGCTCGGCGCCCGACGCGACCGTCTCGCTGAACGGGTACAGGTTCGACACCACCAGCTCGAACGGCGCGATGCCGAGCCCGGCCAGCTGCTCGGCGTGCGCATCGAGCCGCAGGTCGGCCAGCAGACCGGCGTGCACCGCCGGGTGCAGGGTCTTCACCCGCCCGTCGAGCGACTCGGGGAACCCGGTCAGCTGCGACACCTCGGTCACCGGATGCCCCGCGTCGGCGATCAGCTTCGCCGTCGACCCGGTCGACACGATCTCGACCCCCTGCTCGGCCAGCACCGCGGCCAGCTCGAGAAGCCCCGCCTTGTCGTACACCGAGACGAGCGCCCGGCGGATCGGGATGAGGTCGCGGTCGGTCATGTCAGGGCCTCCAAGTCGATGGTGCGATCGGCGACGGCGCGGACGGTGTCGATCAGGAGCTCGCGCTCGACCACCTTGATGCGCTCGTGCAGGCGGGTCTCGGTGTCATCCGGCAGTACCGGGATGCGGCGCTGCGCCACGATCGGACCCGAGTCGACGCCCTCGTCGACCACAATCACACTGGCGCCGGTCTGGGTCGCCCCGGCGGCGAGCGCGTCGCGCACCGCATGCGCGCCGGGGAACTCGGGCAGATACGCCGGGTGCGTGTTCAGCAGCGCCGGCGCAAGGGCTGTGACCACCCGCGGGGGCAGCAGCCGCATGAACCCCGACAGCACCACCAGCTCGGCGTCCCACTGCCGCACCTGGGTCAGCAGTTCGTCGCCCCACTCCTCACGTGAGGCGAACGCCCCGAACGGCACCACGAAGCTCGGGATACCGAACTCGTCGGCGTAGACCAGCCCGTCGGCGTCGCGATCGGCCCCGATCGCGACCACCCGCGCGGGGAAGCCGTCGTGCTCGCACGCCTCCAGCAGCGCACGCAGGTTGGACCCGCCCCCGGAGATGAGGACGACGACGCGCAGCACGGGGCCAGCCTACCGGCGGCGTCCCACCGCGAGCCCCACGGCGATCGCCGGCGCCAGCTCGAGCAGCGCGGCGAAACCGACCGCGACCGGCGACGGTCCGACATCCGACAGACGCCCCGGTCCGGCACTCCCCGACGCCGCCCATGCCAGCAGCGCGAGCAGCACCGCGCCGACCGCGCCGCCCAGAACACCGGTGAGCAGCACGGCGGGGGGCCGGATGCCGTCGAGCGCACGCGCCAGCGCCGGGCGCACCGCCACCCCCGCGACGAACCCCGCCACCACCGGCACGAGCAGCCCCGCGAAAGCCAGCGGGAAGTCGGCAGTGGGCACAGCACCCAACACCGGAAGCGCGGGCACCGGGCCGACGGCGGTGCCGAGCGGTGACACATGTGAGCCGGTTCCCAGGGCGAAACCGGGCCCCGTGAACCAGGCCGCCGCCCAGATCACCAGATCGGGCAGCAACGCCAGCTGGAGCGCGGTGACCGCGATCCCGCCCACCACCTCGGTGTGCAGAGCCTCGTAGAGCCGGATGATCTCGGCATACCCGACGATCAGGCGCAGGCCCAGCGCGACGGCGCTGATGAGCAGAACCACGGATGCCGCGGCGGTTCCCGCGCGCAACCCCGCCTCCGCGATCGCCCGGGTATCGATCGGGACCGCAGCCCACCGGCGCGCCAGCCGGCCCCGCGCGGACGTCTCGCGTCTGCCCGCGGCCCGCAGCATCCCGAGCCCCAGACCGACGGCGAAGACCAGCGCCGGCAACAGGGTGCCCTGCCAGATCGAGGGGCGGGCCATCGGGTGCAGCGCCGTGAGCGTGATACCCAGCGACAGCAGTGCGAACGCAGCCGCGGCGCTGAGCACGCCGAGGCGACCGTGCCCCGAGTCGGCGATGCGGCCGCCGGCGCGCACCCCGAGCAGCACGGTGAGCAGCGCGAACCCCAGCAGGGCGAGAGTGACGACGACGGGCGCCCCCGCCCCGGAGACGCCGAGCGCGGCAGCCTGCTGCGCCGGAAGCGTGAACGTCACGTCGACCCCGTGGCCGAGCAGCCAGACATCGACCGCGCCGCGCCAGAAGATCAGCCAGTCGGGCCCGAACCCGAACTGCGCCGCCCAGATGATCGTCAGCGGAACCAGTGGGATCGCGACCCCGATCGCGAGGCTCAGCGCGGCCTCGAGGGCTGCGAGCAGCACGGTCAGGCGTCGCGTCATCGAAGTGAGAGTAGTCGGCGATGCGGCCCGCGCCGGGGTGCCGCGCTCAGGGGAACGGCGCCTCCTCCGGAGCCTCGGCCGGAACGGGTGCCTTGCGCGCCAGCGCCGGGCGCTCGATCAGGATGTAGCTGAGGAACGCCAGCGGCACCGTCACCGCCAGCACGATCAGCAGGTCGAGGGGGATGAACAGCCCCGGCCCGGCGATCAGCGTGACGACCTGCTGGACGGGCCAGGCGTAGATGTACACCCCGTACGAGATGTCGTACCGCGAGCCGACCCGCTGCAGCGGCAGCACCACCCCGAGCCAGAGCAGCAGGAACGCCAGCGGCAGCGTGCCGAGGCTCGGCCCCAGCCCGGCGACGATGGTCACGGCGAGCAGCACGGCTGCCACGATGATCCACAGCGGCGAGAGGCGCACCCGCTGCTCGAACAGAAGCAGCAGCGCGCCCCCGATGAAGGCCAGCAGCATCGGAATCGCGCGCACCACGAGGTCGTTGATGTGCACCACACCCAGTGCGGCGGCCAAGGATGCCCCGGTCAGCACCACGAACAAACCGCCCAGCACGGCGGGGAGCACCCGGCGCGGCAGCACGCTCACCAGCACCCCGATGGCGATGTAGCACAGCGCCTCCCAGAACAGTGTCCACAGCGGCCCGTTCCAGTCGGTCGGGTAGGCGGCGTTCACCAGGGTGTGCTCGATTCCGGGCTGCCAGAGCACCGGCGCATACAGCGGCAGGTTGCGCAGCACGTAGGTGACCGAGCTGAACGGGTTCCAGACGGCACCCGGATCCACGAACACCGACAGCGGCGCGAACACGAACGCGACGACCAGCAACGCGACGAGGAACGCCGGCAGGATGCGCAGCGCGCGTGCCCGGTAGAAGTCGCGGGTGCGGCGCGCGCGCAGACGGCTGCGGGTGATCAGGAACCCCGAGATGGCGAAGAACCCGAACACCGCCCAGGTGCCGAGGTTGGCGCCGCCGAACGCCGGCTCCGGTTCGAGCCCGGTCAGCGGCCAGGCGTGCGACACCACCACGAGAGTCGCCAGCGCCAGACGCAGGGCGTTCAGGGAGTTATTGCGGGGATGGAACCGTTGCGCGAGCGACACTCAATCCATCATAGTGAGGCCTGCTCGCCTCGCCTCCGGCGGGGCGTCAGCAGTTCGGGTCGCTCGACGGCACCGCGTCGTTCACGAAGTAGGCGTCGACCACGTCGTCGATGCAGCTGACGCCGTTGCCGTACACCGTGTGACCCTCGCCGTTGTAGGTGATCAGCACCCCACTGTCGAGCTCGTCGGCCAGCTTCACCGACTGGGCGTACGGGGTCGCCGGGTCGTTCGTCGTGCCGATCACCAGGATCGGCGGAGCGCCCTTCGCATCGAACTCGGTCGGGAACTCGGGCCGCGGGTACGGCCACTGCGAGCACGCCTCCTCCAGCAGCACGTAGTCGTCCAGAGCGATCAGACCGCCGACGATCGGCGCCTTCTCGTCCATGATCCCGAGCCCCTGCTGGAGGTCGACGTCGTCGGTGCCGATGGTGCCCTCCGCGCAGGTGACCGCGAAGTAGACGTCGAGCGAGCGGTCGGCGTAGCCGCCCCCGGAGTCGCGGCCGTTGTACGAGTCGGCCAGCGAGAACATCAGATCGGCGTCGCCGTCCATCAGGTTCTGGAAGGCCGAGGTCAGGTAGAACCAGTTGCCCTGGTTGTAGAGCGTGAGCGCGATACCGGTGCCGACCGTCGCCGAGTCGAGGACGCGGCCGTCACTGCTTGTCAGGTTCTGCCCGTCGACGCTGAGTGCGAGCGCGTGCGCCTCGGCGAGCGCATTCTGCAGCGGGCCGTCGAACGGGCAGCCGCCCGACGCGAGGCAGTCCTTCATGTATGCGCGGAAGGCGCTGTCGAACCCGGCCATCTGGGTGGCGAGCTCATCGAAGGTGCCGAACGGCGGCTCCACGGCCCCGTCGAGCACCATCCGGCCCACCTTGTCGGGAAACAGCTCGGCGTAGATGGTGCCGATGTAGGTGCCGAACGAGTAGCCGAGGTAGTTCAGCTTGTCGTCCCCGAGCACCGCGCGGATCATGTCCATGTCGTGCGCGACACTCACCGTGTCGATGTGACCGAGCAGGTCGCCCGTGTTCTTCTGGCAGGCATCGACCCACTTCTTCTGCCGCGCAGCGAGCTCCGTCTGCCAGCCCTCCGACCCGTACGGGGCATCGAACGTGCCGTAGATCATCTCGTCACGGTCGGCGTCGTCGGTGAAGCACACGATCGGGGTGGAGCGGCCGACACCGCGCGGATCCCAGCCGACGATGTCGTAGTTGTCGTAGACACCGGGCGACGGGTCGAACCCGTTCGCGAAGTCGAACCCCGACCCGCCGGGGCCGCCCGGGTTGATCAGCAGCGAGCCCTTCGACTCGCTCCGTGCGGTGTGCCGGTCGATGGCGAGGGTGATCTGGTCACCGGTGGGGTCGTTCCAGTCGACGGGGGCGATGAGCTCGGCGCACTGCATCCCGGTGCCGCAGTTCTTCCAGGTGACGTCTTGCTTGTAGAACTGCTCGAGGTCTTTCGCGACCTCCTCATCGGTGTGGCTCGTGACCGTGCTGCCGCCACCACCGGTGACGGCCTGGATCAGGGTGCAGCCGCTGAGGGCGAGCGCCGCGACCGACAGCGCGGCGACAAGGGTCAGGGAGCGGGTGCGGTTCAGCACTTCGGGTCCTTACTCGGCACGGTTCCTGCGATGAAGTAGGCATCGACGGTGTCGTCGATGCAGGTCACGCCCTGGGCGTAGATGGTGTGCCCCTCACCCTCGTAGCTGATCAGCAGGCCGCTGTCGAGCTGCTTCGACAGCGACACCGCGTTGGCGTACGGGGTCGCCGGGTCGTTGCTGGTTCCGATCACCAGGATCGGCGCCGCACCCTTCGCGTCGTACGTCGTCGGCAGGTCCGGCACCGGGTAGGGCCAGTTCGAGCACAGGGCCTCCAGCACGAAGGTGTCGTCGTAGCCGAAGTAGTCCCCGATGGTCGGAGCCTTCGCCTTCAGGGCCGCGATGTCGGCGAACTCGTCGGAAGCATCCGTGCCCAGGTCGCCCTCGGCACAGGTGACCGCCGAGTAGACGTCGCTGGAGTTGTCCTCGTAGCTGCCGTCGGAGCTGCGGCCGTTGTAGTCGTCGGCCGACTGGAAGGTCGACTCGGCGGAGCCGTCGTACAGGTCGTTGAACATGTACGTCATCGAGGACCACAGGCTCTCGGAGTACAGGTTCTCGGCGATGGCGGTGCCGACGGTCGCCGAGTCGAGCGTGCGCCCGTCGTTCGAGCGCAGCTTCTTGGCGTCGATGCCGTCGAGCAGTGAGCGCACCTGCGACATGCCGGCGTCGACACCGCCCGTGAACGGGCAGCTGCTGTCGTTGCTCTGGCAGTCGGCCATGTAGGCCCGCAGCGCGCTCTCGAACCCGCCCATCTGGGTGGCCAGCGAATCGAGGTCGCTCACCGTCGGGTCGATCGCACCGTCGAGCACCATGCGGCCCACCTTGTCGGGGAACAGTTCGGCGTACATGGTGCCGAGGTAGGTGCCGTAGGAGTAGCCGAGGTAGTTGATCGTGTCGTCGCCGAGCACCGCGCGGATGACGTCCATGTCGCGCGCGACACTGGCCGCGTCGATGTGGGCCAGCAGCGGGCCGGTGTTCTCCTGGCAGGCCTTCGCGTAGTCCTTCTCGCGCTGCGTCAGCTCATCGACCCAGCCCTGGGTGCCGTATGCGGCGTCGTACGTGCCGTACAGGTACTGGTCGCGGTCCTTCGGGTCGGTGTAGCAGATCACCGGGTTGGAGTGGTTCACACCACGGGGATCGAACCCGATCAGGTCGTAGGCCGACAGCACGGCGGGCGTCACCAGATACTGGGCGTAGTCGCGCACGTAGTCGTAGCCCGAGCCGCCGGGGCCGCCGGGGTTCATGAGCAGCGAGCCGAGCGGGGTGCCGTCGGCGTGGTGACGCATGACCGCGATCTCGATGGTGTCGCCGCCCGGATCGCTCCAGTCGAGAGGCACCTCGACGGTGGTGGAGTCGAGGTTGCCGCCCTCGTCGCTCCAGGTGAGCTCCTGTGTATAGAAGCGGTCGACATCGTCGCCACCGGGCTGCGCCGTCGGGGTGGTGATGGTGGTGCCCGGAATCAGCGTGCAGCCGGCGAGCGCGAGGGCTGAGACCGAGAGAAGGGCGGTGGATGCGAGGGAACGTCGGCGGTTCGGCACGAGTGCCAGCCTAGGCGGCTCGGGTCTCGGCGCGATATCGATTCGGTACGCGGCTCACTCGCCGAAGGAGTCGGCGACCAGCGCCCGGATCGCCGCCATCGCATCCGCAGCCTGAGGCCCCGATGCGGTGACGGTGATCTCATCGCCCGCGCGAACGCCCAACGCCATCAGCCCGATGGGGCTGCGCCCGTCGACCGGCTTCTTGTCGCCGGAGGCCACGGTGACCCGCACGTCGAGACCGCCGAGGGCGCCGACAAGCAGCGAGGCGGGCCGCGCGTGCAGGCCCTCTGCGTTGGTGATGACGAACCGCTCGGTGACATCCGAGCCGGATGCCGGGGTCGCCTCGACCGCGGGGGTCGCGTTGTCGCCGAGCTGGCTCTGCTTCGCGCCGAGAGCCGCACGGGCCTCGCGGTCTGCTTCGTCGAGGCTCGCACCTCCCCGCGCCCGCACGACCGCAGCGAGCAGACCTTCCACGACCGGGGCGCTCGACAGCCGCACCTCGCCGCCGGTGTCGCCGGCGAACTCCAGCGCGAGCTCGGCGCTGAGCACTGCCGATCCGAGGTCCATCAGCACCAGGACGCCATCCGGCGAGGCGACCTCGGCAATCGCCTCGGCGACACGCGTGGCATCCGTGCCCGTGCGCCCGTCGTTCGTTCCGGCCGCCAGGGCGACCCGCGGCTCCTCCCCCGGAGCCATTTCGCGCGCCAGCTCGAGCGCCGCCTCGGCGAGCTTCGGGCTGTGCGACACCAGGACGATGCCGATCATGGCGCTACCCCGCGAGCGTCTCGGCGAGCGCCTGGAACAGCAGCGCGGTGGACGTCGCCCCCGGGTCGAGGTGGCCTGCGCTGCGCTCGCCCAGGTAGCTGGCGCGGCCCTTGCGGGCGACGAGCGGTTCGGTCGCGTCGCGGCCGGTCTCGGCTGCGGCGAACGCGGCCGCGGCGGCACTGCCGGGCGATGCCCCGCCGGCGACGGCTGCGTCATAGGCGTCGATGGCCGGAGCCATCGCGTCGAACATCGTCTTGTCGCCCGCCTCCGCCTTCCCACGGGCGACGACCCCGTCGAGCCCGGCTCGCAGAGCCGCGCCGAGCGCCGGAGCTTCGACCGACGACGTGGCACCGGCGGACATCCCCATCCGCAGGAAGAAGGTTCCGTATAGGGGGCCGCTGGCGCCGCCGACGCTCGTCACGAGGGTCATCCCGACCGTCTTGAACAGGTCGTCGGCGGCGCCCGGCGTAGCACCGTCCAGTTTCTCCATGACCGCGGTCATGCCGCGGGACATGTTCGCCCCGTGATCGGCGTCGCCGATGGCCGAGTCGAGCTCGGTCAGGTAGGCGCGCTGATCGGTCACCAGCTCGGTGAACCGGCCGAGCCAGGCCACGAGGCGATCGAGGGAGACGGTGCTGTCGCTCATCGGCTCAGAGCCCCCATCGCAGTCCGGCGGTGCTGACCGGCGCGTCCCAGAGCTTCAGCAGCTCGTCGTCGGCCTTCAGTACCGTCACCGAGCACCCCGCCATATCGAGCGACGTGATGTAGTTGCCGACCAGCGTACGCGCCACCTGCACGCCCGCCTTCTCGAGCAGCTTCGCCACCTCGCCGTACATCAGGTACAGCTCGATGAGCGGGGAGCCGCCCATGCCGTTGAGCATCACGATCGCCGGGCCCTTCGCGTCGAAGTCGGCGAGGATCGGCTCGACGAGCTGCTCGGCGATCTCGGCGGCGGGTGCCAGCGGCACCCGCTTGCGACCCGGTTCGCCGTGGATGCCGACCCCCATCTCCATCATGTCGTCGGGCAGGTCGAAGGTGGGCTTGCCGGCGGCGGGCACCGTGCAGCTGGTGAGCGCCATACCCATCGAGCGCCCGGAGTCGTTCACCTTGTGGGCCAGCGCGGTGACCGCGGCGAGGTCACGGCCTTCCTCGGCGGCGGCACCGACGATCTTCTCGAGCAGCACGGTCACGCCGACGCCGCGGCGGCCGGCGGTCCAGGTCGAGTCCTGCACGGCGACGTCGTCGTCGGTGACCACCGTGGCCACCTCGATACCGGACTCGGCGTTGGCCAACTCCGCCGCCATCTCGAAGTTCATCACGTCACCCGTGTAGTTCTTCACGATGTGCAGCACGCCGGCACCGCGGTCGACGACCTTCGTCGCCTCCTGCATCTGGTCCGGCGTCGGGCTGGTGAACACCTCGCCCGCGCAGGCGGCATCCAGCATCCCGGTGCCGACAAAGCCGCCGTGGAGGGGTTCGTGACCCGAACCGCCGCCCGAGATCAGGGCCACCTTGCCGTCGGCCTTCGGGGTGCCGCGGTAGATGATGCGGTTGACATGGTCGACCCGCAGGTCGGGGTGTGCCGCGGCGACACCGGCGAGGGCGTCCTTCAGCACGTCTTCGGGGGCGTTGATGAGCTTCTTCACTTGGCGCTGTCCTTCTCCTTGAGGACCTCTTCGAGGCCCGTGGTGTCGGCGCGGTCCGCCGCCGTCTTCGAGATCACGCCGAACGCCAGGGCGGCGAGCACGCCGGCCAGCAGTTCTGCGATGACGTAGACCGGCCACTGCACCCAGTTCACGTCTCCTCCCAGGATGGCCTGCACGATCATCGGGCCGGTGGTGCGCGCCGGGTTGATGCTGGCACCCGTGGTGGGCGCGACCGGGATGATCGCGGCGAAGACCACGAACCCGATGGCGAGGCCCGCCCAGCCCGGCGCGGCTTTACGGTGGATCACGCCGAACACGGCGAACACCAGCAGGAACGTGCCGACGAACTCGGCAAAGAAGGCCTGGTACCAGGGGGTGGCGTCGCCGTAGCTCGCGACGCCGAGACCGAGCTCGCTGGCTTTGGTGCCGAGCACGCCGACGATCAGGAAGGCGCCGACCACCGCCCCGAGAACCTGTGCGATCAGGTATCCCGGCACGCTGCGCCACGGGAACTTGCCGGTGACGGCAAGGCCGAGGGTGACGGCGGGGTTGATGTGGTTGCCGGAGATGTAGCCGAACACGTAGACCGTGACGACGACGATCGTGGCGAACGCGAGCGAGATGAACCCGAGTTCGGCACCGGTGAAGGGAGCGTCCCCCCGTGCAATCGCGAGCGCCGGCACCGAGCCGACGCCGACGAACACGAGGAATGCGGTCCCCAGGAATTCCGCGGCGAGTTTCTGCCACGTCGTGTTCTCATCCATCTGTTCTCCTTTGAGCAGGTTTCGGGCCGATTGGAACACCATTCGACAATGTCGAATATGCTGCGAAACGGGGGGCGCTGTCAAGCGTTGATCTGAATCCCCCGCATAATGAGCACGAGGAGGCGTCGATGGGGATTCAGGCGATCGACCGCGCTGCGGCCGTACTGTCCTCCCTTCAGGGCGCCCGGCACCTCGGCATCACCGAGCTCGCCGCCGCCCTCGACCTGCCGCCGTCGACGGTGCACGGCATCGTGAAGTCGTTGCAGCAGCACGGGTTGGTCGCGAAAGAGCCCAACGGTCAGCGGTACATGCTCGGCCCCGCTCTGCTGAAGCTGTCGAACGTGTACCTCGACACCCTCGACGTGCGGGCCCGCGCCATGCGCTGGACCCGGGAGCTGGCACGGCGCACCGGCCTGGCCGTCCGTCTCGGGGCGGAGCTCTTCGACGAGGTGATCATCATCCACCACAACCGCCGCCCGGATGGGAGCCAGCAGATGCCCGAAACGGGCCTGTCGATCCCGGCGCACGCCTCGGCGATGGGCAAGGTGCTGCTGGCCTACGACGCCGACTACGCCGCCGGCGTCCTGGCCAAACCGCTGCGCAGCCTGACCGGCGACACCATGACGGATGCCGCCACGCTGACCCTCGCGCTGGCTCAGATCGCCGAGCGCGGCATCGCCACCGAAGAGGACGAAGCGGTGCTCGGAGAATCGTCGATCGCGGCGCCCATCGTCGACGGCAGCGGTGCCGTGATCGCAGCCGTCGCCATCGTGCTGCCGTCCACCGAGTGGCCGCCCGAGGACAACGTGCTCAACGACCTCCGCGAAACCGCGCGCAACATCTCCCGCGAGTTGGGTGCGACATCCTGGCCGCCGGCCCGCTCGGGGAGCTGAGCCGCCGCACTCAGAGCGCGGAGATGATCTCCCGCATCAGCGCCGCCGTCTCGGACGGGGTCTTGCCGACCTTCACGCCCGCGGCCTCCAGCGCCTCCTTCTTGGCCTGAGCGGTGCCCGCCGAGCCGGAGACGATCGCACCCGCGTGCCCCATGGTCTTGCCCTCCGGAGCGGTGAACCCGGCGACGTAGCCGACCACCGGCTTCGTGACGTTGGCCTTGATGAAGTCGGCCGCGCGCTCCTCGGCGTCGCCGCCGATCTCGCCGATCATCACGATCGCCTTGGTGTCGGGGTCGTCCTGGAACGCCTTCAGCGCGTCGATGTGGGTGGTGCCGACGATCGGGTCGCCGCCGATGCCGATCGCGGTGGAGAAGCCCAGGTCCCGCAGTTCGTACATCATCTGGTACGTCAGCGTGCCCGACTTCGACACCAGGCCGATCGGGCCGGTGCCGGTGATGTTGTTCGGGGTGATGCCGACGAGCGACGCACCCGGGGTGATGATGCCGGGGCAGTTGGGCCCGATGATGCGGGTGGTGCCCTTCGCCTTGGCGTACGCCCACGCCTCCGCCGTGTCCTGCACGGGGATGCCCTCGGTGATCACGACGAGCAGCGGGATGCCGGCGTCGATCGCCTCGATCATGGCGTCCTTCGCGAAGGCCGGCGGCACGAAGATGATCGAGGTGTCGGCCCCGGTCTTCTCCATGGCTTCGGAGACCGTGCCGAACACCGGCAGCGTCACGCCGCCGTCGTGCTCGACCGTGGTGCCGGCCTTACGGGCGTTGACGCCGCCGACGATGTTGGTGCCCGCCTTCAGCATCAGCGCGGTGTGCTTGGTGCCCTCGCCGCCGGTGATGCCCTGGACGATGACCTTGTTGTCCTTGGTCAGGAAGATCGACATGTTGATGAAGTCCTAAGTTCTTGGTTTCGATACGCGCTTCGCGCTACTCAACCGGCGATCGACGCCAGCTCGGCGGCCTTGTCGGCGCCCTGGTCCATGTTGTCGGCGAGGGTGACGAGGGGGTGCCCGGCCTCGCTGAGGATTCGGCGGCCCTCCTCGACCTTGTTGCCGTCGAGGCGCACGACCAGCGGCTTGGTGGCCGCGTCGCCGAGCATCTCGAGTGCCTTCACGATGCCGTTGGCGACCGCGTCGCAGGCGGTGATGCCGCCGAACACGTTCACGAACACGCTCTTCACCTGGCTGTCGCCGAGGATCACGTCGAGCCCCGCCGCCATCACCTCGGCCGAGGCGCCGCCGCCGATGTCGAGGAAGTTGGCCGGCTTCACGCCGCCGTGCTTCTCGCCCGCGTAGGCGACCACGTCGAGCGTCGACATGACGAGCCCGGCGCCGTTTCCGATGATGCCCACCTCGCCGTCGAGCTTCACGTAGTTGAGGTCGTGGGCCTTCGCCTTCGCCTCAAGCGGATCTGCGGCGGCCTTGTCTTCGAGGGCCTCGTGCTCGGGGTGCCGGAACCCGGCATTCTCGTCGAGGCTGACCTTGCCATCCAGCGCGATGACGTCGCCCGAGCCGGTGAGGACCAGCGGGTTGACCTCGACCAGGGTGGCGTCCTCGCCGGTGTACACCTCGTAGAGCTTCACGAACACCGGGGCGACCTTGTCGACGATCTCGGCCGGGAACTTGCCCGCCACCGCGATCTCCTTCGCCTTCTCCAGCGTGATGCCCTCGGCGGGGTCGACCTCGACGCGGGCGAGCGCGTCGGGCTTCTCGACCGCGAGCTGCTCGATCTCCATGCCGCCCTCGAAGCTCGCCAGCGACAGGTACGAACGGTTCGCCCGGTCGAGCAGCACCGAGAAGTAGTACTCCTGCGCGATGTCGGCGCCGGCGGCGACCATGACCCGCTTGACGACGTGGCCCTTGATGTCGAGACCGAGGATCGCCTCGGCGGCCGCCTCGGCATCCGCGGCGGTCTTCGCGACCTTCACGCCGCCGGCCTTGCCGCGGCCACCGGTCTTGACCTGCGCCTTGACGACGGTGACGCCGCCCAGCTTCTCGGCGGCGGCCCGCGCCTCGGCGGGGGTGTCGGCGATGATGCCGGGCAGCACGGGAACCCCGTACTTCTCGAACAGATCGCGGGCCTGGTATTCGAAGAGATCCACGCGTGCTTCTTCCGTGCCGTAGGTGTGTCTCGATGCCGAGATAACTCGATATCGAGAGATTTAGACCATCGACAACCCTACTCCCGGCGGATGCGTGGGTCGTCCGCGCGGGCAACCTGGCTTAAGGAGCGGGATTCTTTCGCCCAGAGGCCCGATCCCGACCCCGAACGGCCCGATCCGTCGGCGAGAGGCGTCACATGGCGGGTACTGGAGCGTTCAACCCGCCAGAATTCGCCTCTCGCGGCCAGAACGACGGGCGAGAATGGCTGGGGTGACGCACAGCACGGGGTACGAGCGCTACGCGCGGGACAGCACCCTGGTGCTCGGGGGCGGCGCGGCGATCCTGCTGCAGCTGGGCGACCCGGTCGTCGCCGCCGGGGTGGCGGCGCACAGCGCGTTCGCCGACGACCCGGTGCGGCGTCTGCGGCACACGCTCGGGTACGTGTACGCGATCATGCTCGGCGATCCCGAGGCGGTGCGGCGGGCGGCCGGGTACGTCGACCGGGCGCATGCCGGCGTTCCGGGTGCCACCGATCCCGACCGGCAACTGTGGGTCGCGGCGACCCTGTACCGGGTGGGTGTGCAGGTGCACGAGCTGCTCCGCGGGCCGCTCACCGACGTGCTCGCCGACGAGCTGTACGCGGCGAGCGCGCAGCTCGGCACCGCACTGCAGCTGCCGCCCGAGCGCTGGCCCGCCGACCGCGCGGCTTTCGAACGCTATTGGGCGGATGCCGTGCAGACCCTGCAGATCGGCGACGACGCGCGGGCGGTGGCACGTGATCTGCTGCATCCGCGTCGCGTTCCCGCGTGGGTGCGGGTCGCGATGCCGCTGGGCCGCACCCTCGCCGCGGGGCTGCTGCCGGCATCCGTGCGCGAGGCCTACGGCCTGCCCGCCCGGGGTCGCGCCTTCCGCCGTGCTGTCCGGCTGGCGCGGGTTGCCACGCGCATCACACCGCGCCGGGTGCGCGAGCTGCCCTCGCGGCGGCTGCTGCGCTGACGGCCGTCGCCGTCAGCGCTTCTCGTCGCCGTCAGAGCTTCTCGATCGGCGCGATCTTGATCAGCAGCCGTTTGCGCCCCGCACTCTCGAATTGCACCTCGGCAACGCTCTTGGGGCCGACGCCGGTCACCGCCGTCACCCGGCCCTCGCCGAAGTCGGCATGCCGGATGCGGTCACCCTCGGCCAGCGTCAGGTCGCCGTTGTCGCGCACCTTGTTGGTGACGGGGCTGGTCCACTCAGTCTTCACCCGCGGAGGCAGTGCATCGGCGCCGCGCAGTGAGGTGGAGTATGAGAACCGGGCCGTGCGGCTGCCGCTCTCGACCATGCCGCGCGGGGCGTTCAGCGACCGCGGCCGCACGCCGCCGCGCGAGGTGGCGTCGCCGGGCGACTGGCGCCAGTCGATCAGCTCGGGCGGGATCTCGTTCAGATAGCGGCTCGGCATCGCCACGCTGGTGTCTCCGAAGATGGACCGGGTCATCGCCAGCGACAGGAACAGCCGCTTCTTGGCGCGGGTGATGCCGACGTAGAACAGCCGCCGCTCCTCGGCCAGACCACCCGGCTCGCCCGAGGACATGCGATGCGGCAGGGTGTCCTCCTCGACCCCGGTGAGGAACACAGCGTCGTACTCGAGCCCCTTCGCGGTGTGCAGCGTCATGATCGACACCGACCCGTCGTCGTCCTCGATCTCGTCGGCCGCGGCGAACAAGGCGACGCCGGTGAGGAAGTCGATCAGCGTGCCCTCGGGGGTGTTGCGGCGGAACTCTTTGGCCTGCGCCACCAGCTCTTCCAGGTTCTCGGCGCGCGCCTCATCCTGCGCGTCGCCGGTGGCCCGCAGCCCCTTCAGATACCCGGTGCGGTCGAGCAGCGCCAGCAGGATGTCGGCCGGTGCAGCCGTCGCCGCGACCGCGCTCTGCTCGTCGAGCAGGTCGCTCAGCTCGAGGATCGACGCGGTCAGCTTCGGCCCGAACCCCAGATCGCCGGCGTGGCGCAACGCCTCGCGCAGCGAGATATCGAGCCGCTCGGCCTGCGACTGCAGCGCCGCCTCGGTCGCCGGGCCGATGCCACGACGCGGCACGTTCATGACGCGCCGCAGCGCCAGGTCGTCGTCGGGGTTCGCGACCTGGATGAGGTACGCCATCGCATCCTTGATCTCGGCGCGTTCGTAGAACTTGGTGCCACCGGGGATGCGGTACGGGATGCCGGAGCGGATGAAGATCTCTTCCAGCGGGCGGGTCTGCGCGTTGGTGCGCACGAACACCGCGATGTCGTCGTAGGTCTCTCCCGCGCCGCGCAGCTTCTCGATCTCGTCGGCCACGAACTGCGCCTCGTCGTGACCCGAGTACCCGGTGTAGCCGACGATCTTCTCGCCCGCGCCGACATCGGTGAACAGGTTCTTGGCCACCCGGTCGAAGTTGTTCGAGATCACCGCGTTCGCCGCGTCGAGGATGTTCTGCGTCGAGCGGTAGTTCTGCTCGAGCAGGATCGTCTTCGCATTCGGGAAGTCGCGCTCGAACTCGGTGATGTTGCGCATGTCGGCCCCGCGGAACGCGTAGATCGACTGATCGGAGTCGCCCACCACCGTCAGCGACGCACCGGGGATGCCGCCCCCGGCATCCAGCGCCATGCGCGTGTCGGCCGGCACGTGCTCGGGCTTCACCGGGTTCACCAGCTCGCGGATCAGCGCGTACTGGGCGTGGTTGGTGTCTTGGTACTCGTCGACCAGCACATGCCGGAAGCGCCGCTGGTACAGCGCCGCGACCTCGGGGAACGCGCGGAAGAGATGCACGGTCTCGCCGATGAGGTCGTCGAAGTCGAGCGCGTTCGCCCGGCGCAGCCCCGCGGTGTAGCGCCGGAAGATCTCGAGGAACGCCGCCTCTTTCGGGTCGTCGAGGTTCGCCTGGCGTGCGAACGTGTCGACGTCGCCCAGTTCGTTCTTGAGGTTCGACATGCGGTTCGCCACACCCGCCGTCGTGAAGCCCCAGGTGTCGGCGTCCATCTCGCGCAGGATGCGCTTGATCAGCGCGCGGGAATCGGCGGTGTCGTAAATCGTGAAGCCCTCTTTGAGCCCCATCACCTGAGCCTGGCGGCGCAGGATGCGCACGCACGCCGAGTGGAACGTGCTGACCCACATGCCCTCGGCGCTGCCCACGAGGTGGGCGATGCGCTCACGCATCTCGGCGGCGGCCTTGTTGGTGAACGTGATCGCCAGGATCTGGCTGGGCCAGGCCTCGCGGCTCTGCAGCAGGCCCGCGATGCGGCGCGTCAGCACGCTGGTCTTGCCCGAGCCGGCACCCGCCACGATCAGCAGGGCCGGACCCCGGTAGAGCACCGCTTCACGCTGGCGCGGGTTGAGGCCGCGCAGCAGGCCGTCGTCGAGGTCGGGGCTGACCCCGCTCGGCAGCCCCGGGTCCGCGTCGAAGCCGTCGAGGAGGTAGGTCATGTCGGTGTCGATGGTACCCGGGCCCGCCGACGACGGCTGGGGGCGGCCGGGGTCAGAGGCCGTCTCGGGCGGCGCGGCCGAGGTCGGGGTGGTCGACGAAGATCCCGTCGACGCCGGTGCCGAGGATCACGCCGAACTCGCGCTGCCAGTCGCCCCAGTCGCGGGGGGCCGTGCCGCGGCGGTGCTCCGGTGCGAGGAAGCGGTTCTCGGGGCGCAGGGTCCAGGTGAAGGCGACCATCCCGGCGTCGTGGATGCGGCCGATGATGCCCAAGTCGCCCAGGATGATCCCTTTGTCGAGGCTCACCCCGTGCACCTCGCCGGCGAGTCGGGCGAGTCCGGCGGGGGTCAGCTGCGCCGAGTACGGCAGCGCACGTCGCCCATGTGCGGCGCGCAGGTCGGGGGCGGAGCCGCGCCCCTCGACCAGGTAGACGTACTGCGCCTCGATTCCGCGCGAGCGCAGCTGCGTGAGCACGGTCTGCTCGAAGCACTCCACGATCAGCAGGCGGGGCTGGTTCCAGCGGGCCAGCTCGGCGGCGACGAGTTCGTCCAGCGGCAGGCCGATCGAGGCGAAATAGGTCGGATGCTTCACCTCCGCCACGAGGCGCACCTCGCGTCCGGTGCGGGCGCGCTCGCCGTCGAGCAGGTCGAGCAGCTCGCGGAGCCTGAGGATCGGCTGCATCCGGTCGAAGCTGGATGAGGCCTGCCGCAGCTGCGGAAGCCGTTCCACCGCACGCAGTGTGCTCAGTTCGGCCCAGGTGAAGTCCTCGGTGAACCATCCGGTCAGCGACACCCCGTCGACGCGCTTGGTGGTGCGCAGGTGCGCGAACTCCGGATGCTCGGCGACATCCGTGGTGCCCGAGATCTCGTTCTCGTGGCGGATGACGAGAACCCCGTCACGGGTGGCGACGATGTCGGGCTCCACCGCATCCGCCCCCAGGGTCAGAGCCAGTTCGTAGGATGCGCGCGTATGCTCCGGGCGATAGCCGCTGGCGCCCCGATGACCGATGACAAGCGTTCGGGGGGGCGTGGTGGTCACCCCCGACACGATAATCTCCCCCCATGATTGCCTGCGCGAACTGCTCCCGCGCGCTGCAGCCTGCCTGGAAATACTGCATCTATTGCGGGACGCGCGCGCCCGAGACCGCGGCGGCTCCGCGCTCGCGTCCGCTGCCCAAGCGCACCCCGGTGCCCGGGTTCGCGACGGTTGCCAGCGCGCAGACCGCCACCGGGCAGACCCCGATCGTGCCGCCGCCGGCGCCCGCGCCGCTGTCGGCGGCCCCGGCAGCGGAGCCGGTGTCGTCGGAGTGGCCCGAGAGCATGGGCGAACGCCCGTCACTGCGGTCGGCTCTGGCCGGCACGGTGGTTCCCCCGCCGACTCCCCCGCGCGAGGACGCCCCCGCGCCCGAGGGCGAGCCGGAACCCGACGTACCCCTGCCAGACGAGGACGACGAGCCCCTGCCCGAGCCTTCGGGACTCTCGATCGCCGACCTGGCCGCCGAGCCCGAGCACGAGGACCAAGACGAGGACGAGCACGAGGACGAAGCGCTCGACGACGAAGGACATGAAGACGAGACGCTCGACGACGAGCTCGACGCCAAGGTTCTGGGCGTCGACGCGATCCCCGCGGATGAACCCGACGAGGCCCCGCGCCGCCACGTGAACACGCTCGCCATCCTGGCTCTCGCCATCGGCATCCTGGCCTGCCCTCTCGCGGCCCTGTTCGGCCACCTGGCGCTGGGTCAGCTGAAGGTATCGGGCGAGCGCGGCGTGATTCCGGCCTGGATCGCGGTGGTCCTCGGGTATGTGTGGCTCGGGTTCTGGATCGTGTTCGGGGTGTCGTTCCTCGCCACCAATGGCTGAAGCCTGGCGCGAGCCCTCGCGGCGGATCCGGCTGCGTTTCGGCACCTGGGCGGGCCGCAGCTGGGCGGGCCTGACGCTGATCATCGGCGGCGGAGCAGCGATCGCCGGGGCGAGCGCGGCGAACGCCTACACCCTGTTTCTGGCGGCCTTCGGCGTCACCGCGCACGTGCTGGGGTGGGCGCTGCTGCCCGCGGTGGGATGGCGCCGGGTGGTGGTCATCGCGCCCTCGCTGGTCGCGATGGTCTCGCTGCTGGCGGGGCCCGCCTATCTGACGATGCTGGTGGTGCCGCTGCTGTGCTGGTACCTGGTGCGGTCGCGTCCGCTGCGGGTGTGGCCGATGGCGGTCTTCGTCATCGCTGCCGGAGTGGTGCTGCGGCAGCTGTTCCCGGGTTACTCGGGCATGCTCACGGCGAGCGGTGTGGCGATGTTCGTGGTCGTCGGGGCGGCGTGGGCCGCCCGGGCCGTGCATGCCGCGAGCGCTCGCCCCCGGCGAACGCTCAGGCGCGGCGAGCGCATCTCTCCGTAGAATCATCGCAACCCCCGCCCGAGAGACGAGGAAACATCCCATGGCCAACCCGGTCTTCAGTCGCAACCCGATCTTCTCCGAGAAGGCCGCCGCCCGTGCGCAGGCGGCCCCCTCGGTGCCCACCCCGACCGCAGAGCAGCTGTCGGCGCAGTACTCCGCACCCTCGCCCAGCGCCGATGAGCTCGGCCGCATGACCTACGAAGACACCCTGGTCAAGACCGGTGTGAGCTTCGCGGTGCTGCTGGTCGGTGCCGTCATCGGGTGGGTGCTGGGCGACTTCCTGATCGTCACCATCGGCGCCGCCCTGATCGGCTTCGTGCTCGCCATGGTCAACACGTTCAAGAAGGAGCCGTCGCCCGCCCTGGTGCTCAGCTACGCCTTCTTCGAGGGCGTGTTCGTCGGTGGCATCTCGATGCTGTACTCGATCCTCTTCAATGGCGGAGCGATCGTGCCGATGGCCGTGTTCGGAACGCTCGGCGTGGTGGGTGTCACGCTCGCGCTGTTCGCGAGCGGCAAGGTGCGGGCCTCGAAGCGTGCCACGCAGATCTTCCTGGTGCTTCTCGTCGGATACGCCGCGTTCTCGCTCGTGAACTTCGGTCTCATGATGTTCGGCGTGACGAACTCGATGTTCGGGCTTCGTGACGGCGTCTCGATCTTCGGCATTCCGCTGGGAATCCCGCTCGGCATCCTCGTGGTGCTGCTCGCCGCGTACTCGCTGGTGCTCGACTTCGACGGCATCAAGCGAGGCGTCACCAACGGCGCCCCGCGCAAGTACGCCTGGACGGCGGCGTTCGGCCTGATGGTCACCATCGTCTGGCTGTACCTCGAGATCCTGCGTCTGCTCGCGATCATCATGGGTCGCCGCTAGGGGCAGTCGCCGCTATCGGGGAGGGGTCGACGCAATCGGCCCCTCCCCTCTTTCTTGACCAAGAATGCTACTTATACGTAGCGTTGAGGAATGGAGACACAACCCCACGCCACCCGCACGCGGTACCTCAGAATGGCTGCCGCGGCGAGCTCTCTCGTCGTTGCAGCGACGGTGCTGCTTGGCCCGTCAGCGGTCGCCGGACCGGTGGGCAACTGCGATCAGGCGACGTACCTCGGCGCGGTCATGGGCAACGGGGGTACGGCAGTGGTGCACTGCTATGCGGTGACCGATCTGAGCGCACGAATCAAGCTCACCTGCTGGGTCGGCCCCGTACCGACGGCCGTCAAACACACGAGCTGGGTGTGGATTCCCGCGGGCTCGCGCCGGTCACTGACCTATAAATCGAACGGATGGTGCGAGTCGTTCGCGCAGACGTGGGTCGCGACAGGCGAACTGGGTTAGCTACTCCCACTCGATGGTGCCGGGCGGCTTCGACGTGACGTCGAGCACGACCCGGTTCACCCCGGCCACCTCGTTGGTGATGCGGTTGGAGATGCGGGCGAGCACGTCGTAGGGCAGCCGGGTCCAGTCGGCGGTCATCGCGTCTTCGCTCGACACGGGGCGCAGCACGATCGGGTGCCCGTAGGTGCGACCGTCGCCCTGCACCCCGACCGAACGCACGTCGGCCAGCAGCACCACGGGGCACTGCCAGATCTCGGGGTCGAGCCCGGCGGCGGTCAGCTCGGCGCGCACGATCGCGTCGGCCTGACGCAGCAGTTCGAGCCGTTCGGCGGTCACCTCACCGACGATCCGGATGCCGAGGCCGGGCCCCGGGAACGGCTGGCGGTTGACGATCACCTCGGGCAGTCCGAGTTCGCGTCCGATCGCGCGGACCTCGTCCTTGAACAGGGTGCGCAGCGGCTCCACCAGCTCGAACTGCAGGTCCTCGGGCAGACCCCCGACGTTGTGGTGGCTCTTGATGTTGGCGGTGCCGCTGCCCCCGCCGGATTCCACGACATCCGGATAGAGGGTGCCCTGCACCAGGAACCGCACCGGGTCGCCCTCGGCCGCGAACTCGGCGATCAGGTCGGCCTGCGCACCCTCGAAGGCGCGGATGAACTCGCGGCCGATGATCTTGCGCTTGGTCTCGGGATCGGTGACACCGGCGAGCGCGGTGAGGAACTGCTCACGCGCGTCGACGGTCACCAGCCGCACACCCGTGGACGCGACATAGTCCTGCTCGACCTGCTCGCGTTCGCCCTGCCGCAGCAGCCCGTGGTCGACGAAGATGCACACCAGCTGATCGCCGACCGCCTTGTGCACGAGCGCTGCGGCGACCGCGGAGTCGACGCCGCCCGAGAGCCCGCAGATGACCCGGCCGCTGCCGACCTGCGCGCGGATGCGCTCGACCTGCTCGGCGATCACGTTGCCGCTGTTCCAGTCGGCGGGGATGCCGGCGGCCTTGTGCAAGAAGTTCTCGATCACCGCCTGACCGTGCTGCGAATGCCGCACCTCGGGGTGCCACTGCACGCCGTACAGCTTGCGGGCGTCGCTGGCGAACGCGGCCACCGGGGTCGACTCGCTCGAGGCCAGCACCTCGAAACCTTCGGGGGCACGGACCACCGAATCGCCGTGCGACATCCAGGCGGTCTGCTCGACCGGCTGCCCGTCGAGGAAGACGCTCTCGGGCCCGGCCCGGTGGATCTGGGTCGAGCCGTACTCGCGCGCCCCGGTCTTGGCGACCTCGCCGCCGAGCTGCTGCGCCATCACCTGGAAGCCGTAACAGATTCCGAGCGTCGGCACGCCGAGCTCGAGCACCTCCGGGTCGAGAGTGGGCGAGCCCTCCTCGTACACCGACGAGGGGCCGCCGCTCAGCACGATGCCGACCGGGTTGCGCGCCGCGATCTCGGCGGCGGTGACCGTGTGCGGCACGATCTCGCTGTAGACACCGGCTTCCCGCACCCGGCGGGCGATCAGTTGCGCGTACTGCGCCCCGAAGTCGACCACGAGCACCGGGCGGCTCTCACCGGCATCAGTCATGCACAACCTCACTGTCGGAAAGAACGGCGGTGACCCAGCGGGGCACGCGGAACTCGAAGAAGAACGACAGCAGCGGGACGATGCCACCGAGCGCGATGAACAGGAACCGCCCGAACGACCACCGGGTGTAGCGCCACAGCAGGAAGTCGGCCGCGAGGTAGACCACGTACAACCAGCCGTGCACGATGAGGATGATGGTCGAGAGGTTGACCGCCTGGATGAGTTCACGGGGCTGCAGCGCAAGGAACCCGAACGGCCCGCCCAGCTCGATGTCGACGCCGAACCCGTAGCGGAACACCATCATGAGGCACAGCAGCAGCAGGAACGTGCCGGTGACGATGGCCGAGACGCGGTAGAACTTCAGCGTCGTCCGGATCCGCGGGACATCGGCCGGGCGGATCGCGTAGCGCATGCCCCTATTCTACGGGCGCGACTTCGGCCTCACGCTCCACCGCATCCCGCACCAGGCGGTACCAGAGGTACACCGCGAAGCCGGCGAAGAGGGCCCACTCGAGCGCGTAGAAGATGTTGAGCAGGTTGAGGCTGACCTCACGCTCCGGGGGCGGGGAGAAGATGTCGTCGAGGCCGGCAGGCGCCTGGTCGAGCACCAGATAGCCGCCGTACACCGGGGTCGAATCGGGCCAGATGTTGATCAGCTCGGCGACCGAGATGGCGCTGCGCCGCCCCGCCTCGAAGTCGGAGTCGCTCGCCACCTCGCTCTCGAGGTACCGCCCCGTGAGCGCGGTCTGATCGAGCGCGCCGGGGCCGGGTGCGGCATCCGGTGCCCAACCGAGCGCGACCACCAGGTTCACCCCGTCATCGGTGACGAAGTGCGCCACCACCGTCGAGCCCTGCTGCGCGCCGCCGTTGTTGCGGTCGGTGACCACCGCCACGTCGCCGGGCACGAACGCTCCCGAGACGGTCACCCGGCGCCCGAACTGCGGCACCGTCACCGCCGACTGCGGCTGCGCGATGCTCGACAGCGGCACCGGCGCCTCGGTGTCGGGGCCCTGCGCCACCTCCGCGTTGTCGACGCTGCGCGACAGCTGCCACTGCCCCAGGGCGGCGAACCCCGCGGCGACGCCGAGGCTGAGCAGCAGCGCGGCGATCCACGCGGGTCGCCGCGCGACCCTCCAGAACGAGACGGATGTCATGGTCACCTCAGTACTCGGGGTCGCGTTCGCGCTCGATGCGGTGCGGTTGCACGTCGCTCTGCGCACCCGCCTGCGCCGCGAGGCGGGACTCGGCATCCTCGGCGGCGGGTGCAGGCGCCAGGGCCTCGTCCTCCTCGGGGAGTTCGTCGGCTGCGATCTCCAGCGCCACGGTCTCGTCGTCCGGTTGCCCGGCCATCGCCGCTTCCGCGAGCGCGAAATCGCGGTCGCGATCACTGTCGGCGGTGAGAGCGACCCGGCGACGGCTGCGGAAGATCCGCGCTCCGGCGCGCTCGGAGTTGACGGCCAGCACCGGCCCGATGATGGCCATGATCAGCACGTACAAGCCGGCGAACGGGGTGAGCCGCGGGTCGAGGCCGTGCGCGGCGGCCAGGGTCGCCAGGATCAGGACGAACTCGCCCCGGTTCTGCAGCATCCCGCTGACATTGAAACCCTGTGCCGGGGTCAGTCGACTGAGTACCGCGATCAGCTGCCCGCCGGCCGTGTTCACGACCAGCGTCAGCACCACGGCGGCAGCGACCGGTAGCGCGACGCTGCCGAACTGGCTGACATCGAGGGCGAGCCCGAAGTTGAGGAAGAAGAAGGCGGCGAAGACATCGCGCATGGGCAGCGCGAGCTGCTCGATGCGGGCACGGAACCGGGTCGCACCCAGCACGAGGCCGATCAGGAACGCGCCGATCGCATCCGACACCCCCACCAGCTCGCCGATGCCGCCGAACGCGACCGCGAGCCCGAAGAACAAGATGGTGAACAGCTCGTCGTCGCGGGTGCCGACCAGGCGCGACACGACCCGCCCGCCCCACCGGGCGATGGTGAACATCACGACGATGAACAGGAACGAGACGCCGATCCGCAGCAGCACCTGCCCGAGGTCGGTCTCGCCGCTGATGATCACGGTGACCACCGCCAGGTACACGGCGATGAAGATGTCTTCGACCACCGCGATGCCGAGGATCACGGGGGTCTCGCGGTTGGCCAGCCGGCGCAACTCGATGAGCAGCTTGGTGATGATCGCGCTCGACGACACCGCGGTCATGCCGGCGATGACCAGCGCCTCACGCGGACCCCAGCCGAGCAGGAACCCGAAACCGATGCCGACCGCCATGTTGATGACGATGCGCGTGCCGCCGGAGATCAGCAGCGCTCGCGCGTTGCCGAAGAACTCGTCCTGGTCGAACTCGAGCCCCAGGTTGAACAGCAGGAAGATCAGCCCGAACGTGGCGACCAGTTCGACCTGATCGGTCGGGACGTTGATGGGGATCGCGGCGGTGTTCGGGCTGGCGAGCAGACCGACCACCATGTACACCGGAATCGCCGGCAGGCCGATCAGCTTGCCGAGGCGGCCGAGCAGGTAGGCGAGGACGAACAGGACGCCGAGTTCCAGCAGGTCGGGGCCCAGGTGCTCCACGTGCTAGCTCCCGGGCGGAGCGCTCACGGAGTCGGCCGGCGCCTTCGCCTTGAACTCACCGGTGCGGTAGAACTGGAACGCTTTGGCCACCTTCTCGGGAGCACCCGCGGTCACCAGAGTGTCGCCGGGGAAGACCTTGAAGTCCTCGTCGGGCGCCGGGTTCGCGGTGTCGCCGCGCACCACCGCGACCACGGTGACGCCCGGAAGCCCGCGCGCGGTCATGTTGCCGAGCGGCTGCCCGGCGATGTGGTCGTCGTAGTCGACGTGGAACCAGTCGATGCTGAGCCCCGGGATCTGGTCGAGGCCGCTGAGCGACTCGGTGATGCGGGTACCGCCGAGCAGTTCGGCCAGCGTGTGCGCCTCATCCTCGTCGAGCCGCAGTGACACTTTGCGCGCGTGCTCGGTGTCTTCGGCGTCGGCGAACGTGATGAGGTCGCTGTTACCCGAACGGTGCGTGATCACGCCGACCTTGCCGCCGTCTTCGGTGACGAAGGTGTGCAGCACCCCGACACCGGGAAGCTTCACCCTGCGTACGTCGACCATGAACATCATTTTAGTGCGCGGGCGGATGCGGGGCGGGCGATGCGCCGCAGGCGAACGCGCTAGTCGCCGTGCCCGCGGTCAGTGCAACGTGTCGACGTCGGGCACGCGCAGGCGCACCGCCTCCGCGTGCTCGTCGTCGGGCTGCAGCTGACTGGCGCGTTCGGCCTCGACCCGGGCGAGGTAGTTCGCGGTCTCCGCAGAGACGCGCTCGTCGCTCCAGCCGAGTGCGTCGCCCATCAGCCGGGCCGCGATGGGCGCGGCGCTGACGCCCCGGTCCCACGCTTCGATCGAGATGCGGGTGCGGCGTGCGAGCACGTCTTCCAGGTGCAGCGCGCCTTCGTGGGTGGCGGCGTACACCACCTCGGCCTGAAGGTAGTCGTCGGCGCCGGGCAGCGGCTCGGCGAGTTCGGGGCGTTCGCGCAGCAGGGCGAGCAGTTCGTCGGCGAGCACACCGTAGCGGTTCAGCAGGTGCTCGACCCGGGCGGGGTGCAGGCCGAACGCGCGGGCGAGCTTGGCGCGGCGGTTCCAGGCCGCGTGGTAGCCCTCGGCGCCGAGCAGGCCGACATTCTCGGTCACGCTGGCGCTGATGCTGCCGTCGAGCGCGGCGACGGCCTCGTCGATGGCGTCTTTGGCCATGACCCGGTAGGTGGTCCATTTGCCGCCCGCGACGACCACCAGACCCGGCACCGTGTGGGCGACGATGTGCTCGCGGCTGAGCTTGCTGGTCTCCTCCGACTCCCCCGCCAGCAGCGGGCGCAGGCCGGCGTAGACCCCCTCCACATCGTCGCGGGTGAGCGGAACCGCCAGCACCTCGTTGACCCGTTCGAGCAGGTAGTCGATGTCGGCGGCGGTGGCGGCGGGGTGCGCCTTGTCGAGGTGCCAGTCGGTGTCGGTGGTGCCGATCAGCCAGTGCCTGCCCCACGGGATGACGAACAGCACGCTTTTCTCGGTGCGCAGCAGCAGGCCCACCTTCGAGTGGAACCGGTCCCGCGGCACCACGAGGTGCACGCCCTTCGATGCCCGCACCCTGAACTGGCCGCGGGCGCCCACCATGGCCTGGGTCTCATCCGTCCACACGCCGGTGGCGTTCACCACCTGTTTGGCCAGGATCTCGAAATGCTCGCCCGTCTCGAGGTCGTGGGCTTTCACCCCGACGACGCGTTCGCCGACCTTCACGAAACCCTCCACCTGCACCCGGCTGGCGACGTCGGCGCCGTAGAAGCTGGCGGTGCGCGCCAGGGTGGCAACGTACTTGGCGTCGTCGACCTGCGCGTCCCAGTAGGTGAGACCGCCGGTGAAGGCATCCGGATGCAGCGACGGGGCCGCGCGCAACAGCTGCCGCTTGCTGAGGTGGCGGTGATGCGGCACCCCCGGCGGCCGCAGCCCCGTGTAGCTGAACAGGTCGTAGAGCGTCATGCCGGCACCGATGTAGAACCGCTCGAACAGCGGCATCGTCAGCGGGTAGAGGAACCGCACCGGCTTCACCAGATGCGGGGCGATGCGCTGCAGCAGCAGACCGCGCTCGATCAACGCCTCGCGCACCAGCCGGAAGTCGAGCTGCTCGAGGTAGCGGATGCCGCCGTGCACCAGTTTGCTGCTGCGGGAACTGGTTCCCGACGCCCAGTCGCGCGCCTCGAGCAAACCGGTGCGCAGCCCGCGGGTGACGGCGTCGAGCGCGGAGCCTGTTCCGACGATGCCTCCGCCGATCACGAGCACGTCGAGTTCCCGTTCGCGCATCGAGCGGATCGCGGCGGCGCGCTGCTGCGGTCCGAGGGCGGTGGAACGGGTGACGGTGGTGCTCTCGGCGGCCATGTCGTCAGCCTAAGCCGGTCACCTTCAGGCGCGGTGGTAGGGGGCGATGACGACCTCGACCCGCTGGAACTCCTTCAGGTCGGAGTACCCGGTCGTCGCCATGGAGCGCCTCAACGCACCGATCAGGTTCACCCGCCCGTCGGCCGACTCGGCAGGCCCGAACAGCACCTGCTCGAGCGGAGCGACGGTGCCCACGTGCACCCGGTTGCCGCGCGGCAGCTCGGAGTGGTGCGCCTCGGTACCCCAATGCCAGCCGCCGCCCGGAGCCTCGGTCGCGCGCGCCAGTGTCGAGCCCAGCATCACCGCGTCGGCGCCCATCGAGATGGCTTTGACGATGTCGCCACTCGTTCCGAGGCCGCCGTCGGCGATGACGTGCACGTAGCGACCACCCGACTCGTCGAGGTAATCGCGGCGGGCGCCCGCGACATCCGCCACCGCTGTCGCCATGGGGGCGTGAATGCCGAGCGTGCTGCGGGTGGTCGACGCGGCACCGCCGCCGAAGCCGACGAGCACGCCCGCCGCACCGGTGCGCATGAGGTGCAGCGCGGCGGTGTAGGTGGCGGCGCCGCCGACGATCACCGGCACGTCGAGTTCGTAGATGAACTTCTTGAGGTTCAGCGGCTCGACCGTCTTGCTGACGTGCTCGGCGCTGACCGTCGTGCCGCGGATGACGAACAGGTCGACGCCCGCGTCGACGACGGCCTTGTAGTGCTCCTGGGTGCGCTGCGGGCTGAGCGCCCCGGCGACGGGCACGCCGCTGGCGCGGATCTCGGCGAGGCGCTCTTTGATGAGCGCGGGTTTGATCGGCTCGGCGTAGATGGCCTGCATGCGCTTCGTCGCCTGCGCCTCATCGAGTCCGCGGATCTCGTCGAGCGCCGCTTGCGGGTTGTCGTACCTGGTCCAGAGACCCTCGAGGTCGAGCACGCCGAGACCGCCGAGCTTGCCGATGGCGATGGCCGTCGCGGGGCTCACCACCGAATCCATCGGGGCGGCGAGCACCGGCATCGAGAAGGTGAACGCGTCGATCGTCCAGTTCACGCTGACGTCTTGCGGGTCGCGGGTGCGCCGGCTCGGTACGACCGCGATGTCGTCGAACGCATACGCCCGCTTGGCCCGCTTGGCGCGGCCGATCTCGATGTCGCTCACGCATCGAGCCTACCGGCGGGCCCGCCGCCCGCACCGTGCCCCAGGATGGGACCGTGGACATCGACGCCGAACCCCTCGACCGCCTGCGGCAGCGCACCTCGGCGAAGTGGCGCAGCTTTCCGCCCGACGTGCTGCCGCTGTTCGTCGCCGAGATGGACTACCCGCTCGCCGAGCCGGTGCGCACGCGCCTGCACGAACTGATCGACCTGAACGACTCCGGGTACGTGGCCTCCCCCGCCGAACTCGGCGCCGCCTTCGCCGGGTTCGCCGACCGCCACTGGGGCTGGCACGTCGATCCGTCGACGGTGCGCATGACCACCGACGTCAGTGTCGCGATCGTCGAGAGCCTGCGCGGGGTGATCGCGCCGGGCGACGGCGTGGTGATCACCACGCCGGTGTACGCGCCGTTCCGCGATCTGGTGCACGAGGCCGGCGGGGCCGTGGTCGAGGTGCCGCTCGCGGCGACGGGGCTCGACCTCGACGGGATCGACAGCGCCCTCGCCGCGGGGGCGCGCGCGGTGCTGATCAGCAACCCCCACAATCCGCTCGGACTGGTGCATTCGCGTGAGGCGCTCACCGCACTCGCCGACATCGCAGCCCGCCACCGGGCGGTGGTGGTGAGCGACGAGATCCACGGTCCGCTCGTGCACGTCACCGGCGACTTCGTGCCGTTCCTGTCGGTGTCGGATGCGGCGCGCGAGTGGGGCATCACCGTCACCTCGGCGAGCAAGAGCTTCAATCTCGCCGGATTCAAGTGCGCGCTCATGGTCGCCGCGTCGGAGCGGTCCCTCGCGCTGCTCGATGCGATGTACGAGGAGGTGACCTACCGCACGAGCATCGTGGGCTACCACGCGTCGGTCGCGGCGTTCACCCACGGCGATGCGTGGCTCGAGGGCGCCATCGGTGCCATCACCCGCTCGGCGGATCTGCTGGCTGAACTGCTGGCCGAGCACCTGCCCACGGTGGGCTGGTCACGGCCCGCAGCGAGCTACCTGGCGTGGCTCGACATGTCGGCTCTCGGGTGGGGTGACGACCCCGCGCAGCGCGCCCTGGAGGTGGGCCGCGTGGCCCTGAATTCGGGGCTCACCTTCGGCCCGCAGGGCGCCGGGTTCGCACGACTGAACTTCGCCTGCTCGCCCGAGGTGCTCACCGAGGCGGTGCACCGGCTCGCGGCGGCCGCGGGGCTATCTGCCCAACAATGACGAGTACCGGCCGCGCAAACTAGCAATGTTGGGCAAACAGCGCGGAGCTCAGCGCGTGTAGTTCGGCGCCTCGACGGTCATCTGGATGTCGTGCGGGTGCGACTCTTTCAGCCCCGCCGGCGTGATGCGCACGAACTTGCCGCGCTGCTTCAGCTCAGGGATCGTGCGCGCACCCACATAGAACATGCTCTGCCGCAGGCCCCCGACCAGCTGATACACGGTGGCGCCGAGCGCACCGCGGTAGGGAACGCGGCCCTCGATGCCCTCGGGGATCAGCTGCGCGTCGGAGGGCACGTCGGCCTGGAAGTACCGGTCGCGGGAGTACGAGGTCTTCTTGCCGCGGTCGCTGAGCGCGCCGAGCGACCCCATGCCGCGGTAGTTCTTGTACTGCTTGCCGTTGGCGTACACCAGGTCGCCGGGTGCCTCGTCGGTGCCGGCCAGCAGCGACCCGAGCATCACGGTGTCGGCCCCCGCGACCAGGGCTTTCGCGATGTCGCCCGAGTACTGCAGCCCGCCGTCGGCGATCACCGGGATGCCGTGGTCGCGCGCCGCGAGAGACGCCTCGTAGACGGCGGTCACCTGGGGCACCCCGACGCCGGCGACGACGCGCGTGGTGCAGATGGAGCCCGGACCAACCCCCACCTTGATGGCGTCAGCCCCGGCATCCACCAGAGCCTGCGCACCGGACCGGGTCGCGACGTTGCCGCCGATGACGTCGATCGCGGCGAACGCCGGGTCGGCCTTCAGCCGCCGGATGATGTCGAGCACCCCGGCGGAGTCGCCGTTGGCGGTGTCGACCACGATCACGTCGACACCGGCGTCGAGCAAAGCTCCCGCGCGATCCCACGCGTCGCCGAAGAACCCGATCGCGGCGCCGACCCGCAGCCGGCCCTCGTCGTCTTTCGTGGCGTTGGGATACTTCTCGGTCTTCTCGAAGTCCTTGACGGTGATCAGCCCGCCGAGCTTGCCGTCGGGGGTGACGAGCGGCAGCTTCTCGATCTTGTGCTGCGCGAGGATGGCGACCGCGTCATCCGGATCGATGCCGACCGGGGCGGTGACCAGCGGCATCCGCGTCATGACGTCGGCGACCTTGGTAGTGGCCGCCTCGAACGACGACACGAAGCGCATGTCGCGATTGGTGATGATGCCGACCAGTCGGCCATCGCCCTCGACGACAGGCACACCCGACACCCGGAACTGGCCGCACAGCGCGTCGACCTCGGCGACCGTGGCATCGGGGGTGGTGGTCACCGGGTTGGTGATCATGCCCGACTCCGAGCGCTTCACCTTGTCGACGTGCATCGCCTGATCGTCGATCGAGAGGTTGCGGTGCAGCACCCCCAGACCGCCCTGGCGGGCCATCGCGATCGCCATGCGCGACTCGGTCACGGTGTCCATCGCACTCGAGACCAGCGGAGCGCTGACGGTGATGCGGCGGGTCAGCCGTGACGACGTGTCAGCCTCGCTGGGGATGACGTCGGTGTGCCCCGGAAGCAGCATGACGTCGTCGTAGGTGAGGCCGACGAAACCGAACGGGTCGGGCTGGTCCATGTGATCTCCACGAGTGCCGGTGAGGTGCGTGATGTGAACCCGGCTGCGCCGCTGAAGCCCGGTGCTCAATCTTAAGCGACTTTGCACACACGGCATTCCGCTTCATACTTACCAAGGTCGAAACGTGTGGATGTGGAAACACGCCCTTAACGCTCGGCAGGTAACGTCAGTGCCGACGGATCCCTCCGGCTTCGTCGTGCCCACCCCCGACCACCAGGAGGTTCGGTGTCCACAACCCGGATGGCGCTCGCCGCGCGCGCGCCCCGGACGATCGGAGTGCTGCTGGCGTTGCTCGCCGCACTCTTCGCGATCGTCCTGATGACAGCGGGCCCTGCGGCGGCGGCCACGAACGCGGACGGCGACCCGTACCGCGTGAGCGGCAACGTGCAACTCGACGGCAAGCCTCTGCAGGGAGTCCACCTCACCATCGACGGCCCCGGCGGCAAGCAGGAGGTCGAGACCGACGACAAGGGTCAGTGGCACGTCAACGTGCCCGAGAAGAACACGACCTACACGGTCACGCTCGATGAAGAGACCCTCCCGGCGGGCATCGCGGTCGTCGACCCCGAGGACGACACCCCCAACGTCAAGGAAGCCGAGATGGGGCAGGGCGGTCGCATCACCGTCAACTTCTTCATCGGCGAGGGCACACGCCACGTCACGAGCTTCTGGGACCAGCTGACGCAGCGCGTCGTCACCGGCCTGAGCTTCGGCCTGATGCTGGCCCTGGCGGCTGTGGGCCTGTCGCTCGTCTTCGGCACCACCGGCATCTCGAACTTCGCCCACTCCGAGATGGTGACCTTCGGCCCGATCGTCGTCGCCGCCCTCTCCGGGCTCGTCGGCGCGGGAACGGTGGCGCTCCCGATCTACGTCGCGATCCCGGTCGCGGTGATCCTGAGCGCCGTACTCGGCCTGCTGCTCGACGTGATCCTGTGGCGACCTCTGCGTCGTCGGCGGGTGGGCGTCGTGCAGTTGATGATCGTCAGCATCGGCCTGTCACTGACGCTGCGCTACATCTTCCAGTTCTTCATCGGCGGCGGTACGACGCAGCTGCCGTTCTCCACTCAGGAGAAGATCCCGCTGTTCGGTGTCGTGCAGTTGAGCTGGGTCGACATGGCCAGCTTCCTCATCTGCGTCGCCGTGATCGTGGCGTTCGCGCTCTGGTTGACCTACTCGCGCACCGGTAAGGCGACGCGGGCGATCTCCGACAACTCCAGCCTCGCCGCCGCATCGGGTATCGATGTGGATGCGGTGGTGCGGGTCGTCTGGATCGTGTCGGGCGCCATGGCGGGTCTCGCCGGCATCCTGTACGCGTACTACCGGCCCGGCCTCAAGTGGGACATGGGCGCCCAGGTGCTGCTGCTGATGTTCGCAGCGGTGACCCTCGGTGGCCTCGGCACCGCCTTCGGCGCCCTCGTCGGATCGATCGTCGTCGGTCTGCTCGTCGAGGTGTCGACCCTCTGGATCCCCTCCGACCTCAAGTACGCGGGCGCGCTCGTCGTACTCATCGTGATCCTGCTGTTCCGACCGCAGGGCATCCTCGGCCGCCGCGAGAGAATAGGTTAGGCGCGAAATGGACTGGCTTCAGATCCTCAACAACTCCGTCTCGTCGATCATCTCCCCCGCGACGATCGCCTACGCGCTCGCCGCCTTGGGGCTGGCCGTGCACTTCGGCTATGCGGGCCTGCTCAACATGGGTATCGCAGGCTTCATGGCCCTCGGCGCCTACGGGTACGCCATCTCGATCCTGACGTTCAACTTCCCGTGGTGGCTCGCCGCCCTCGTGGGCATGGCGGCGGCCGCCCTGTTCGCCGTGATCCTCGGGATCCCGACGCTGCGGTTGCGCGGTGACTATCTGGCGATCGTCACCATCGCCGCGGCCGAGGTGGTGCGTCTGCTCTTCCTGACCACCACGTTCGACGCGGTGACCGGGTCGGCTGACGGCCTGAGCGGCTACCACAGCAGCTTCCGGGCCTCGAACCCGATCCCGCAGGGCACCTACGGGTTCGGCCCGTTCGAGTTCAACAACGTGCAGTGGTGGGTGCGCATCCTGGGTCTCGTCGCCCTGGCTCTCGCTGCGATCGCGGTGTGGCGGCTCATGCACAGCCCGTGGGGTCGCGTACTGAAGGGCATCCGTGAAGACGAGGATGCCGTGCGGGCGCTGGGCAAAAACGTGTTCCAGTACAAGATGCAGGCTCTCGTCCTCGGCGGCGTGATCGCCGCGGTCGGCGGCATCGTCTACGCACTGCCCTCGGCGGTGAGCCCCGGTGTCTACGTCACGTCGCTGACCTTCTTCGTCTACACGGCGCTGCTGCTCGGTGGAGCGGCGACGGTCTTCGGGCCGCTCGTCGGGTCGCTGATCTTCTGGGTGCTGCAGACCTTCCTCAGCAACGTGCTGCCGGCGATGGTGGCGGCGGGTCTCCTGCCGTTCATGTCGCAGATCCAGGCCTCGACGCTGCGCTTCATCCTGGTCGGCATCGGCTTGATGCTGCTGGTGATCTTCCGTCCGCAGGGCATCCTCGGCGACAAGAAGGAGCTGACCTTTGTCCGATAGCTCACCCACGAAGAAGGCGACGGGCGCCAAGAAGGCGGCCACCGCATCCGAGAAGCCGACGGCTCCGGTGATGCGTGAGAAGACCACCGGCCTGCACGTCGGCGAGGTCGCACCGGGCGTGCCGAAGAAGGATCCGATCATCGTCGCCGACGGCGTGCGCCGCACGTTCGGCGGCCTCACGGCCGTCGACGTCGAGCACCTCGAGATCCCGCGCGGCGCGATCACGGCGCTGATCGGCCCGAACGGCGCCGGAAAGACGACGCTGTTCAACCTGCTCACCGGGTTCGACAAGCCCGACGCCGGCACCTGGATCTTCGACGGCACGTCGCTGTCGGGCGTGCCCGCGTTCAAGGTGGCCCGGATGGGGCAGGTGCGCACGTTCCAGCTGACCAAGGCGCTGGGGTTGCTCACCGTCGTCGAGAACATGAAGCTCGGGGCGAAGAGCCAGACGGGCGAGAAGTTCTGGCAGAGCCTCATCCCCGGAATCTGGCGCAAGCAGGACGAGGAGATCGAGGAGCGGGCCATGGGCCTGCTCAAGAAGTTCAAGCTCGACGCCAAAGCCGACGATTTCGCCGCATCGCTCTCCGGCGGCCAGCGCAAGCTGCTCGAGATGGCGCGGGCGCTGATGAGCGAGCCGCAGCTGGTCATGCTCGACGAGCCGATGGCGGGGGTGAACCCGGCGCTGACGCAGTCGCTGCTGGACCACATCCTCGACCTGAAAGACGAGGGCATGACGGTGCTGTTCGTCGAGCACGACATGCACATGGTGCGTCACATCGCCGACTGGGTGATCGTGATGGCCGAGGGCAAAGTGGTCGCCGAGGGCGACCCGGTCACCGTCATGAAGAACCCGGCGGTGATCGACGCCTACCTGGGCGCTCATCAGGACGTCGACCTGGGCGTCGTCACCGGACGCTACGGCGACGGATCGACGAGCTCGATGACCGCTGCCGAGATCGAGGCCGAAGGACGAGCCGAGTTCGAGGGCGAAGGGAAGAAGAAGAAGTGAACGCCGCAGCGACGGCGACCGCCACGCCGGTCGTCCACATCGACAACGTGGTGGCGGGCTACCTGCCCGGCGTCAACATCCTGAACGGCTGCTCGCTCGTGGCCGAACAGGGCGAGCTGATCGGCATCATCGGCCCGAACGGCGCCGGCAAGTCGACTCTGCTGAAGGCGATCTTCGGGCAGGTGAACATCCGCTCCGGCGCCGTGCGGCTCCAGGGCGAAGACATCACCGGCCTGAAGGCGAACAAGCTGGTCGCCCGCGGCGTCGGCATGGTGCCGCAGACCAACAACGTGTTCCCCTCGCTGACCATCGAAGAGAACCTGCAGATGGGCCTCTATCAGCGCCCCACCGCCTACAAGGAGCGCCTGGAGTTCGTGACCGGCATCTTCGCCGAGCTGGGCAAGCGCCTCAAGCAGCGCGCGGGCTCGCTCTCCGGCGGTGAGCGCCAGATGGTGGCGATGTCGCGGGCGCTGATGATGGATCCCAAGGTGCTGCTGCTCGACGAGCCCAGCGCCGGCCTGTCGCCCGTGCGTCAGGACGAGGCGTTCATCCGGGTCTCGGAGATCAACAAAGCGGGCGTGACGACCATCATGGTCGAGCAGAACGCGCGCCGCTGCCTGCAGATCTGCGACCGCGGCTACGTGCTCGACCAGGGGCGCGATGCCTACACCGGCACCGGGCGCGAGCTGCTGAACGACCCGAAGGTCACCGAGCTGTACCTCGGCACGCTCGGCGCCTGAGGCGCGCAGCCACCGCATCCGACCCGAAGCCCCCGGTCCGCCGGGGGCTTCGTCGTGTGCGGCACGATGTGCGCACGCTCCTGTTTGCCCGACTATGCGGGGTACCGCGCGCCGTACTCAACATCCTTGGGCGAATAGCTCTCCGAGCATACGGAAAGGGCCCCGGTCCGAAGACCGGGGCCCCTCCTACGGTTCTACTCAGCCGTTGTAGGCGGTGTAGTTGTTGTCGTCACCGTAGACGTAGATGCCCACCGACGCCTCGGTCGGGTCGCCGACCTCGTCGAAGGTGATCGGGCCGGAGATGCCGTCGTAGTCGGCAACGCCGCCATCGACGATGATCTTCGCGCAGTCGGCGTACGTGGTGCACTTCTCACCATCGCCGGAACCACCCGAGACCTCCTGCAGCTTCGCAGCGATCTCCTTGCCGTCGGTCGAGCCCGAGGCCAGAGCCGCGAGCGAGATCAGCACGACCGCGTCGAACGACTCAGCCGCGTAGCTGAAGTCGTCGAGCGCCGGGCGACCGTTGTCCGACTGGAACTTCTGCAGCTCGTCCGTGAAGCCCTTGATCGAGTCGATCGACAGGCCCGGCAGGGTGCCCTTGGCGCCCGCGAGGGAGCCGGCCGGGAAGGCGTCACCGAAGTTCTTCAGGTTGCCGTCCACGAAGTAGAGCTTGCTGGGGTCGATCTTGCCGAACAGGCCGGGGAGGATGGTCGACACCTCGTCGAACGTGATCAGGGCGATCGCGTCGGGGTCGGCGGCGAGAACCTCGCTGATCTGGCTGGTGAACGAGGTGTCACCGGTGTTGTACGTCGGAGCCGCGACGACCTTGCCGCCGGCAGACTCGAACGCCTGGGTGACGTACTTCGCCAGACCGGTGCCGTACGAGTCGTTGAGGACGATCAGACCGAGGGTCTGGTTGCCGTCTTCAGCGATCAGGTTGCCGAGGACCTGGCCCTGCAGCACGTCCGACGGGGCGGTACGGAAGTACAGACCATTGTCGTCGTAGGTGGTGAAGGCGTCCGAGGTGTTGGCCGGGGAGAACTGGATGACTCCAGCGCCCACGACCTGGTCGATGAACTGCAGCGACGTACCCGACGAAGCGGCACCGATGATGGCCGACACGTCC
>DATJFV010000033.1:0-12347 GCA_035495435.1 Pseudolysinimonas sp.
GATCGCGACGGGTGGCGCATCGGCGGGATGGCGAAGGGCGCCGGGATGCTGGCGCCGGGGCTGGCCACCATGCTGGTGGTGATCACCACCGATGCCGTGCTCGACTCGGTTCAGCTCGACGCCGCCCTGCGCGCCGCGACGCGGGTGAGTTTCGACCGGCTCGACAGCGACGGCTGCATGTCGACGAACGACCAGGTCACGCTGCTGGCGAGCGGTGCCTCCGGGGTCGCGCCCGACCCGGCGGTCTTCACCGCCGCGCTCACCGATCTCTGCATGGATCTGGCGTTCCAGCTGCACCACGACGCCGAGGGCGCCAGTCACGACATCGTCATCGAGGTGATGAGCGCGGCGACCGAGGAGGACGCCGTCGAGGTCGGCCGCGCGATCGCCCGCAACAACCTGTTCAAGGCGGCGGTGTTCGGCAACGATCCCAACTGGGGTCGGGTGCTGGCCGCGATCGGCACCACCCGTGCCGCGTTCGACCCGTACGACGTCGACGTGGTGATGAACGGCGTGCGGGTGTGTGCCAAGGGCCAGCCCGACCGCCCGCGCGACGAGGTCGATCTGTCGCCGCGACAGTTGCTGTTGCAGCTCGAACTGCACGCGGGCAACGCCGGTGCGATCGTGCTGACCAACGACCTCACCCACGATTACGTGCACGAGAACTCGGCGTACAGCTCATGAGCGCGCACCAGGATGCGATCACGCCTGAGCAGAAGACGGGCGTGCTGATCGAGTCGCTGCCGTGGCTGAAGCGTTTCGCCGGCGAGATCATCGTGGTGAAGTTCGGCGGCAACGCCATGGTCGACGCCGCGCTGCAGCGGGCGTTCGCCGAAGACATGGTGTACCTGCGACATGTCGGCATCAAGCCGGTGGTGGTGCACGGTGGCGGGCCGCAGATCTCGTCCATGCTCGATCGGCTGGGCATCGCGAGCGAGTTCGTCGGCGGGTACCGGGTGACGACTCCGGAGGCGATGGAGGTCGTGCGCATGGTGCTGACCGGTCAGGTCAGCCGCGAGCTGGTGTCGCTGATCAACGAGCACGGGCCGCTCGCGTCCGCGATCTCAGGTGAGGACGCGGGACTGTTTGTGGGGCGCCGCCGCGGGGCGATGGTCGACGGGCAGCTGGTCGATATCGGTCTGGTGGGCGATGTGGTCGAGGTCGACCCGACGCTGGTGCTGGCGGAGGTCGATGCCGGGCGGATTCCGGTGGTCTCGTCGATCGCCCCCGACCGCGACCAGCCCGGTCAGTCGCTGAACGTCAACGCGGACTCGGCCGCCGCATCCCTCGCCGTCGCGCTCGGCGCCGCCAAACTGGTGGTGCTGACGGATGTCGCGGGCCTGTACCGCGATTGGCCCGACACCGATTCGCTGGTCTCGGTGATCGACACCCGCGAGCTCACCCGCCTGCTGCCGAGTCTGGAGAGCGGGATGATCCCGAAGATGACCGCGTGCCTCGAGGCGGTTGAGGGCGGGGTGGCGAAGGCGGCGATCATCGACGGCCGGCGCCCCCACTCGATCCTGCTGGAGGTCTTCACCGACGCCGGCATCGGTACCGAGGTGGTGCCCGGATGACGTTCCTCGACCGCTTCGGCGCCGTCATGATGAAGTCCTCACCGACCCCGCTGGCGGTGCTCCACCACGGTGAGGGCGCCTACGTGTGGGACGTCGAGGGTCGGCGCTACCTCGACTTCCTGGCCGGCATCGCCGTCAACGCGCTCGGGCACGCGCATCCCGCCTTCGTGGATGCCGTGGCCGGCCAGGCGTCGCGTCTCGCGCACATCTCGAACTATTTCGCCTCCGAGCCGCAGCTCGAGCTGGCCGAGCGGCTCGTCCGGCTGAGCGGCGGGAGCCGGGTGTTCTTCGCCAACTCGGGCGCCGAAGCCATCGAGGCAGCGATCAAGCTCGCCCGGCTGACCGGTCGCGGCCGGATCCTGTCGCTCGAGGGCTCGTTCCACGGTCGCACCATGGGATCGCTGTCGCTCACCGGCAAGCCCGCCCTGCAGGAGCCGTTCCGTCCGCTCCTGCCGGGCGCCCAGCAGATCACCCCCGATCGGCTCGAGCACGAGCTGGCCGCCGGTGACGTAGCCGCCTTCGTGGTCGAGCCGATCCAGGGGGAGGCCGGGGTCGTGGATCTGCCGCCGGGGTTCCTCCGCGAGGCGCGGCGGCTCACCCGGGAGCACGGGGCGCTGCTGATCCTGGACGAGATCCAGACCGGCGCCGGGCGCACGGGGGAGTGGTTCGCGTTCCAGCACGAGGAGGTGGACCCCGACGCGATCGCAGTCGCGAAGGGCATCGGCGGCGGATTCCCGATCGGGGCGCTCGTCACGTTCGGGGCGGCGAGTGACTTGTTCGCGGCCGGTCATCACGGCTCGACGTTCGGCGGCAACCCGCTGGCCACGGCGACCGCGAATGCGGTGCTGGCCGAGATCGAGCGCGCCGGACTGGTGGAGAACGCGCGGCTGCAGGGTGAGCGCCTGCGGGCCGGGCTCGCCCACCCGCTGATCACCGACATCCAGGGCCGCGGCCTGCTCGTCGGCGTCGGGCTGGCCGAACCGGTCGCGCATCGGGTGGTCGCCGAAGCCCAGGTGCGCGGTCTGATCGTGAACGCCGCGAGCGACCGCCGCATCCGCCTCGCCCCGCCGCTCATCATCGGCGACGCCGAGCTGGACGACTTCTTCCGCATCTTCCCCGACGCCCTCCAAGGAGCCCTGACATGACCCGACACCTGCTGCGCGACGACGATCTGACGCAGACTGAGCAGACCGAGATTCTCGACCTGGCCGAGCAGATCAAGGCCGACCGCTGGGGCCGCACACCGCTTTCCGGCCCGCAGACGGTCGCTGTGATCTTCGACAAGTCGTCGACCCGCACGCGCGTGAGTTTCGCGGTCGGCATCGCCGACCTCGGCGGCATCCCGCTCATCATCTCGACGGCGAACAGCCAGCTGGGCGGCAAAGAGACGGCGTCCGACACCGCGCGGGTGCTCGAGCGGCAGGTCGCGGCGATCGTCTGGCGCACCTACGCCCAGTCGGGGCTCGAAGAGATGGCGGCGGGTACGCGGGTGCCGGTGGTCAACGCGCTCTCGGACGACTTCCACCCGTGTCAGCTGCTGGCCGACCTGCTCACCATCCGCGAGCACAAGGGCGCGCTCGCCGGCCTGACCGTCACGTTCCTCGGCGACGGGGCCAGCAACATGGCGCACAGCTACCTGCTCGCCTGCGCGACCGCCGGCATTCACGTGCGGGTCGCGTCGCCGGCCGAATACGCCCCGGCGGATGCGGTGGTCGCCTCAGCTGACGCGCGCGCCGCCGAGACCGGCGGTTCGGTCACCCTGTACACCGACCCGAACGAAGCGGTGGCCGGGGCGGATGTCGTGGTCACCGACACCTGGGTGTCGATGGGCAAGGAGGACGAGAAGGCGCACCGCGTCGCGACGTTCGGCGGCTACCAGGTCACCTCCGAGCTGATGGCGCTCGCCAAGTCCGACGCGATCTTCCTGCACTGCCTGCCGGCCGACCGCGGCTACGAGGTGGCGGCCGAGGTCATCGACGGGCCGCAGAGCGTGATCTGGGATGAGGCCGAGAACCGCTTGCACGCCCAGAAAGCGCTGCTGGTCTGGCTGCTGGAGCGCGCCTGATGTCAGCTCAGCGTCGACACGAATGCGGGGTCGCTCATGATCGCAGCGATCACGGTGATCCAGAACACGATCGCCGCGACCACACCGATGACCAGCGGCACCCAGAAGGTGACGCGCTTGGCGACCAGCATCGGGATCGACACGCCCACGGCGACCAGGTACAGCACGATGTGGCTGACGATCAGCACGCCGGCGGCCGCGCTCGTGTCGCCGTTGAACCCGCTATAGCCCTGCTGGTCGAGCGCCTGCGCGACCAGGTCGGGGTTCGTGAAGATGAGACCGTAGGCCACGCCGATGAACGCTCCGACGAGTCCGACCACCAGCAGGATCACGGTCAGCACGAGATCCCAGATCCGGCGCTGCCGGCCGACGGGAGGGGCGGGGTAGGCCTGCGGCACGTAGCCCCCCGCGGTCTCGTAGCCCGGCGCCGGCCGGGGCGGCACGTAGCCCTCCGGCGCGTACTCGCCGTAGCGGGGAACGGGCGGAACGGGCGGCTGCGGCGCCGCCGGCTGGCTCGGCTCTGACATATCCCAACCCTAGACTCGACAACGATCACAAGGAGAAACACACCATGGCAGAACGCGTCGTCCTCGCCTATTCCGGCGGTCTCGACACCTCGGTGGGCATTGGCTGGCTGAAGGACGCAACCGGTAAAGAGGTGGTCGCGCTCGCGGTCGATGTCGGCCAGGGCGGTGAGGACATGGAGGACATCCGCCAGCGCGCGCTCGACTGCGGCGCCGTCGAGGCGGTCGTCGTCGACGCGAAGGACGAGTTCGCGAACGACTTCCTGATGCCGGCGCTGAAGGCCAACGCGCTGTACCAGAAGCGCTACCCGCTGGTCTCCGCGCTCAGCCGCCCGGTGATCGCGCGTCATCTCGCGCGTGTCGCAAAGGAGCTGGGCGCCGACAGCGTGGCGCACGGCTGCACCGGCAAGGGCAACGACCAGGTGCGTTTCGAGGCGGCCGTGGCGGCCCTCGCGCCCGACCTGACGAGCATCGCGCCGATCCGCGATCTGGCGCTCACCCGCGACAAGGCCATCGCGTACGCCGAAGAGCACGGTCTGCCGATCAAGCAGAGCAAGAAGAACCCGTACTCGATCGATAAGAACGTCTGGGGCCGTGCGGTCGAGACCGGCTTCCTCGAGGATCCCTGGAACGCTCCCATCGAAGACCTCTATGAGTACACCGCCGACCCCGGTGCCGACGGCCCGGCCGATGAGGTGACCATCACCTTCACCCAGGGCATCCCCACAGCTCTCGACGGTGTCGCGGTCACCCCGCTGCAGGCGGTCGAGCAGCTGAACGTGCTCGCCGGCAAGCACGGTGTCGGTCGCATCGACATCGTCGAAGACCGACTGGTCGGCATCAAGAGCCGCGAGGTCTACGAGGCCCCGGCGGCGCTTGCGCTGATCGCTGCCCACGAAGAGCTGGAGAACCTGACTCTCGAGCGCGCGGTCGGTCGCTACAAGCGCGGGGTCGAGGCCGAATGGGCGGGGCTCGTGTACGACGGTCTGTGGTTCTCGGGCCTCAAGCGCAGCCTCGACGCGTTCATCGACCACACCCAGCAGCACGTCTCGGGTGACATCCGGCTGTCGCTGCAGGGCGGCCGTGCCACGGTGACCGGTCGCCGCAGCGCCGAGAGCCTCTACGACTTCTCGCTGGCCACCTACGACACGGGCGACACCTTCGACCAGTCGCTGGCGAAGGGGTTCATCGAGTTGTGGGCGCTGCCGTCGAAGATCTCCGCGCGGCGGGACCTCTCGTGACGCTCTGGGGCGGCCGGTTCGAGGACGGGCCTGCGCCCGAGCTCGCCGCGCTGTCCCGCTCGACCCACTTCGACTGGGAGCTGGCGTCGTACGACATCCGGGGTTCGCACGCGCATGCGAAGGCGCTCGCGGCCGCGGGGTACCTGTCGGCCGCCGATGAGCAGGCGATGCATGCGGGTCTGGATGCCGTGGCCGAGCGGGTGCGCACCGGGGAGCTGGTGGCGTCCGACTCCGACGAGGATGTGCACGGCGCCCTCGAGGCGGCGCTGATCGCCGAGGTGGGCCCCGAGCTCGGAGGCCGCCTGCGCGCGGGTCGCAGCCGCAACGATCAGATCGCCACGCTCATCCGGCTCTATCTGCTCGACCATGCCGCGGTGATCGCGCATCACCTCGTGCAGCTGATCGACGCGATCGCGTCGCAAGCCTCGGCGCACCCCGGTGCGGTCATGCCGGGGCGCACGCATCTGCAGCACGCCCAGCCGATCCTGCTCGCGCACCACCTGCTGGCGCACGCCTGGCCGTTGGTGCGCGATCTCGAGCGCCTGCGCGACTGGCGGGTGCGGGCCACGGCCTCTCCGTATGGGGCCGGTGCGCTGGCCGGGGGAGCGCTGGGTCTCGACCCGGTGCTGGTCGCCCACGAGCTGGGGCTGGGCGAACCGATGCCGAACTCGATCGACGCGACCGCGAGCCGGGATGTGGTTGCCGAGTTCGCCTACATCGGCGCGCAGGTGGGCATCGATCTGTCGCGCTTCGCCGAGGACGTGATCCTCTGGGTGACGCGCGAGTTCGGCTTCGCGCGGTTGCACGACGGCTACTCGACCGGGTCGTCGATCATGCCGCAGAAGAAGAACCCCGACATTGCCGAGCTCGCGCGCGGCAAAGCCGGGCGGCTCGTGGGCGATCTCACGGGACTGCTGACGACCCTGAAGGGTCTGCCGCTGGCGTACAACCGCGACCTGCAGGAGGACAAGGAGCCGGTGTTCGACGTGGTGCGCACCCTCGAGGTGCTGCTGCCCGCGTTCACCGGAATGGTGGCCACGCTCGAGTTCGACACTGAGCGCATGGCCGAGCTGGCACCCCAGGGGTTCTCGCTGGCGACGGATGTCGCCGATCACCTGGTGCGCACCGGCGTCCCGTTCCGCGAGGCGCACGAGATCGCCGGCGCCCTGGTGCGGTTCTGCGAGAAGCGCGGCATCGAGCTCGACGAGCCGACCGACGCCGAGTACGCCGCGATCGATGAGCGCCTGACTCCCGACGTGCGCGCGGTGCTCACCGTCGAGGGGTCGATCGCCTCCCGTGCGGGAGTGGGCGGCACCGCCCCCGATCGCGTCGTGGAGCAGCTGGCAGCGCTCACCGCCGCCGTGCGCGACCTGACGCCGGGGTCGTGACGCTCGACCTCACCCTCCCCGCCACCGAGGTCGCACCGCAACTGGTCGGCGCGGTGATCCATGGCCGCGGAGTCAGCGTGCGCCTCACCGAAGTCGAGGCGTACCTGGGCGACGCTGACCCCGGTTCGCACGCCTACCGCGGGCAGACCCGGCGCAACGCGACGATGTTCGGCCCGCCGGGGCACCTCTACGTGTACTTCACCTACGGAATGCACGTCTGCGCCAACGTGGCGTGCTCGCCCGAGGGTGTCGCGACCGGGGTGCTGCTGCGCGCGGGGGAGGTGGTGTCGGGCATCGAGCTCGCGCGCGAGCGCCGGGTCTCCAGCAAGCGCGACACCGACCTCGCGAGCGGTCCGGCGAGGTTGTGCGTCGCGCTGGGAATCGAGCTGAGCGACGACGGAGCCGATCTCAAGGCCGGCGCGATCCGTCTCGAGCCCACGCAGCATCCGGTTGCCCTGTCGGATGTCGCGACGGGTCCGCGCGTCGGCGTCAGCGGGGCGGGAGGATCGGACGCGTTCCCGTGGCGCTACTGGATCGCGGGGGGGCCGACCGTCTCGGCGTACAAGCCGGCGGTGCCGCGCGTCAGGAGTTCGCGGACACGATGAGCAGTGCGCAGGTGCCCGCCCAGATGATGCTGGTGAGTGTGCCGATGATGAACCGTTCGCGGGCGGCTGCGTTGTCGAGTTCGCTGAACCGGCCGAGGCCTTTGACGGCGATGACGGCCGCGACGATCTCGAAGCGACCCAGCACGACGGCCGCGACGATCGCGAGGCGCTCCAGGTACCCGATCAGCCAGCCGCCGCGCAGCACCTCGCGCTTGGTCTTGTCACCGTGCTCTGACGCCACAACGATGCCGCCGTGCTCCGCGGGCTCGGGGGTTTTGGCACGACCGAGCACCCAGACGGTGATCGGGTTGCCGGCGATGACCCCGAGCATCGCGATCGCGATGCTGAGAACGGTGCGGTAGGCGGGGTCGGGCGGCAGCAGCTCGAGGCCGAAGACCGCGGCCGCCGCGCCGAGCCCGACCGGGATCAGCGCGACCAGGCCCAGCCGCGGCGACTCGAACCGCGCGGCTACCCAGGCGATGGCGAGCGCGATGAGCACGACGACGATGGCGCCGAACCACACGACGGTGGATCCGAGCGTTCCGAGCAGTCCCTGGATCACGACGTTTCTCCTTTGTGGTCGACGGGGGGCTCGCCGGCGGCGGCGAGAAGTTCGGTGAGGGCCGCGATCGCGGCTGTCTCGGTGTGCAGTTGAGCATTCTGCACCCGCAGGCTGATCGCCTGCGGCGTGACACCGAGTTCCGCGGCGAGCCGAGCCTGCGTCATGCCGGCCACCAGCCGGTCGGCCACCTCCCAGCCCTCGGGGGTGCGCCGTGCGCGCAGGTGCAGCAGAAGGTCGATGAGCGGCTGCAGCAGCGCGGCATCCGGAAGGCGCCCGGTGCCGACCGACACCGCGAAACGGGTGGCATTCTTCTTGGCGCGCGCCACCGCATCCCGCGCCAGGATGAAGGCGCTGCCCGTGGCCGCGCGGGTCGCGTCGGGCAGGGGCAGACGCACATCCCCGACGCCCAGGCCGACGCTCCAGTTGCCGTCGCGCGTGAGGTCGAGCACCAGGTCAAGGGCCGCGCGGGCATCCTCGGTGGCGGCCTGGATTTCGTCGCCCGCCGTTCGGTCGGGCGGCAGCACGAGGCGGCCGGCCGCGATCTGCTCAATGCGTGCCAGTTGCGCGTCGGCGAGGTCGGCAGCAGCGCGGCTGCCCACCTGGTCGGCGGTGATGGCGAACACACATCAAGTATGGATACTTTATGTGGCGCCGGTCAAGCCCGCTGGCTTAAGCCGCAATCAGTCCCGAGGCCGACGCAGCGGTGTCGCCAGCATGACAGCGTGGATCGTCGTGGCACGTTTCACTCCGGTCGAGCAGCGAATCGACGATCTCGCTCACCGTCTGCTCGAGCGCGTTCCATCCGGGCTCGTCGAGTTCCTGGTGTTCGGGGCCAAGCAGGCCTGGGCGTGCCTGTTCGGCGCCCTGCTGCTCGCCGCTTTGCTGGCAGCGCATTTCGTCTATCCCGACGACGCGCCACTTGCACGCAACGACGCGCTCACCATCGTCGCGGTCGCGTTGCAGGTGATCATGCTCGCCGCTCGGCTCGAGACCCTGGGGGAGTTGCGGGTCATCCTGCTCTTCCACGTCGTGGGCACGGTGATGGAGCTGTTCAAGACGGATGTCGGTTCGTGGGTCTACGCGACCGAGGGAGTGCTTCGCGTCGGTGCGGTCCCGCTCTTCACCGGGTTCATGTACGGGGCGGTCGGGTCCTACATGGTGCGCGTCTTCCGGCTGTTCGAGTTGCGTTTCGAGCGCTACCCGCCGCGCTGGATCACCGCGCTGCTCGCCGCGGCGATATACGTCAACTTCTTCAGCCACCACTTCATCGTCGACCTGCGTCCGCTGCTGATCGCCGGCATCGTCGCCCTCTACTGGCCGACGGTGCTCGAGGCGCGGGTGTTCCGCGCTCGCCTGCGCCTGCCGATCCTGGCCAGCTTTCTCGGGGTGGCGGTCTTCATCTGGATCGCCGAGCAGGTCGGAACCGGCACCGCGACCTGGATCTATCCCAGCCAGGCCGACGGATGGCATCCGGTGTCGGCCGCGAAGGTGGGCTCGTGGTTCCTGCTGATGATGATCTCGGTGGTGCTGGTGACCTGGGTGTATCCGCCCGAGCCGCCCGAAACCGAGACTCAGCCCGATGCGCCCGATCCGGACTAGCGGCCCCCGCCCCCGCCTCCGCCCCCGCCGCCGCCGGAGAACCCGCCGCCGAACGATCCGCCCGAGAAGCTGCTGCCACCTCCAGAGCTCGAGTACGAACTGGTGGTCACCGTCTGGTGGAAGCTGCTCGGCTGCACCGAGGTGGCGAAGCCGCGCAGCCCCGCGAAACCCGAGCGGAACTGCAGATTGGTCGGCTCGGTGCTGGTCTGCGCGTACTGCTGCCCGAGCACCTCGCCCCACTCCGCTTCGAGTCCCCACACGATGGCCCAGGGCAGCAGGCGCTCGTACAGCTTCACGACCGCAACCGGGTCGGACGGGTCGACGCGCGACCGCTGGGCCCCCTCCGGACTTTGCAGCACCCGCAACCGGTCGGCTTCGGCGATCGTCAGGTACTCGCGCAGGCCCTGCAGGTGCTCGAGCACCTCCGAGCCGAGCTGCGTGCGGCGCTCGGGAACCCCGCCGAAGCCGATGACGACCAGCGATCCGATGAGGATCGCCACCAACTCCAATGTCAGGGGCCAGTTCGCCACCTCCGCGTTGCTCGCCCAGAACACGATGAACCAGCCGGCCACGAAGCAGGCGAACGCCGGCCAGCGCAGCGCCTTGGTGATCGGGCTCGTCTTCTTCACGACCAGCTCGCGGTCCTTGGGTACGGATGCCGCCTCCCGCTGGAGCGAGGCGATCTTGTCGCCCAGCTTGCGGTTGTTGCGGTCGAGCACGAGCTTCAGATGGGGGGAGTCCTTGCCGAACAGCTTGCGCATCGCCCGTTCGTCGTCGCGGTCGCGGGCCTCGTCCCGGTCGAGCAGTTCGAGGCTGTAGCGGCGGCTCTCGCGTTCGTCCGGATCCTCGACCAGACGGGCGACACCGGTCACCGCGAACTCCACGAACTGGGCGGGAAGACCGCGCGCGGGGGTGCCGAGGAACGCGGCGGCGGGCATCACGCCGATCGCCTCCGGCCCTTCGTACTGCGCGACCACGATCCCGCGGCCCGGCGCGTGAGCCCAGAGGGTGCGGCGCAAGACGATGATGGCGATGGTGATCGCCGCCAGGATGCCCAGCAGCACCCACGGCAGGATGCGCACGATCGGATGCTGCTCCACCGTCTCGCCCGGGGTGAACGTTCCCGAGGCGAACCCGATCGCGAAGGTGACGTTCTGGCGGCTGCCGAGGTCACGCTCATCGACCGAGACGGTGTCGCCGTCGACGCGGATGTCGCAGGGGGTTCCCGAGCCGAGCTCGCCGCGGTAGCACGCCTGGTTTCCGGTCATGGCGTCCGCCAGTCCCGGACCGAGGTGCACGGTTGCCGACACCCGTCCGAATGGTTGCGCCCAGCCGGTGCCGTTGACGTCCCAGTAGAACTCGTCGTCCCCGGTGTCCTCGAAGTGCCGCGCAACGTCGCGCTGCGTGTACTCGATCACGTACGTGTGGGGGCCGTGCTTGAAGGTGTCGTCGTCGATGTACATACCGAAGATGCCCTCGCCGGCGTCGTAGCTCTCCCAGTAGACCGGTCGGCCCTGGCCGTCGGTGACGCTCACGATGCTCAGCTGGGTGTCGACTCGGCGCGGGTCGTAGGGGTCCGTGCCGCCGTAGGTGGTCGGGATGTCGCGCACGATCCCGCGGTTCTGGTCGTACTCGGGAAAGTCGGCGACGAACGTCTCAACCGTGCGCAACGTCGCGTGTCCGCCGGCGTCGCGGTCGAGGTAGTACTGAACGTCGAGCGATTCGAAGGTGAAGTCGTCCACGCCGGCAACGGCGGGGGATGCTGCGGCCACGATCCCGAAGGACAGCGCGACAGCGGCGAGGGCAGTGGCAATCCGGGCGCGTCGGGTCACGGTGCGAGCCTACTGACGGCCCGCGGTAATCTGGAGGGGTGCCCCAGCAGAACGACGCCTCCTTCGACGACGTCTGGGAGGAGCTCATTTGGCGGGGGCTCGTGCACGTCTCGACCGACCCGGTGGCTCTGAAGGGGCTGCTCGCCGGAGACCCGATCACGTTCTACTGCGGGTTCGATCCGACCGCTCCGAGCCTGCACCTGGGCAACCTCGTGCAACTGCTCACGATGCGCCGCATCCAGCTCGCCGGGCACAAACCACTCGGTCTCGTCGGCGGCTCGACCGGCCTGATCGGCGACCCGCGACCGACCGCCGAGCGGGTGCTGAACACCAAGGACACGGTGGCCGAGTGGGTCGGTTACCTGCGCGCGCAGATCGAGCGTTTCCTCTCCTTCGAGGGCGACAACGCGGCGCGCATGGTGAACAACCTCGACTGGACGGCCGATCTCAGCGCCATCGACTTCCTGCGCGACATCGGCAAGCACTTCCGTGTCGGCACCATGATCAAGAAGGACGCGGTGAGCGCGCGTCTCAACAGCGAGGCCGGCATCTCGTTCACCGAGTTCAGCTACCAGATCCTCCAGGGCTACGACTTCCTCGAGCTGTTCCGGCAGTACGGCTGCGTTCTGCAGACCGGTGGCAGCGATCAGTGGGGCAACCTGACCAGCGGCACCGACCTCATCCATAAGGCTGAGGGGGCGACGGCGCACGCGATCGGCACGCCGCTGATCGCGAACTCCGACGGCACCAAGTTCGGCAAGAGCGAGGGAAACGCTGTCTGGCTCGACCCCGCGCTGACGAGTCCCTACGCGTTCTACCAGTTCTGGCTCAACACCGACGACTCCGACGTGATCAACCGCCTCAAGGTCTTCACGTTCCTGTCGCGCGCCGAGATCGAGCTGCTCGAGAAGCAGGTCGAAGACGAGCCGTTCCGCCGCGAGGCGCAGCGAGTGCTCG
>DATJFV010000034.1:0-67452 GCA_035495435.1 Pseudolysinimonas sp.
CGCCTGAGCTATAGCCCCGAATGGCCACGCGGGCCGGAGTTCACTGTACCCGACGGTTACGGGCCCAGCGAAATCAGTGTCAGCTGTTCTGGAATCCGACCAGCAGACCCCCGGTGAACCGCACGCTCAGGTTGTACAGCAGAGCGGCGATGGCCCCGAGCACCGTGCCGACCACCGTGTTCAGCAGCGCGACCACCAGCGAGAAGCCGGCGACCTGCAGGATGCCGAATGTCGACGTCACGCTGAAGTCGGGCTGGTTCAGGATGTCTTGGAGGGTGCTGTCGAGCTTGCCGAACACGCCCGTCGAGTTCAGCACCACCCAGATCAACACAGACGCGACGATCAGGGCGATGCCGAGGCACAGCCAGATGAGGAACGACAGCTTCACGACCGACCAGAAGTCGATATAGACGAGCTTGAGGCGCACCTGCTTGGTGGCCACGCGACGCTGCTCTTTGCGCTGCAGCTTCTCGGCGACGCTGGTCATGGCTGGGGCTCGTCCTCTCGGTCCTGCGGTTCCGGGTCATCCGCGGAATCCTCGGCGTCCTGGGCGTCCAGGTTGCGCTCGCTGTTCTTGGCCACGGCGATGATCCTGTCCTCATCGTCGAAGCGGGCGAAGACCACGCCCATCGTATCCCGCCCCTTGGCGGGCACCTCGGCCACCGAAGACCGTACCACCTTGCCGCTGGCAAGAACCACGAGCACCTCGTCGTCTTCGCCGACTATCAGCGCACCCGCCAGATCTCCACGGGCTTCTGTCAGCTTGGCCACCTTGATGCCGAGCCCGCCGCGATTCTGCGGGCGATACTCCGACACCGCAGTGCGCTTGGCGTAGCCGCCCTCGGTGACGATGAAGACGGCGGCCGCGTCGGCATCCGCGTCGTCTCCGGAGCCGGACGACACCACGGAAGCCGACAGCAACGCGTCGTCATCGCGGAAGTGCATGCCGATCACGCCGGCCGTCGACCGGCCCATGGCCCGCAGCGACGACTCTTCGGCCACGAAGCGCAGCGACATGCCCTTGCGCGACACCAGCAGGATCTCGGAGTCGTCCTCGACGAGCATGGCCGAGACGACCTCGTCGCCCTCGCGCAGGTTGATGGCGATGATGCCGCCCGTGCGGTTGGTGTCGTACTCGGTCAGCGCGGTCTTCTTGATGAGGCCTCCGCGCGTCGCCAGGGCGAGGTACTTCGCCGCCGAGTAATCGCGGATGTCGAGCACCTGCGCGATCTGCTCGTCGGGCTGCATGGCCAGCAGGTTCGCCACGTGCTGGCCCTTCGCGTCGCGGCCCGCCTCCTGCACCTCATACGCCTTGGCCCGGTACACCCGGCCGGTGTTCGTGAAGAACAGCAGCCAGTGATGGGTCGTGGTGACGAAGAAGTGCTCGACCACGTCGTCGGCACGCAACTGCGCGCCCTTCACGCCCCGGCCACCGCGGTGCTGCGAGCGGTAGTTGTCGCTGCGGGTGCGCTTGATGTAGCCCCCGCGGGTGATGGTGACCACCATCTCCTCTTCGGGGATGAGGTCTTCGACCGACATGTCCCCGCCGAAGCCGTACATGATCTCGGTGCGCCGGTCGTCGCCGAACTTGTCGGCGATCTCGGTGAGTTCGGCGGTGATGATCTCGCGCTGCCGCACCTCGCTGGCCAGGATCGCCTGGTACTCGGCGATCTCGCGCTCGAGCTCGGCCAGCCGGTCTTGGATCTTCTGTCGTTCGAGGGCGGCGAGCCGGCGCAACTGGAGCGCGAGGATCGCGTCGGCCTGCAGCTCGTCGACGTCGAGCAGCCGGATGAGTCCCTGCCGCGCCTCGTCCACGTCGGGCGACCGGCGGATCAGGGCGATGACCTCGTCGAGGGCATCGAGAGCCTTCACATACCCGCGCTGGATGTGCGCGTCGGCCTCTGCCTTCGCCAGCCGGAACGTGGTCCGGCGCACGATGACCTCGATCTGATGGTCGATCCAGTGCTGAATGAAGCCGTCGATCGACAGGGTGCGCGGCACCCCGTCGACGATCGCGAGCATGTTCGCGCCGAAGTTCTCTTGCAGCTGGGTGTGCTTGTACAGGTTGTTGAGCACGACCTTCGCCACCGCGTCGCGCTTCAACACGATCACCAGCCGCTGACCGGTGCGGCCGGAGGTCTCATCCCGGATGTCGGCGATGCCGGCGATCTTGCCGTCCTTCACCAGCTCGGCGATCTTGATCGCGAGGTTGTCGGGGTTCACCTGGTACGGCAGCTCGGTGACCACCAGCTGCGTGCGGCCCTGCGACTCCTCCACGTTCACCACGGCGCGCATGGTGATCGATCCGCGGCCGGTTCGGTAGGCGTCCTGGATGCCCTTCACCCCGAGGATCTGCGCTCCGGTCGGGAAATCGGGGCCCTTGATGCGCTCGACCAGCGCGGCCTGCAGTTCGTCGCGCGTGGCATCCGGATTCTGCAGCGCCCAGAGTGCGCCGTCGGCGACCTCGCGCAGATTGTGCGGCGGGATGTTGGTGGCCATACCGACCGCGATGCCGACGGACCCGTTGACCAGCAGGTTGGGGAACCGGCTGGGCAGCACCGTCGGCTCCTGGGTGCGACCGTCGTAGTTGTCCTGCATGTCGACGGTGTCTTCGTCGATGTCGCGGACCATCTCCATGGCAAGCGGCGCCATCTTGGTCTCGGTGTACCGGTGGGCGGCCGCGCCGTCGTTGCCGGGCGACCCGAAGTTGCCCTGACCGAGCGCCAGCGGATATCTCAGCGACCACGGCTGCACCAGGCGAACAAGCGCGTCATAAACAGACGAGTCGCCGTGCGGATGGAACTGGCCCATCACGTCGCCGATGATGCGGGTGCACTTCGAGAACGCGCGGTCGGGGCGGTAACCGCCGTCGTACATCGCGTAGATGACGCGGCGGTGGACCGGCTTCAGGCCGTCGCGCACATCGGGAAGTGCGCGGCCCACGATCACGCTCATTGCGTAGTCGAGGTAGCTGCGCTGCATCTCGAGCTGGAGGTCGACCTGCTCGATCTTGTCGTGGCCGGGCGTGCCCGCCCCTGTGGTGGTGTCGGTCATCAGATGTCCAGGAACCTGACGTCTTTGGCGTTCTGCTGGATGAAGGTGCGGCGCGACTCGACGTCATCGCCCATCAGCGTCGAGAACACGCTGTCGGCGATAGCCGCGTCGTCGAGTGTCACCTGCCGCAGGGTGCGGGTCGCCGGGTTCATCGTGGTATCCCAGAGCTCCTGGTGGTTCATCTCGCCGAGACCCTTGTAGCGCTGAACGCCGTTCTCTTTGGCGATGCGCTTGCCGGCCTTCAGGCCCTCCGCCAGCAAAGCGTCGCGCTCGCGGTCGGAGTACACGTACTCGTGGTCGGCGTTGGTCCACTTCAGCCGGAAGAGCGGAGGCTGCGCCAAGTAGACGTAGCCCATCTCGATCAGCGGGCGCATGTAGCGGAAGAGCAGGGTGAGCAGCAGGGTCGTGATGTGCTGCCCGTCGACATCGGCATCGGCCATCAGCACGATCTTGTGATAGCGGGCCTTCTCGCCGTCGAAGTCCTCGCCGATGCCGGTTCCGAACGCGGTGATCATCGCCTGGATCTCGGCGTTGCCGAGCGCGCGGTCGAGGCGGGCCTTCTCGACGTTCAGGATCTTGCCGCGCAGCGGCAGAATCGCCTGGGTCTCCGGGTCGCGGCCGGTCTTCGCGGAGCCGCCGGCGGAATCGCCCTCGACCAGGAAGATCTCGCTGCGCGACGGGTCTTTGCTCGAGCAGTCGCTGAGCTTGCCGGGCATTCCGCCGCCCTCGAGCAGACCCTTGCGGCGGGTCTGCTCCCGCGCCTTGCGGGCGGCCATGCGCGCCGCAGCGGCCTGGATCGACTTGCGGATGATCTCGCGCGCCTGGTTGGGGTTGCGCTCGAACCAGTCGCCCAGCTGATCGCCGACGACGCGCTGTACGAACGACTTCGCCTCGGTGTTGCCGAGCTTGGTCTTGGTCTGGCCCTCGAACTGCGGCTCGCTGAGTTTGATCGAGATGACGGCCGTGAGGCCTTCGCGCACGTCTTCTCCGGAGAGGTTCTCGTCCTTCTCCTTCAGCAGGTTCTTTTCACGCGCGTACCGGTTGACCAGCGTGGTGAGCGCGGCGCGGAACCCTTCCTCGTGCGTGCCCCCCTCGTGCGTGTTGATCACGTTGGCGTAGGTGTGCACGCTCTCGGAGTAGGCGGTGGTCCACTGCATCGCGATCTCGAGGGCCATGTGGCGCTCGGTGTCTTCGGACTCGAACGAGATGATCTCGTCGTGCACCGGCTCGGTCTTCTTGGCCGAGTTGAGGTACTCGACGTAGTCCACGAGTCCGCGCTCGTAGAGGAAGTCGTCGTGCCGGTGCTCGGTCTCGCCGTCCTCGAGCGGGCGCTGGTCGACGAGAGTGATGCGCAGCCCCTTGTTGAGGAAAGCGGTCTGCTGGAACCGGGTGCGCAGCGTCTCGTAGTCGAACTCGACGGTCTCGAAGATGTCGGAGTTGGGCCAGAAGGAGATGATCGTGCCGGTCTCGTCCGACTTCTCGCCCTTCGCGAGCGGGGCGTCGGGCACGCCGTCGTGGTAGGTCTGGGTGTAGACGTTGCCCTGCCGACGCACCTCGACCTCGAGCTTGTGCGACAGCGCGTTGACCACCGAGCTGCCGACACCGTGCAGCCCGCCGGAGACCGCGTACCCGCCACCGCCGAACTTGCCGCCGGCGTGCAGCACGGTCAGCACCACCTCGACGCTCGAGCGCTTCTCGACCGGATGCATGTCGACCGGGATGCCGCGCCCGTTGTCGACGACGCGGATGCCGCCGTCCTCGAGGATGCTCACCTCGATGGTGTCGCAGTAGCCGGCGAGCGCCTCGTCGACCGCGTTGTCGACGATCTCGTAGACCAGGTGATGCAGGCCGCGCGGGCCGGTCGACCCGATGTACATGCCGGGCCGTTTGCGCACCGCCTCCAGACCTTCGAGGACCTGGATGTCGCCTGCGCCGTAGGAGGCTTCAGAGGCCGCCGAAGAGGAGGGAGTTGTCATGAAAAATGGGGCTCCTGCCGGATCGGTAAGACCTCCCGATCTTACCTCAGAGGCCCACTCAAAACCGGCTCAAACGGCCCTGTGGAGCCTTTTCACGCCGGGTCTGACCAGATTTGCCTTCTCAGCCGTAAGTATCGCGCGGACCGCGCCCTGGGATTGCTCTGGGGCCGCGTTTCCACGAGGGGGCGTCCGGGTTGATTATGGTCACCGACTCCAGCCCGGCCGCGGGGAACATCGTGAGCAGGGTCGTCGTCAGCGTGGCGCGCATCCGGCGCAGCTCCGTCGCCCACGGAGTCGAGTCGCATCGCACCAGGAGCTCGCCGTCCCGGAATCCGACCGGGCTCGTATGCGCCGCGATGTTGCCGCCGACGATCTCGGGCCACTTCGCGACGAGTTCGGCCTGCGCGATCGGCGAATCCCAGCCGAGCTCCGCGGTCAGTGACCCGAGCACGTCGCCGATCCCGCGCGGGTCGCGACCGGTGCCGTAGGGCACGCTCGTTTCGTCCCGCGAGGCGCGCTTCCGGCGCCGGGCGTCCGCGCTGCGCACGGCCGGGTCGCCGAAGACCGAGCGGATGCGCTGCCAGACCGCGATGTGCTCGGGAACCGGCTCCGGCATCCTGTCGCTCACAGCTCGCCCGCCTCGAGAACCCGACCGGCGCGGATGCCGACGGTGTTCCCCGAGAGTGCGGCCGGCACGTCCGCGGCCACCGCGGCGGTGATCAAGACCTGTTCGTAGTCGCCGATCGCGTCGGCGAGCTGTGCCCGTCGCGACTCGTCGAGTTCGGCGAACACGTCGTCGAGCACGACGACCGGGTCACCGAGCGGCGACTCCGCGCGCAGCAGAGCGGCGGATGCCAGCTTGAGTGCCAGCGCGAACGACCAGCTTTCGCCGTGGCTGGCATACCCGCGCGCCGGAAGCCCGTTGAGCACCAGCAGCAGGTCATCGCGGTGCGGCCCCACCAGCGTGAGTCCGCGGTCGAGCTCGGATCGGCGCACCCGGCTCAGCGCCGCGCGGAACGCGTCGGCTGTTCCGGCGGAGCCGGTCGCGATTTTTTCCGAATCGAGTGCAGCCGCGGGGCCCTCGTCCTCCGGTTGCGCGCCCAGGATGCTGAGCTCCAGCGCCAGGTCCGCGACATGCCCGGCGCCGGCGATCCGTTCGTAGGCCAGCGCGACGTGCGGACGCAGCCGCTCGACCAGATCGGCGCGAGCGTCGATCAGCTGTGCACCCAGCTCGACCAGCCGGTCATCCCACAGGTCGAGAGTCGACAGCCGCCCGTCGTCGACCCGGTGCCCGCGAGCAGATTTCAGGAGGCTGTTGCGCTGGCGAAGAACTCGGTCGTAGTCGGCGATGACCCCCGCGAAGCGCGGAGACAACTGCACGAGCAGTTGATCGAGAAACCGGCGACGGCCGGACGGTTCTCCGCGCACGAGGGCCAGATCCTCGGGAGCGAAGAGCACAGTCGCGATGTGGCGAGGCAGTTCACGGGGCCGCACGCCGACCCGGTTCACCTGGGCGCGATTGGCGCCGGTGCGATTGAGCTGCAGTTCGAGCAGCACCTCCCGGTCGCCGTGCCGGAGACGCGCACGGACGATGCCGGATTCCGCACCGGCACGGATCAGCGCCTGATCGGTGGAGACCCGGTGGGAGCCGAGGGTCGCGAGGTACCCGATCGCCTCCACCAGATTGGTCTTGCCCTGCCCGTTGGAGCCCACGAAGACGTTCGGTCCCGGCGAGAGCCCGACCTCCGCGGTCTCATAGTTGCGGAAGTCGCTCAGTGAGAGGTGCGCGACGATCACGCCTTGCGCACGGCGTGACCGCCGAACTGCTTGCGAAGTGCCGCGACCGCCTTCATGGCGGGCGAGTCCTTCTGACGCGAGACGAAGCGGGCGAAGATCGACGCACTGATGGTCGGCACCGGAACCGCGTGATCGAGGGCGTCCATCACGGTCCAGCGCCCCTCGCCCGAGTCCTCGACATACCCCTCGATGTCGGTGAACTGCGGGTCCTTCTCGAGAGCCTGCACGAGGAGTTCGAGCAGCCAGCTGCGCACAACGGTTCCGCGCTGCCAGGCCTTGAACACCCCGGTGACGTCGTGGATCAGGTCGCTGCGTGCGGCCAGCAGCTCATACCCCTCACCGAGCGCCTGCATCTGGGCGTATTCGATACCGTTGTGCACCATTTTCGCGTAGTGTCCGGCACCGACCGCGCCGGCGTGCACGAATCCCTCTGCCCGCGGCCCCTCGGGACGCAGCGCGTCGAAGATCGGCATGGCCCGGCGGATGTCGCGCTTGTCGCCCCCCGACATCAGCCCATATCCGTTCTTCTGGCCCCAGATCCCACCCGAGACGCCGCAGTCGACGAAGTGGATGCCCTTCTCGCCCAGGAGGGCGGAGTGGATCGCGTCGTCGGTGAACCTCGAGTTGCCGCCGTCGATCACCAGGTCGCCCTTGCTGAGCACTCCCGCCAGGTCGTGGATCACACCGGTGGTGATCTGTCCGGAGGGAACCATCACCCAGATGACCCGCGGAGCGGGAAGTGCAGCGACGAGAGCAGGAAGGTCGGGAACATCGGTGACGGCGGGGTTCGGGTCGTACCCGACGACCCGCAAGCCGGCTTTACGCATCCGGGCCCGCATGTTGAAGCCCATACGGCCGAGGCCGACGAGGCCGACGCTGAATGTCGTTTTCTTTCCGCGGGCGGTGGCCACCGCAGCCCTCCTAGCGCAGCAGCAGGTTGGGCTGCAGCAGGTACTTGTAGTTGTCGGCGCCGAGCTGGTCCTTCGATGACTGACTGGTGATCAGCACCGGCCCCGGCTTGTTCGGATTCTCAGTCTTGGTGAAGGAGATGCGAACGAACTCCGAATGCACCGCACCCAGCCCGTCGAGCAGGAACGACGGCTTCAGCGACACCACGGTGTCCTCACCGACCAGATGCGCGTCGATCGTTTCGGATGCCTGGGCCTGCTCGGATCCGGCTGCCTCGAGCGTGAGTCCGTCGATCGAGAAGCTGAAGCGCAACGCGGCCTCGCGCTCGAGCACCAGGGACACACGCCGAGTGGCCTCGATCAGCTCGGCGGTGTTGAGCACCGCGTAGTTGTCGACCTCCTCGGGGAAAAGTCGCTTCACCGGCGGGAAATTGCCCTTGATCAGCAGCGAGGTCACGGTGCGCTTGTCGGCACTGAAGGCGATGAGTTCGCGGTCGTCGGAGCGGACGATCGACACGGCCACCGTTCCGGCGTGCCCGAACGTCTTTCCGACTTCGGAGAGGGTGCGCGCGGGAATCAAGGCGGTCGTGCCGGCGGCACTGGCGTTGCCCGAATCCCAGTCGATCTCTCGAACAGCGACGCGGTACCGGTCGGTGGCGACGAGGCTGAGGTTGTTGTCGCCCACCTCGAGCTGCACACCCGTGATCACCGGGGTGACATCATCGCGGGATGCGGCGACGGCCACCTGCGCTACCGCGGTCGCGAAGTCCTCAGCCGGGAGCACGCCGGTGCGTTCCTCGACCTGCGGAAGGGTCGGGTACTCCTCGACCGGCATGCTCAGCAGCGTGAAGCGCGCCGATCCGCAGCTGACCTGGATCTTGCCGTCGTCGGTGGAGAACTGCACCGGGGCATTCGGCAGCCGGCTGGCGATCTCGGCCAGAAGCCGCCCCGAGACCAGTGCCGTGCCCGTCTCGTCGACCTCGGCCGCGATCTCGGTTCGCGAGGAGACCTCGTAGTCGAAGGACGACAGGACCAGTGCTCCGTCGACCGCCTCGAGCAGCACACCGCTGAGGATCGGTTGCGTGGTGCGCTGGGGCAGCAGTTTGACGGCGAACGACACGGCCTCGCTGAATACGTCGCGATTGACGTGGAACTTCACGCGGACCTCTCTTCGTGTCGGGCGCTCATACTCTCACCCCGATCCTGGCACAGGGAAGAGCGGGCTTCGCCTGGAACGACTCGGCGAGGTGCGCGAAGCAGAAGTTGTGGAACCTCGGATACCCGGGAAAGAAGACTTAATCTTCTTAACGCCTGTGGGAACTGTGGACAACCAGCGCGAGCCCCGTGAACTGCGGGGAACTACACCGCTGTGAGATGTGGGCCGCGATGTGGGACTCCGGATCGCGAGGTGCACAGCCGCGAACCGGACGGAAACTCCCCCACAGACCGAACCTCGGTTATCCACCGCACGGAATACTTTCAGCAAGTTATCCACAAGCTGTCCACAGCATGTGCAATCGGGCCGCGGAGACCATGACTGTCTAGTCCCCCGAACGGGGGTAGACAACGAGAACCGCTCAGGAGAGCTTGTTGTAGCGCTGGTTCTGCTTGATGCGGCTCGTGAGCTCAGTCACCTGGTTGTAGATCGATCGGCGTTCCTTCATGAGCTCGCTGATCTTCTTATTGGCGTACATCACCGTCGTGTGATCCCGATTGCCGAACAGCTGTCCGATCTTCGGCAATGACAGGCTGGTCAGCTCGCGGCACAGATACATCGCGATCTGACGCGCCGTGGCGACCGCCTGCGATCGACTGGAGCCGTACAGGTCGTCGACGCTCAGTTTGAAGTAGTCAGCGGTGTGATTGATGATGTCGACCGGCGCGATCACATTGTCGTCATCGAGGGTGATGAGGTCTTTCAACACCGTCTGGACCAACTGCAGATCAACGGGGGTCCGGTTCAGGTTGGCGAACGCCGTCACCCGGATGAGCGTGCCCTCGAGCTCGCGGATGTTGGACGACACCTTCGTCGCCATGAACTCCAGGATGTCGTCCGGCACCTGGAGCCGTTCGCTCTGCGCCTTCTTCCGCAGGATCGCAATGCGGGTCTCGAGATCCGGTGCCTGCACATCCGTGATCAGACCCCACTCGAACCGCGACCGCATCCGGTCTTCAAAGCCGGTGAGATGTTTGGGAGCGACGTCGCTGGTGATCACCACCTGCTTGTTGTGATCGTGCAGCGTGTTGAAGGTATGGAAGAACGCTTCTTGCGTCGAGTCCTTGCCCTGCAGGAACTGGATGTCGTCGATCAGCAGGATGTCGATCTCGCGGTAACGGGACTGGAAGACGCTGGCGCGGTTGTTCGCGATCGAGTTGATGAAGTCGTTCGTGAACTCCTCCGAACTGACATACCTGACCCGGATTCCGGGGTAGAGGCTCTCGGCGTAGTGACCGATGGCGTGCAGCAGGTGGGTCTTGCCGAGCCCCGAGTCGCCGTAGACGAACAGCGGGTTATAGGCCTTGGCCGGCGCCTCGGCGACGGCGACGGCGGCGGCGTGCGCGAAGCGGTTCGATCCGCCGATGACGAAGTTGTCGAAGTTGTACTTCGGGTTGAGGCGCGAGTCCGAGCGCTTGGAGTTGTCGACGACGGGGCTCTGCTGCTGCGCTCCATCCGGAGCGGGGGCCTCGGCCGGAGGCTCGGGAACGGCCTGCAGCGTCGTGGTGCGGATTTCGGGATTGACGACGATGGCGAAGTTGGTGACCTCGTGCTCGTCGTCGCCGGTCGACAGCGCATTGAGGAGAGGAACGCGGATCCGCTGTTCGAGCATGCCGCGGGTCAGGTCGTTGGGAACCTCGAGGTAGATCGTCCCGCCGAGGACACCCTTCGGTTCGACGAGATTGATGAAGCCGCGCAGCTGGGGGGTGATGCGGTCGTCGGCGTCGAGTTGGGTGAGCACCGACTCCCAGAGCTCGCGGATCGGGTCCACGGGATCGGGATTGTCACTCATGCTCGCCTTGTCTCGTCGTCAGTTCTGCACAGGGTTATGCACCGCTTCACGGCTGCGCGATCCGAGTCCTGGCAGGCGCCGCCGCGCCCGGCGCGACCGTGGAAACACCTTAGTTCGCTGCGCCGTGTCGTGAGCAACGTTCTGCATGCGGCATGGGGATAATGGGCGGTTTGCCGCTCAGGTTTGACCGCGGCCGGGGAACGCCGTACCTTTAACCGGTTGACGGCCGATCAGGCCTACCTCGTTCTTTCCCGGAGATCGCACCCGGGTTTTGGAGACATCACCATGAGCAAGCGCACCTTCCAGCCGAACAACCGCCGGCGAGCCAAGGTCCACGGTTTCCGTCTGCGGATGCGCACGCGCGCCGGCCGCGCCATCCTCGCGGCTCGTCGTCGCAAGGGGCGCACCGAGCTCAGCGCCTGATTCCGGCGCGACCCCCCGCGCCCGTGCTCGCCAAGGTCAACCGGGTCACGCGACCCGACGATTTCCGCAAGGTGGTGCGTCAGGGCCGCCGATCGTCGACTCCGCTCGCCGTGTACTACCGGCTCGAGCGCGATCCGGCCGACCCGGCCCGCTTCGGTTTCATCGTGTCCCGTGCGGTCGGTGGTGCGGTCGAGCGCAACCGGGTCCGCCGACGGATGCGGGCCGTGAGCCGCGAACTCGTCGACCGTGGCGCACGCGGTTCGGATGTGGTGGTGCGTGCACTCCCCGCCAGTGCCCAGCGTGGCTGGGCTAGTCTCTCGGCCGACATGCACGCCGTCCTCGAGTCCCCGCTGAGCGCGCGATGAAGCACGCTCTCGCGGTTCTCTGGCTGCTGCCCCGCAACGTCTGCGTAGTGATCCTGCGCGCGTACCGCGCCGTGATCTCTCCCCTCTACGGTGACGTCTGCCGCTACTACCCCAGCTGCTCCGCCTATGCGCTCGGCGCCATCCAGCAGCACGGGGTGGTCAAGGGCATCGCCTTCGGCACCTGGCGCATCGCCCGCTGCCACCCTTGGGCCAAGGGCGGCGTCGACGACGTGCCCGAACATCCTCATCCCCACCCGACGACGCGCTTCGGCTTCGTCCTCACGACGAGCCACGGAAAGGCCTGACTCATGGACTTCCTCGGAACGATCCTCTTCCCCATCAAGTGGGTGATCGAGGCGATCCTGGTCGGCTTCCACACCTTGCTCACCGCGATCGGCATGGACCCGGCTGCCGGACTCACCTGGGTGCTGTCCATCGTCGGCCTCGTGCTGATCGTGCGTGCCGCCCTCATCCCGATCTTCGTGCGCCAGATCAAGAGCCAACGGAAGATGCTCGAGGTCGCGCCGCAGCTGAAGAAGATCCAGGACAAGTACCGCGGCAAGAAGGATCAGTTCTCGCGCGAGGCGATGCAGCGCGAGACCATGGAGCTCTATCGCAAGGCGGGTACCAACCCGTTCAGCTCATGCCTGCCGCTGCTGATCCAGATGCCGATCTTCTTCAGCCTCTTCTCGGTGCTGAACGAGGCCAAGCCGCAGGCGGACGGCAGCTACAAGGCCGGCGTCGGCCTGCTCAACCAGCAGCTCTCGGAGGAGTTCGGCAGCTCGTCGCTGTTCGACATCGCGCCCCTGCGGTACAGCATCCAGTCCGCACTCGCGGCCGATCCGGTGCAGGTGGTCGTGGTGATCATCGCAGCGGTGATGGTCGTCGTGATGACGGCGTCGCAGTTCATCACGCAGCTGCAGATCATGTCGAAGAACCAGAGCCCCGAGATGAAGGCCAGCCCGATGTACCGCCAGCAGCGCGTGCTGCTGTACATCCTGCCGCTGGTGTTCGCCTTCTCGGGCTTCGCGTTCCCGATCGGTGTCATGTTCTACTGGCTCACCTCGAACATCTGGACGATGGTGCAGCAGTTCCTGGTGATCCGCACCATGCCGACGCCGGGGTCGGAGGCAGCGATTGCGCGCGAGGCACGCCTTGCCAAGCGCAACCGGTCGCGCATGGCAGATGACGCGGCGGCGCTCGCAGAGGCCGCCGAGCCCGAGCCGGCCAAGCCGGTGACGACGCAGCGCCAGCAGCCGGTCGGGAAGAACCGGGCGAAGAAGAGCGGGAGCAACAAGCGATGACCGAGGGAACCGAGCTCGAGAGCGTTCAGGCCGAGCCGACCGAGGTGACGGAGCTGGAGTCCGGCGCGCTGGAGTCCGGCGCGCTGGGGTCTGCGGGCGAGCGGTCTCCGAACCTGGGCGCGGACCTGGTGTCGGCGGACCCGGAGCCGACCGAGCAGGAGCTTGTCGTCGAAGGCGACCTCGCCGCGGACTACATCGAGGAACTCCTCGACATCGCGGATCTCGACGGCGATATCGACATCGATGCGCGTGCCGGGCGGGCCTACATCTCGGTGACCGCGAGCGGTGACGCCAACCTGCGTCAGTTGTCCAAGCCCGACACGGTCGCCGCTCTGCAGGAGTTGACCCGTCTGGCCGTTCAGAACAGCACCGGCCGGTTCTCGCGGCTGATCCTCGACGTCGGCGGATCGCGCGATGCTCGCGCTGCCGAGCTCGCGTCCCTCGTCGACCACGCGGTCGCACGCATCGAGGGCGGCGCCGCCACGGCGTCTCTTCCTCCGATGTCGAGCTACGAGCGGAAGATCGTGCACGATCTCGTGGCCGAGCGCGGCTTCACCTCGCAGTCCGAGGGCGAGGGGCGTGACCGCCACACGGTGATCACCCGCGGCTGACCGCGATGTTTCACGTGAAACATTGAGTGCCGGCATCGAGCAGGAACCCGCGGTCGCAGCGGAACTCTTCGGCGACCGCATCGAGGTCGCGCGTTCGTACGCTGCTGAGTTGGGCGCGCGGGGCGAGGAACTCGGACTGATCGGCCCGCTCGAGCCGGCGCGATTGTGGACGCGGCATCTGCTGAACTGCGCGCTGCTGGCGCCGCTGCTCCGCCCGGGTCGGGTGGGCGACGTCGGAAGCGGGGCCGGGCTGCCGGGCCTGGTGCTGGCGATCGCGCGTCCGGACGTGGAGCTGGTGCTCATCGAACCGATGGAGCGGCGGGTCGATTGGCTCCGGACGGAGGCGCAGCGGCTGGAGTTGGGCAACGTCTCCGTGGTGCGAGCACGAGCGGAGGAGGCGGCGCTCCCGGCGCCGCTCGATCAGGTCACGGCCCGTGCGGTGTCGGCGCTGAGCAAGCTGATTCCGCTGACGGCACCCCTGGTTCGAGCGGGCGGCGAGCTGGTCTTCATGAAGGGTGCGCGTGTGGAGGAAGAGCTGCGCGACGCTGCAAAAGCGGTGCGGAAGGCCCGCCTGAGCGACGTGGAGATCCTCGTGCTGGGCGAGGGCATCGTGCCCGAGGTCACCCGCGTCTTTCGGGCTACAGTGGGACTTTGACTTCCGCCCGGTGCGGATGCATGTTTCACGTGAAACATCCGAAGAGGGAATCCCCAATCAGGTGAGCAACTACGACGAGACCCCGCTTGCGCAGGAGGTCGCCGATATCACTCGGCGTCGCATCGCGCTCGCGGAGCAGACCCTTCCGCTGCCCAAGGAGACCCGCGTCTTCACGGTGGCGAACCAGAAGGGCGGTGTGGGAAAGACCACGACAACAGTCAATCTCGCGGCAGCGCTGGCGCAGACCGGGGCGCAGGTTCTGGTGATCGATCTCGACCCGCAGGGCAATGCCTCGACGGCCCTCGGCGTGGAGCACCGATCCGAGACGCGCAGTGTCTACGACGTGATCATCAACGACGCCCCGATGGCCGAGGTCGTGCAGAAGAGCCCCGAGTTCGAGGGTCTGTGGTGTGTGCCGGCCACGATTCATCTCGCCGGTGCCGAGATCGAGCTCGTGTCGCTCGTCGCCCGTGAGCAGCGCCTACGTACCGCCCTCGACACCTACCTCGCGTCGCAGACCTTCCACTACGTCTTCATCGACTGTCCGCCGTCGCTCGGGCTGCTCACGATCAACGCATTCGTCGCGGCACGCGAGGTGCTGATCCCCATCCAGTGCGAGTACTACGCGCTCGAGGGCCTCAGCCAGCTGCTCAGCAACATCAAGCTCATCGAGCGCCACCTCAACCCCGAGCTCGAGCTGTCCACGATCCTGCTCACCATGTACGACGGCCGCACCAACCTGGCCAACCAGGTCGTCGACGAGGTGCGCGAGCACTTCCCGAAGCAGGTGCTGCGCACGCTCATCCCCCGGTCCGTGCGCATCTCCGAGGCGCCGAGCTACGGGCAGAGCGTGATCAGTTACGACAACAACTCCCCCGGCTCGCTGTCCTACCGCGAGGCTGCGTCGGAGATCGCCCTGCGAGGAGCCCGCTGATGGCCACGAAGCGCACAGGACTGGGCCGCGGCATCGGCGCCCTCATCCCCACCGACGACGGCGCAGAGCGCCCGGTCGATGTGTTCTTCGGCGCGGAGAGCGGCGACGAGACCCTCGTGGCGGTTCCCGGAGCACGCCTGATCGACCTCTCCCCCGATGACATCGTGCCCAACCCGGTGCAGCCCCGCACCGAGTTCCGCGAAGACGAGCTCAAGGAACTCGTGGTCTCGGTGCGCGAGTTCGGGGTGCTGCAGCCGATCGTGGTGCGTCCCCGCGCCGGAGCGGCTCCGGGGGAACCGCGCTACGAGCTGATCATGGGCGAGCGGCGCCTGCGCGCCACGAAGCTCGCCGGCCGTGACAGCATCCCGGCGGTCGTCAAGAACACCGCCGACGAAGAGATGCTGCGCGACGCGCTGCTCGAGAACCTGCACCGCGCGAACCTGAACCCCTTGGAAGAGGCGTCGGCGTACCAGCAGCTGCTGTCGGACTTCGGCATCACGCAAGAGCAACTGGCCGACCGCATCGGCCGGTCGCGGCCGCAGATCACCAACACGATCCGCCTGCTGCGCCTGCCGGAGTCGGTGCAGCGCCGCGTGGCAGCGGGCGTCCTGAGCGCCGGGCACGCGCGGGCGATCCTGTCGACCGGGACGCCGGATGCCATGGAGCGTCTCGCGGCGAAGATCGTGAACGAGGACCTGTCGGTGCGCGCGGCCGAGGCCGCGGCGGGGCAGGTTGCTCCGGCACGTCCGGCGTCGAAGCCCCGGGCGGGCAAGCGTCAGGGGCAGCTCGACGAGATCGCCGAGCGACTGGGCGACCGGCTCGACACCCGGGTCAAGATCGCTCTGGGTGCCAGCAAGGGCACCGTCACGATCGAGTTTGCCAACGTCGCCGACCTGAACCGCATCCTGGGTCTGCTGGGCGAGAAGTCCTTCGGCTGAGGCTGCGCCCGCTGCTGGTTGAGTAGGCGCGCCAGCGCACCCCTGCTGGTTGAGTAGGCGCGGCAGCGCCGTGTCGAAACCCCCCGGCGCGCTCCGGGATCTCGATACGCGCCTGCGGCGCTACTCGATCGGCGGGGTTGGCCTGCGGCGCTAGTCGATCGGCGGGGTTCGCCTGCGGCGCTAGTCGATCGGCGGGGTTCGCCTGCGGCGCTACTCGATCACCGACGCCGATCACCGATCCGCGAGGGCGGCCTCCGCGAGCTTCGCGTACACCCAGCCGAGGTCGTGTCCGGCGGCCTCCAGCGCCTGTGGCACCAGCGAGGTCTCGGTGAGCCCAGGAAGCACGTTCGCCTCGAGGAACCACGGCGTCCCCGCACCGTCGACGATCAGGTCGACCCGTGAGATGTGGCGCAGCCCCAGCGCCGTGTGCGCCGTGAGCGCCGCCTCCGCAGCGCGAGCCGCCACCTCATCCGTGATTCGCGCAGGGGTGTAGAACCGGGTCTCGCCGGCGTTGTAGCGCGCCTCGAAGCTGTATACGCCCGACAGCGGCTCGATCTCCACGGCCGGAAGGGCGACCGGGCCCTCGCCGGTGTCGATGACGCCCACGGCGATCTCGGTTCCGCGGATCTGCTGCTCGATGAGCGCAACGTCGCTGTAGGTGTACGCGTCGACCATCGCCCGCGGAAGCGCCGCAGCATCCGCCACGATCGTCACGCCCTGCGCCGACCCGCCCTGCGCCGGCTTCACCACGAGGGGCAGGGGCAGCTCTTCGTGGATGGCGTCGAAGACGGCGTCGGCGCCGAGCTCGCGGAACGCGTCCCGCGGCAGGGTGATGGACCGCGGCGTGGCGACCCCGGCCCGGGCCACCAGTGTCTTGGCCGTCGGCTTGTCCCAGGCCAGGCGGGCGGCGTCCGATCGGGAGCCGACGAACGCGACGCCGAGAAACTCGAGCAGCCCGCGCAGGGCACCGTCTTCACCGCTTGCGCCGTGCAGGGCGGGCCACACCACGTCGGGTCGGGTGTCGCGCAGGAATCCGAGCAGCGACGCGTCGGGGTCGCGCAGTTCGACATCGATCCCGTGCTCGCCGAGGGCATCCGCGACGCGGCGCCCGGAGCGCAGCGAGACGTCGCGCTCGTGCGAGATGCCGCCGGCGAGGACGACGACGTGGGTGAGTGCGGAGGTCACCATGGGGTCAGCCGACGTTCGGAGGGAGCACGGCCTCGGGCTGCGGCTGCACGGTGAGCGGTCCGGTCTGCGCGAATTCGTTCAGCAGGGTGAGCTCGCCGTTGATGACGGTCGCGAGCCGGCGGATCCCTTCGCGGATGAAGTCGGGCGTGGGGTAGCAGAACGACAGCCGGATGGCGTTGCGCCCGCCGCCGTCGGCGAAGAAGGCGGTGCCGGGGGTGTAGGCGACGAGCTCTTTCACGGCGCGCGGCAGCATCGCTTTCGCGTCGAGGTGGGTCGGCAGGGTCAGCCACACGTAGAAACCGCCCGACGGAACCGTCCAGCTCAGCGACGGCAGGTGTTCGGCGAGTGCCGCGAGCATCGCGTCGCGGCGCTCGCGATACACGCCCCGGAACACGTCGATCTGCCCACGCCAGTCGGTGGCCGACAGGTATTCCGAGATGACGGTCTGCGAGAACGACGACGGCGACAGCACCGCAGCCTCATTCGCCAAGACGAGTTTTTCTCGCACAGCGTGCGGCGCAACCGCCCACCCGACCCGCAGCCCGGGCGCGAGCGTCTTCGAGAACGTCCCGAGGTACACCACCCCGTCCTCGTCGACCGAGCGCATCGCCTGTGGCGGAGCCTGATCGAAGTACAGAAGCCCGTACGGGTTGTCCTCGAGCACCAGGATGTCGTTCTCCCGGGCGATCTCGAGCACCTCCATCCGGCGCTGCCACGACAGCGTGACCCCCATCGGGTTCTGGAACGACGGCACGGTGTACAGCAGCTTGATGGTGCGGCCCTCGGCGCGCACCCGTGCGATCGTCTCGCGCAACGCCTGCGGCACCATGCCATCCGCATCCATGGCGGTGTGCACGACCTCCGCCTGGAACGACCGGAAGACCGTCAACGCGGTCACATACGACGGGCCCTCGGCCAGCACCACGTCACCGGGGTCGAGGAACAGCTTCGCCATCAGTTCGAGAGCGTGCTGCGATCCGGTCGTGACGACCACGTCGTCGACCGATGCCCGGATGCCCTCCAGCGCCATCACATCGAGGATCTGCTCGCGCAACCGCGGCATCCCCTGCCCCGAGCCGTACTGCAGCGCGACGGCGCCGTGATCGCGCACCGTGCGGTCCACGGCCCCGAGCACCAGCTCCTGCGGAAGCGCCGACACGTACGGCATGCCCCCGGCGAGCGAGACGACCTCGGGGCGACTGGCGACGGCGAACAGGGCGCGCACCTCGGAGGCGCTGAGCCCGGCGGTGCGCTGGGCGTAATGCGAATACCACGGGTCGAGGTTGGTGCCCTGCGGCTCGGTCATCGCACCAGGGTAACGGGGAAAACGACGAAGCCCCCCGCCCCGGACGGGGAAGGGGGCCACGGATGCCGCGGTGGCTCAGGCCAGGAACTCGGCCAGATCCGCCTCGAGTGCGGGCTTGGGCTTGGCGCCGATGACGCGCTTGACGACCTGGCCCTTCTCGAACACGAACATCGCCGGGATCGAGGTGATGCCGTACTTCTCGGCGGTCGCGGGGTTGTCGTCGACGTTCAGCTTGACGATCGAGAGCTTGTCGCTGTTCTCGGCGGCGATGGCGTCGAGGATCGGCGAGACGGCGCGACACGGGCCGCACCACTCGGCCCAGAAGTCGACCATGATCGGCTTGTCGTGCTCGAGCACCTCGGTCTGGAAGTCAGCGTCGGTGACGGACTTTGCGGACATTGCGTTCCTTCTTTCGGGGATCTAGGCGGATGCGGTGGCCGGCTCGGCCACGGAAGCGGACGTCGTGTGCGCCTGGGCGTAGGCGGCGAGGTAGTGCTCGGCGTCGAGCGCGGCGACGACGCCCGACCCGGCGGCCGTGGCCGCCTGCTTGTAGGTGGGGTCGATGACATCGCCCGCGGCGAAGACACCGGGAAGGCTGGTCTGGGAGGACCGGCCCTGCACGGCGATGGTGCCCTCCGGCGTCAGGTCGAGCTGGCCGTGCACCAGGTGCGTGCGCGGGTCGGATCCGATCGCCACGAACATGCCCGACACATCGAGCGTGGTCTCGCTGCCGTCGACGGTGGAGACCAGTCCGATGCCGGTGACCTTCTCGTCGCCGTAGATGTGCGCGACTTCGCTGTTCCAGACGAACTCGATCTTGGGGTCGGCCTTCGCGCGATCCTGCATCGCCGCGGAGGCGCGCAGGCTGTCGCGGCGGTGCACGAGGTACACCTTGTCGGCGAACCGGGTGAGGAAGGTCGCTTCCTCGACGGCCGAGTCGCCGCCGCCGACGACGGCGACCTTCTTCTGCTTGAAGAACGCACCGTCGCAGGTGGCGCACCACGACACCCCGTAGCCCGAGAGGCGCGTTTCGTCCTCGAGTCCGAGCTTGCGGTAGGCCGAACCGGTCGCGTAGATGACGGTCAGCGCCTCGTGCACCTCACCGCTGCCCAGGGTGACGCGTTTCACGTCGCCGTCGAGCTCGAGCTTGGTCACGTCGTCGTAGACGATCTCGGTGCCGAACCGCTCGGCCTGCTCCTGCATCTTCATCATCAGGTCGGGCCCCATGATGCCCTCGGGGAACCCGGGGAAGTTCTCGACCTCGGTCGTCTTCATGAGCTCGCCGCCGAATTCGACCGAACTGGCGATGAGCAGCGGCTGCAGGTTGGCACGGGCGGCGTAGATCGCGGCGGTATAGCCCGCCGGCCCCGACCCGACGATGATCACCTGTCGCATGCCGACTCCTTCTGTTGTCACATCTACATCAACACATGCTAGGCGTCGGTTGTTCCCGCACCCCGGCCTGTCAGCCGACGCACGAGCGCGCCGATCTCACGTACTTCGGAGACGCGGGCCAGAGCGAGGGCTCCGAGATACACCGCGACGGTCACCGCCCCGATCAGGATCACCGAGATAGCGCCCGACACCGTGTCCGACACGGCGAAGCCGCCGCCATCGCCGGGCAGGCCGCCCAGCAGGTACAGGATGCCGACGCCGGCCGCCGCTGCGGGCACGGTCGCGAGCAGATAGGCCCCGAATCTCGTGGCCACCGTGCGGCCCCCGACGCCGCCGAGGCGGCGCCGCAGCAGCACCGCCGCGACGACGGCCTGGGCGGTGCCGGCCAGCGAGGTGACGAGCGCGATCCCCGCGGCGACGTACGGACCGGGAGCCAGCACCGCAACGGTGAGCGCACCGGCCACGAACAGCACCGACTGCACGAGCTGGAACAGGAACGGTGTGCGGGTGTCGCCCAGCGCGTAGTAGGCGCGCTGCATCAGGAACACCATGCTGAACGGAACGAGCCCCACCAGGAAGGAGAGCAGTACGAGTCCGATGCCGACGACCTCGCGCGGTGCGTTGGAGAAGACGGCGGCGAAGGGGAGCGCCGCGGCGGCGAGCGCGGCCGCCGACCCGGTGACCAGCATCCCGATCGTGCGCATCGATGCGGAGAGGTCGGCGCGTACGGCCGCGAGGTCGCCGTCGCGGGCATGCCCGCTCATCCGCGTGAAGTAGGGCGTCGCGATGGAGACCGCGATGATCGAGTGCGGCAGCATGAAGATCAGCCACGCGATGGTCAGCACGGCCACCGAGGCGTCCTCGGCGCCGGCGGTGAAGGCCACCTTGCTCTGCACGATGCCGGCCAGCTGCACCACGACGATCATCGCGAAGGTCCACCCGGCCGCCGTGACGGTGTCGCCGAGCCCCACCCCTCGCCAGCGGAAGTCGGGCCGGAACCCCAGCCCGGTGCGGCGCCAGAACACCAGCAGGATGAGCGCCTGCGCGACGATGCCGAGCGTGGTTCCACCGGCCAGCAGCGCAACCTGCGGCGGCGTCCAGCTCGCCGGATCCTGGTGGGCCGGGTCGACCTGGAACAGCGCCGCGAAGATCAGCAGCGTGATGATGCGCACCACGTTGTTGAGCGCCGGCGCCCAGGTGAAGGGGCCGAAGACGCCGCGGGCGTTCAGCACCTCGCCCAGCAGCGAGTAGATCGCGTAGAAGAAGATCTGCGGCAGGCACCAGTACGCGAACGCGATCGCCAGCGCCCGGCCGCCGCCGAGTGCGCTGTCGGGGGACGACGCGTCGAGCGTGTACAGGTCGACCAGCAGCGGCGCGCAGAGCGTCGCGATCCCGGTCGCGACGAAGAACACGACGACGCCGAGGGTGACGATCCGGTTGACGAACGCCTGGCCGCCGTCGGCGTGCAGGCCGGCGCGCACGATCTGCGGAACCAGCACCGCGCTGAGGACGCCGGCGGCGACGATCGCGTAGATGTTGTTGGGCAGCTGGTTGGCCAGTGCGAACGCGTTGGCTCCGGGGTTCTGGGGGCCGATCGCCCAGGCCAGCACGGCGGCGCTGACGAAGCCCAGGACGCGCGACACGAGCGTCCCGGCGGCCAGGGTGGCACTGGCGCGGGTCAGCGAGCCCTCGGCGGGGGCCGCCTGCGTCACCCGCCGGCTCCGGCCCGCTCGCGTCGGCGGCGGAGGAACGCCCGCACGATTCCGGCGCCGAACACCAGCACCACGAGGGCGCCGACGATCAGGGTGCCCGCGGTCTCCCATCCGGCCTGCAGGATCACGTTGAGGAACCGGGGCGCGCCGAGCGTGTCACCTGTGGAGGACAGCAGGCGCGCGCGCACGGTGACTTCGCCGTTGGTGATCGAGGTCACCGGGATCGTGGCGTTCGCCGTCGAATCCGGTTCGATGGTGACTTCGACGCGTCGGTCGTCGACGTGCAGCAGCGGCCGCAGCGGCCGCACGTCCACGTAGACCGTCACCGCGACGGGCAGCGCGTTGCTCAGCCGCAGGCGCAGGCTCGACACGTCCGACAGCACCAGCTGATCACTGCTCTCGGCGAGCTGCACCGCGTCGAGGGTCTTGCGCGCCGCCGCGATCTCAGACGCGGTGGCGGTGGCCCACCCGGCGGCGTCCACCCGCCAGCCCACGGCGGAGAGGCCGAGAAGCGCCAGGCGTCGCGGCTGGGTGATGACACCGGCGTCCTCGGCGATGCGCAGATACCGCGCCTCATCGGATGCCGCGCTCGCCAGCTGCGTGAGGGTCGCGGTGCGCTTGGCGTCGGCGTCGTCGTCGGCGGGCGCGAGTTTCGCGGAGGCCGCCGTCGTCGCGAGCACATCGCTCAGCGACACCAGTGTCGAGGCGCTCTGCGCGGCGATGGTGCCCAGCACGGAGTTCAACCGCGTGGTGCCGAACGGCCAGCGGCGATCGAGGGTGGCGATCAGGGTGCGGCCGGGCGCAGTGCGTTGGGCTTCGCGGAGTTCGGCCTCGAGCGCGCCGGCCGCCGATGCGTATCCGGCGTCGGTCTGTGCGTACACGGCGTCGCGCACCGCGGAGCTGACCTCGTCGTCGACGACCAGCCCGTCGATGTCGCCCAGGTCGACGTGCGCTGTCGAAACCGTCGAGGTGTTCCCCTCCGACAGCAGCACGTCCTCGTAACCGAGAGCGGGCAGGCCCGCGAGGCCGTCCTTCGTCACCGACCCCTCGGCGGGCCAGGCGATCGCCGGCAGGGTTGTCGGCCAGGCCAGCAGGGCGGCGGTGTCGGGCAGCGGTGGCTTCTCGCCGGGGACATCGGTCGGCACAGGCTCGGGGGTCGACGGGGTGGCGCTCGAGGTGGGGGCGGGGGTCGCGGCCGGCCCGAAGGCGTCGGGGTCGAGGGTGAACCCGAAGCCGAGCGGCGTGAAGTCGTCGCCGATTCCGGCGGCGGCCGCCAGCGCGGGGTCGGCGTCGGCGTACCCCAGCAGGAAGATCTCGTTCGACACCATGCGCAGCCGCGCGAGGAAGCTGAGCGCGGAGTCGGGTGCGCCCGACCCCAGCACGCGGATCGACGCGGGGATCATCGGATCCAGCCCGATCGCAGCGCGCGTGCCGGCCACGGCATCCAGCTGCCGGTCGAGCAGGCCGCCGTCGCGGGTGTACGTCGCCAGGGTCTCGGCGTCCAGCAGGCCCGAGGTGGTCGGCGGAACGGTCAACGGCACGACGACGGCGACCGAGACCGGTCCGCTGCCGGCGGCTTCAGCGGCCGTCGAGGCGATGGCGGATGCCGGGGTCGCCACCGCGAGCGCGCCCGCCAGCAGGACGGCCGCAACTGCGTACCGGGATCGCGTCATCGGCACGGGCGCACGCCCGAGTTCCATGCCGCCGACATGGAACCCGAGTTTAGACCGCGTGCATGACAGGGTGGTTCCATGGAGAGCGTCGCGGCGGCACTGGATCGCCTGCAGCAGCTGGCCGAACAGCCGGCGGTCGCGGCGCTCGCCGCCCGCTTCGCGGAGGCCGGCCACGAGCTGGCCCTGGTGGGTGGCCCGGTGCGCGACGCCTTCCTCGGCCGTCCGGTCACCGATCTCGACCTCACCACCGACGCCACCCCCGACCGCATCCTCGAGATCGTCGCCTCGGTGGCCGACGCGCACTGGGACATCGGGCGCGAGTTCGGCACCATCGGCGCCAGGGTCGGCGCCGAGACGGTCGAGATCACCACGTACCGCAGCGACGCCTACGACGGAGCGACCCGCAAACCGGTCGTCGCCTTCGGCACCCGCCTCGAGGATGACCTCACGCGTCGCGACTTCACCGTCAATGCGATGGCGCTGCGCCTGCCCGAGCGGGTGCTCGTCGATCCGACCGGCGGCGTCGAGGACCTGCTCGCGCGTCGGCTGCGCACCCCCGGCGCCCCGGAGGTGTCGTTCGGCGACGACCCGCTGCGCATGATGCGCGCAGCCCGGTTCACCGCGCAGCTCGGCTTCCGGCTCGACGATGACGCGTTGGCGGCGGCGGTGCGCCTGGCGCCGACGATCGGCATCGTCTCGCGCGAGCGGGTCGGTGAGGAGCTCGCGAAGCTGGTGCTCGCGCCGGGGGCGTCCGCGGGGATCCGGGTGCTGGTCGACAGCGGCATCGCTGAGCAGGTGCTGCCCGAGATCCCGGCGTTGCGGCTCGAGATCGATGAGCACGCCCGCCACAAGGACGTCTACGAGCACAGCCTCACCGCGCTCGACCGCGCCATCGCCCTCGAGGCGGAGCGCGGACATCCGCCGACCCTGGTGCTGCGCCTCGCGGTGCTGCTGCACGACATCGGCAAGCCCGCCACCCGCCGCATCGAGCCCGGTGGCGCGGTGACCTTCCACCACCACGACGTGCTGGGCGGCAAGCTGGCGGCGAAGCGTCTGCGCGAGCTGCGGTTCGACAACGACACGGTCAAGGCGGTCGCCGAGCTGATCCGGTTGCACCTGCGCTTCTTCGGGTATTCCGAGGGTCGGTGGACCGACGCGGCGGTGCGCCGCTACGTGCGCGACGCGGGCGGCCTGCTCGAGTGGCTCCACATCCTGTCGCGGGCGGATGTCACCACCCGCAACCAGCGCAAGGCGGCGGCGCTCGCGGCGGCCTACGACGACCTGGAGGAGCGCATCGCGATCCTCGCCGAGGAGGAGGAGCTGGCGGCCCTGCGCCCCGACCTCGACGGCGAGCAGATCATGGCGGTGCTGGGGGTGAAGCCCGGCCCGGAGGTGGGCGAGGCGTACCGGTTCCTCATGGAGCTGCGGCTCGACGAGGGGGAGCTCGGCTACGACATCGCGCGCGACCGGCTGCTGGCGTGGTGGGCGGATCGCGGCTAGTCGCGGGCCGCAGCGCACATCACCTATACTCGACAGGTTGCCCGCAAGGGCACGTCACTACCCTCCTGCTGCCGGAACAGGTCCGGCAGCCGTTCTAGACCAGAGGAGGTGGGTTTATGACGCACCAGTACGAATTGATGGTGATCCTCGATCCCGAGATCGATGAGCGCACCGTCGCCCCGAGCCTGGACAAGTTCCTCAACGTGATCCGCAACGACGGAGGCACGATCGACAACGTCGATATCTGGGGACGCCGTCGTCTGGCCTACGAGATCCAGAAGAAGTCCGAGGGCATCTACGCCGTCGTCAACTTCACGGCGAACTCGGCGGCCACGATCGAGCTCGACCGTCAGCTGAAGCTGTCCGAGGCCGTGCTGCGCACCAAGGTGCTGCGCGCCGAGGAGGCGAAGGCCCGCGCCATCACGGTGAAGGCGGAAGACGACAAGCGCGCAGCCCGCAAGGCCGCCGCAGCCGCCAAGAACCCGAAGGTCGCTGAGGTTCCCGCCGACGCGCCGAAGGCGGACGCAGCCAAGGCTGAAGCGCCGAAGGCTGAAGCGCCGAAGGCCGACGCACCGAAGGCGAAGGCCGCCAAGCCGGCCGCCGAGGCGCCCGCGGCCGATGCCGCCGCCGACAGCACCGACGAGGCCTAGGTCATGGCCGGCGAGACCATCATCACCGTCGTGGGAAACCTGACGGCCGACCCCGAGCTGCGCTACACGCAGAACGGGCTGGCCGTGGCGAACTTCACGATCGCCTCCACCCCGCGCACCTTCGACCGCCAGGCCAACGACTGGAAGGACGGCGACGCGCTGTTCCTCCGCGCGTCCTGCTGGCGCGAGTTCGCCGAGCACGTCGCCGGGTCGCTGACGAAGGGGTCCCGCGTCATCGCGACCGGGCGCCTGAAGCAGCGCTCGTACGAGACGAAGGAGGGCGAGAAGCGCACCGCAATCGAGCTCGAGGTCGACGAGATCGGCCCGAGCCTGCGGTACGCGACCGCGCAGGTCACCCGTGCATCGGGCGGCGGCGCGTCGGGCGGCGGCGGTCGCCCGCAGAGCGCGGTGGCCGACGAGCCGTGGGGCGCCGGCCCCGCCGCGGGCGGCGCTGACGACGTGTGGAACACGCCGGGCAGCTACAACGACGAAACCCCTTTCTAACTTCTAAGGACACATAGCCATGGCAGGAAAGAGCAGCGGCGGCGGAGACCGCCGCAAGCGGACCAGCGCGAAGGGCGGCAAGAACGCCGCCCCGGCGAAGTCCGTCCGGGTCGGCATCATCGACTACAAGGACGTGGCGACGCTGCGCAAGTTCATCTCGGAGCGCGGCAAGATCCGCGCCCGTCGCATCACCGGTGTTTCGGTGCAGGAGCAGAAGCTCATCGCGCTCGCGGTCAAGAACGCGCGCGAGATGGCACTGCTTCCGTACGCGGGCTCGGGCCGATAGGGGGCCGCGGAATGTCGAAACTCATCCTCACCTCGGAGGTCACCGGTCTCGGTTCGCCCGGTGACGTCGTCGAGGTCAAGAACGGGTACGCCCGCAACTACCTCATCCCGCAGGGTTTCGCCGTGGCGTGGAGCCGCGGCGGCGAGAAGCAGATCGACTCGATCAAGGCGGCGCGCGCTGCGCGTGAGGCCGCCACGCTCGAGGAGGCGCAGACCCTCAAGGCCAAGCTCGAGGGCACCCCGGTGCGGTTGACCGTGAAGGCCGGCCGCGAGGGTCGCCTGTTCGGCTCGGTCAAGACCGGCGACATCGCGGATGCGGTGGCCGCTCAGGGTCTCGGCCAGATCGACAAGCGCACCATCGAGCTCGGCTCGGCGGTCAAGAGCACCGGGCGCTACGACGCCACCGTGCGTCTGCGTGAGGACGTCATCGCCGCCCTCACCATCGACGTGGTGGCGGCCAAGTAACGGTCCGATCCGCACCGAAGGCGGCGCTCCCCGAGGGGGGCGCCGCCTTCGTCGTTTGTGCCGATCCGTCCACAGGACGTCCCGCATCCGCCCAACGTTCAAGCGCAACTCTAAACATGTTTCTACACACAGCATGTGAACGCAGAAATCCCTGGTCAGGGTGCAGGTTGCTGGCGAAATCACCACGTTTCGCACAGGACTTTCCACACCTTCTTCACATGAGCCCCGGCGTTTCTCGCCGGTTTCCCACAGGGTTGTCCACAGGCCCGTTTGGCAGGGTCGGCTGCTCGCCATAGCGTGTTCCCGCACACGAGCGGCGGTTGCCGCGCAGGGGCGTGTGCGCCGGCCGGGCGTCGTCCGTCGCGCCTAGTCTGAGCCCGAAGGGAGGAACCGTGTCGATCGCGCATCTCGGGCTCGCACAGGAGTCCCGTCCCTCGGGCGACGGGCGGCTCGAAGACCGCACCCCGCCGCACGATCTGCTCGCCGAGCAGAGCGCTCTCGGCGGCATGCTGCTCAGCAAAGACGCGGTGGCCGATGTCATCGAGACCGTGCGTTCGGTCGACTTCTACATCCCGAAGCACGCCGTCATCTTCGACGCCATCCTCACGCTGTATTCGCATGGCGAACCCACCGATGTGATCGCGGTCACCGACGAGTTGACCAAGTCGGGCCAGCTGCAGCGGGCCGGCAGCGCCGAGTACCTGCACACCCTCACCGGCCTGGTGCCGACCGCCGCGAACGCCGGCTTCTACGCCTCGATCGTCGCCGAGAAGGCCGTGCTGCGGCGCCTGGTCGAAGCGGGCACGCGCATCGTGCAGATGGGCTACGCCTCCGAGGGCGAGGTCACCGACCTCGTCAACGACGCCCAGGCCGAGATCTACGGCGTCACCGGCGGGGTCGAGAGCGAGGACTACGTTCCGCTGGTCGAGGCGGTCAACACCGCCATGGACGAGATCGACCTCGCCCGTGGCCGCAACGGCGAGATGGCGGGGGTGCCGACCGGGTTCGCCGAGCTGGACGAGCTGACCAACGGTCTCCACGGCGGGCAGCTGGTCATCGTGGCCGCGCGCCCCGGCCTCGGCAAGTCGACGCTGGCACTCGACTTCGCGCGATCCGCGTCCATTCGCCACGACATGCCCGCGCTGTTCTTCTCGCTCGAGATGGGCCGCAGCGAGATCGCCACCCGCCTGCTCGCGGCAGAGGCATCCATCGGCATGCACAACCTGCGCAAGGGCAACCTCGAAGAGCGCGAGTGGACCAAGATCGCCAACGTGCGCGGCGCGATCGCCGACGCACCTCTCTACATCGACGACAGCCCGAACATGACCCTCGTCGAGATCCGTGCCAAATGCCGACGGCTCAGCCAGCGCATCGGGCTGAAGCTCGTGGTCATCGACTACCTGCAGCTCATGACGTCGGGCAAGAAGGTCGAGTCCCGTCAGCAAGAGGTGAGCGAGTTCTCGCGCGCGCTCAAGCTGCTCGCCAAAGAGCTCAACGTGCCGGTGATCGCGCTCTCGCAGCTGAACCGAAACGCCGAGCAGCGCGCCGACAAGAAGCCGGCGCTCGCCGACCTGCGCGAATCGGGGTCCCTTGAGCAAGACGCCGACATCGTGATCCTGCTGCACCGCGAACTCGGCCTCGAGCGCGACGACCCGCGGGCCGGCGACGCCGACCTGATCGTGGCCAAGCACCGCAACGGCCGCGTCGACACGATCCCCGTCACCTTCCAGGGCATGTACTCGCGCTTCGGCGACATGGCTCGGGTCTGACCGCACTCCGACGCTCTCGGCCGACGCCCGGCTCGCCCGCGCGTAGACTCGACAGGTGCTCTCGCCCTGGATCGTCACCGCCGGGCGGGCAGCGTTCGCGCTCGCCCTGGGTCTCGCGATCACCTTCACCAGCGGTCACACGGCCGAGTTCGGTCTGATCGCGTTCGGCGTCTTCGCGGTGCTCTCGGGGGCCCTGCTCCTGGTCGGCTGGTTCGGCACGCGCGCCCCGGCTGAGGGCCGCACCGCGTTCCGCGCCGCAGGCGTCGTGTCGGTTGTCGCAGGCATCGCCGCCCTCGTGATTCCGACGGGAGGCATCGGCTACCTGGTCTGGGTGCTCAGCGGCTGGGCGATCCTCACCGGCGCCCTCGAACTCGTCACCGGCATCCGAGCGCGCGGCCGCGTCACCGGGTGGACCGACTGGGTGATCGTCGGCGCCCTGACCGTCGCGCTCGGCATCGTGGCGCTCGTGATCCCGCCCGACATCTCCGACTCGTTCACGGGCGACAAGGGCGTCCAGGGTCTGCTCACCTCGCCGATCATCATCGTCGGGATCCTGGGCGCCTGGGCCGTGATCACCGGCGTCCTGCAGGCGATCGCCGCGGCATCGCCGAAGCTCGCCTCACGCGCAGCGGGCCGCACGCCCGACACGGCCCCGGCATCCGGAGTGCGCCCATGAGCACCCAATCGCCCAACGGCCCGGACGGCACGGGCCCGGACGGCGCGGGCCCGACCCGCCGCGACCGCACCCGCCCGGCCGAACTCGTCGGCCTGTCGGCGGTGATCGGCGTGGTCATCGGCGTCATCGTGTTCTTCGCCACGAAGAGTCTGCTGACCGGTGCCGAGTTCGCCGGCGGGGCGTTCATCGTGTCGCTGGTCGTGTTCGCGATGCTGCTGCTCGCGGTGTCGCCGCGCCGCTCATCGGGCGACGACGAGCCGCCGAGCCCCCACTAAGAGCAGCGCACCGGGCACGAGCGCACCGCGCACGAGCGCACCGGGCGGGATCAGCCCAGGTAGTCGACCAGCCTGCCGGCGACGCCGGTGTACCCGGCCGGGGTGAGTGCCAGCAGCCGGGCCTTCGCCTCGTCGCCGATGTCGAGGGTCTCGACGAACGCGCGCAACTCGGCGGCGCCGACCCGGTGCCCGCGGGTCAGGTCCTTCAGCAGCGCGTAGGGGTCGGCGATCGAGCTGCGCCCGGCCGTCACCTCGGCGCGGATGACCGTCTGGATCGCCTCGCCGAGCACCTCCCAGTTGGCGTCGAGATCGGCGGCCAGCACGTCGCGCGCGATCGCGATCTCGCCGAGCCCGCGGGCGAGGTTGTCCAGAGCCAGCAGCGAATGCCCCAGCGCGACGCCGATGTTGCGCTGCGTCGTCGAGTCGGTCAGGTCGCGCTGCAGGCGGCTGGTCACCAGCGTCGCGGCCAGCGAGTCGAGCAGCGCACTCGAGAGCTCGAGGTTCGCCTCGGCGTTCTCGAACCGGATCGGGTTGATCTTGTGCGGCATCGTCGACGAGCCGGTCGCGCCCGCCTGCGGGATCTGCGCCAGGTACCCCAGCGAGATGTAGGTCCAGATGTCGGTGCACAGGTTGTGCAGGATGCGGTTCAGGTGGCTGATCGCCCCGAACAGTTCGGCCTGCCAGTCGTGCGACTCGATCTGGGTGGTCAGCGGGTTCCAGGCGAGGCCGAGGCCGGTGACGAACTCGCGCGACAGGGCCGGCCAGTCGGCGTCGGGGTCGGCGGCCAGGTGCGCGGCGAAGGTTCCGGTCGCGCCGCTGAACTTGCCGAGCGGGGTGACCGCCTCGACGCGCGCGAGCACGCGCTCGGCGCGCGCCACGAACACCGCGAACTCCTTGCCGATCGTGGTGGGGGTCGCCGGCTGACCGTGGGTGCGCGACAGCATCGGGATGTCGCGGCCCTCCTCCGCGCGCTGGCGCAGGGCGGTCAGCACGTCGCGCAGGCGCGGCAGCCAGGCGTCGTGCACGCCGGCCCGCACCGTCAGGGCGTAGGAGAGGTTGTTCACGTCTTCGCTGGTGCAGCCGAAGTGGGTCAGCTCGGCCACGCGGGTGAGTCCGCGGCGCGCCAACTCCTCGCGGACCAGGTACTCGACCGCTTTCACATCGTGCCGGGTGGTCGCCTCGAGCTCGGCCAGCCGGTCGATCTGGGGCTGGCCGAAGTCGCGCACCCACTCGCGCAGGCCGCGCGCCTCCTCGGCGGTCAGCGGCTCGGCCCCGAACATGCCCCGCTCGGTGAGGAACAGCAGCCACTCCACCTCGACCTGAACGCGCGCCCGGTTGAGGCCCGCCTCCGACAGGTACTCGCCGAGCTTCTCGACGGCGGGGCGGTAGCGGCCGTCGAGCGGACTCAGTGGCTGGGGGGGCAGGCTCATATCACTCCCTGACGGATGGCGGGTTCGAGCTGGCGGAAGAGCGCACTGCTGGCACGCTCGATGGTCACGAGCACGCTGTCGAACAGCGCGGCATCCGAATAGTACGGGTCGGGCACGTCGATGACGTCGTGGGCTTCCGGATCGAACGCGGTCAGCAGCTGCACCTTGGCCTGCTGGTCCTCGGGAGCCCACTCCCGCAGAATGCGCTCCTGTCCGCGGTCGAACGCGATCACCAGGTCGAGGTCGGGCAGCCAGGCCGGGTCGAACTGCCGGGCGCGATGCGCGGAGGCGTCGTAGTCGCGGCGGCGGAGGGCCGCGAGGGTGCGGGGGTCGGCGGGTTCGCCCACGTGCCAGTCGCCCGTCGCGGCCGATTCGACGGCCAGTCGCCCGCCGAGCCGGTGCCGGGCGATGAGGCGCGAGAAGACCGCCTCCGCCATCGGCGAGCGGCAGATGTTGCCGGTGCACACGAAGCACACGCGGAAGATCGCGGCGCCGTCGCGATCCTCGGTCATGCTCCCATTGTCTCGCCGGGGGGCCGCTCCGCGCACGGCCATTCCTCCCCAGCGGCGTCCGGATGCGGTGGTCCACCGACCGCGCGGGTGCGGCTGCGGGGTGCGCGGCGCTGATCCACGCTGGTGCCATGCATCCGGATCACGCCGCTCTCCAGGCCGCACTCGCGCGCCGCATCGCCGCCCTGGCTCCCGTGGCGGGGCACCTGCGCGAGGCGGTGGTTCATCCCACCGTGGCGCCTCACGAGTGGAGCGGGTCCGCCGCGCGGGCGTACCGCGAGCTCGAGGGCGAGCTACGCGGCCGACTCCGGCACGCCGCCGATGCGGCGGAGGGCGCCCTGCACGAGGGGCGCCTGGCGCTGGCGCGGCTCGAACTGCTGGCGCAGCAGCAGGCCGCGGGGGTGCTGCATGGCTGACGAGCGGCCGACCCCGCCACCGTTGCCCTGGCTCGACGACGACCCCGCCGGTCACCCGGTCGACCCGGCGCTCGGCGGGCCGCTGCGGGTCTCGCCCGCGGTGCCCGCTGGCGAGCCCGTGATCGTCGCGAGTGATGCGATGCTCGCGCATGCCGAGCGCCTGGCGCGGCTGCGCGACCGGCTGACCGATGACGCCGAGGCGCTCGGCCGCACCGGCACGCTCGACGGGGGCCTGCTGGCGGGGGTGCCCGCCGTTGCCCGCGACGCCGCGCACCAGTTCGGTGTCGCTCTGGCGCTCACCCGCGGAGCCGCGCACGACGCGACCCGCACCGAGCGGATGCTGCGCGCATCGATCGAGGCCTACACGGCGGCCGAGGAGGACGCCAGACGGCGCATGGCGGGCCTCGCCGGCACGGTGGCGATGATGCTCGGGCCGCTGCTGCGCACTCTGGTGCTGGCGGGCCTGCCGGTTGCCGTCGGCGCGCGGCTGGCCGGGGTCCCGACCGACGAGCAACTGCGCGAGCTGCAGGACTGGATGCTCGCGCATCCGCAGGTCATCACCAGCCCGCAGTTCGTCGAGGCGGTCCGCGCGACGGTGATGAGCGTCGATGATGGCACCGGCGCGGCGCTCGGGCTCCCACCCGGGGTGATGGCGCTGATCGGCTCGGCACTCGGGTTCGACGGCGTGGAGGCGGGCGCCGGGATCGTCATCGGTGCGGGCGCGCTGGCCGGCCTGTTCCATGAGGGGCCGGTGGCGGTGACCCGCGTGTCGACCAGCGCGACGACCACCGGGCCCGAGGGTGCCGTGCAGCGACTCGCGCGTGTGCCGGAGGGCGACCAGGTGCGCATCGAGCGCTACGAGGCTCCGGGGCAGGCGCCGCGGTACATGGTCTACGTCGGCCCGACTGAGACGTTCTCGCCGGTGGCGCGCAGCGAGCCGTGGGACCTGACGAGCAACGTGACCGGGGTGGCCGGGCTGGAGGCCGGATCGTTGCGCGCCACCGAGGCGGCGATGCGCGACGCCGGGATTCACCCGGGTGACGCGGTGCAGTTCGTGGGCTTCTCGCAGGGGGGACTGGTCGCGGCGCGGCTGGCCGCGTCGGGCGACTGGAACGCGGCCGGACTGGAGACCTACGGCGCGCCCTCCGGAAACATCGCCCTGCCGGCCGGGCTCCACGGCATGGCGGTGCGCAACTCCGACGACTTCATCCCGGCGCTCGCGGGCCCGCAACTCGACCATCACCTGCTGCAGGTCGAGCGCCGTGCGTTCCTGCCCGACAGTGAGATGCCCACCGAGCTGCCCGCTCCGGCTCACCAGCGCAGCGCGTACGTGGCCGCGGCGACGGAGGTCGACCAGGCGACATCCACCGCGGTGCGTGAGCAGGTCGCGGCTCTCGATGCCTTCACCGCGGACTACACCAGCGTGCCCGGTTCTCAGGTGACCGTGATGATGTACCACGCCGACCGGGTCGGCGATGCCGACGCCGGCAACGCCGCGGCTAGCGCGAGCGGCGCGTCGATCCGGTGAACGGGCGCAACAGGATCCCGATCAGCCAGGCGATGATCGCGAGCACCAGAGCCCCGAGCACGCCCCAGCCGAAGTTCTCCACGCTGAGGCCGAATCCGAGCAGCCCGCTGATCCACGCCACGAGCAGCAGAAGCAGGCCGTTCACCACGAACGAGATGAGCCCCAGGGTCAGCACATACAGCGGGAACGCCACGACGCGCGCGATCCCCCCGACGATGCCGTTCACCACGCCGAAGATCAGCGCGACGAGGATCAGCGTCAGCACGAATGCCGTGGTGTCGCCCTCCGAGCCGTACGAGCGCACGTCGACGTGACCGGCGAGAATCAGCGTCGTCAGCCAGAGAGCCACGGTGTTGATTAGCAGACGCAGCAGCAGTCGTCCCATGCGCCCATTGTGGACCGCGGTGGCGCGTCCCGCCAGAAGCGCGCCCGTCGCGCACGAAACTCCCCACTCCTTCCTCGGCTGAACGCCCGCGCCTCGGCAGATCGCCCCGGTCCTAGGCTGAACAGCATGGCCGTGAAGCTCCGCCCCGAGATCGCCGCGCTCCAGCCGTACCGGCAGGGCCGCCCAGCCGCCCCCGACGCATTCAAGCTCTCCTCCAACGAGAACCCGTTCCCGCCGCTGCAGGCGGTGCTCGACGCGATCAGCGGATCGAGCTTCCACCGCTACCCCGACGCCGCCGCCACCGTGCTGCGCGCCCGGCTCGCCGAGCGCCTCGGTGTCACCCCTGACCAGGTGCACACCGGATCCGGGTCGGTCGCCATCCTGCAGCAACTGATCCAGGCGGCCGCAGGCCCCGGTGACGAGGTGCTGTACGCCTGGCGCTCCTTCGAGGCCTACCCCGGACTCGTCACCGTCGCCGGGGCCACCAGCGTGCAGGTCCCGATCCGCGCCGACGGCACCCACGACCTGGATGCGATGGCCGAGGCGATCACCGACCGCACGCGGGTGGTCATCGTGTGCAGTCCCAACAACCCCACCAGCGCGGTCGTCACCGAGGCAGAGTTCACCGCCTTCATGGAGAAGGTCCCCGACACCCTGCTGGTCCTGCTCGACGAGGCCTACGCCGAATTCGTCACCGACCCGGACGCTGTCCACGGCATCCCCCTGCTGTCGCGCTACCCCAACCTCGTCGTCCTGCGCACCTTCTCCAAGGCGTACGGCCTCGCCGGCCTGCGCGTCGGCTACGCCGTCGGACCGGCGTACATCCTCGACGCGGCACGCTCCACCGCCATCCCGCTGTCGGTCACCGAACCGGCCCAGCGCGCCGCACTCGCAGCTCTCGAGAACGAGGCCGAGCTGCTCGCCCGCGTGCAGACGCTCATCGAGCGCCGCGACGACCTCGCACGGCAGCTCGCCGACCAGGGCTGGAACCTGCCGGCCGCCCAGGGCAACTTCGTCTGGCTGCCCACGGGCGAGCAGACGGCCGACGCGGGCAACGTGCTCGAGAGCCACGGGATCATCGCCCGGGTCTTCCCACCCGACGGCATCCGGGTGTCGGTGGGCGAGCCCGAGTCTGTCGACAAACTCCTACAGGCGACCGCGGAGGTTGTGCAGACCCTCCGAGAAGCGCTCTGAAACCGCGGGCTAGGGTGGTTGCCATGTCCTATACCGAGGCGACGGTCCAGCTGCTCTCGCCCGAAGGGACCCTCGTCGAGAACGACCTCTCGGCGCCGTACCTCCCGCTCGTGCAGAGCCTCGACGACGCCACGCTGCGCGATTTCCACCGCCACATGGTGGTGATCCGCCGCTTCGACATCGAAGCCGGCAACCTGCAGCGTCAAGGTCAGCTAGCCCTGTGGATCCCCAGCCTCGGGCAGGAGGGGGCCCAGGTCGGCTCGGCATTCGCCGCGCGACCCCAGGACCACCTCTTCCCCGCCTATCGCGAGCACGTCGTCGGGCGCATCCGCGGCCTCGACGTGATGTACATCATCGAGCTGCTGCGCGGCATCCGCCACGGCGGCTGGGACCCGGCCAAGACCGGCAACTTCCACCTCTACAACCTGGTGATCGGCTCGCAGAGCCTGCACGCCACCGGCTACGCGATGGGCCTGCGGCTGGACGGCGCCATCGGCACCGGCGACCCCGACAATGACACCGCCGTCATCGTCTACTTCGGCGACGGCGCCAGCAGCCAGGGCGACGTGAACGAGGCGCTGATCTGGGCGGCCAGCTACCAGACGCCGCAGGTGTTCTTCCTGCAGAACAACCACTGGGCGATCTCGGTACCCGTCGAGCGGCAGTCCCACACCCCGCTGTACCTGCGCTCGTCCGGATTCGGCATCCCCGGCATCCAGATCGACGGCAACGACGTGCTCGCCAGCTTCGCGGTCACCAGCGCCGCCATGGACCGTGCGCGTGCCGGAGAGGGCCCCTCCTTCATCGAGGCGCTCACCTACCGGATGGGCGCCCACACCACCAGCGACGACCCGACGAAGTACCGGGAGCGCGAGGAGGAGCAGTTCTGGGCCGAACGCGACCCGATCACCCGCTTCGAGGCGTTCCTGCGGGCGAAGGGCGAGGGCGATGCGTTCTTCGCCGAGGTCGCCCAGGAGGCCGAAGATCTGGCCGCCGACGTGCGCGCGCGCACCTTCACTATCGAGAACCCGACCGCCGACGTCATCTTCGACCACGTGTACACCGACCCCCACCCGGGCATCGACGCTCAGCGCGCCTGGCTGAAGGCGTACGAGGCCTCATACGACGACAGCACCGTCGACGAGAGCGGGGCCGACCAGTGACCGAACTCACCATGGCCAAGGCGATCAACGCCGGCTTGGCCGCCGCGATGGAGGCCGACGACCGGGTGCTGCTGATGGGCGAAGACATCGGCACCCTGGGCGGCGTCTTCCGCGTCACCGAGGGGCTGAAGGCGCAGTTCGGCGAGAACCGGGTGCTCGACACCCCGCTCGCCGAATCCGGGATCGTCGGCACCGCGATCGGCCTCGCCATGCGCGGCTTCCGCCCGGTGTGCGAGGTGCAGTTCGACGGCTTCATCTACCCCGGCTTCGACCAGATCACCTCCGCGCTGGCGAAGCTGACCTTCCGGCACTCCGGCGCGCAGTCGTTCCCCGTCGTGATCCGCGTGCCCTACGGCGGCCACATCGGCGCGGTGGAGCACCACCAGGAGAGCCCGGAGGCCTACTTCGCCCACACCGCCGGTCTGCGCGTGGTGAGCCCCGCGACCCCGGGGGATGCGTACTGGATGATCCAGGATGCGATCACCAGCAACGACCCGGTGCTGTTCTTCGAGCCGAAGGCCCGCTATCAGCGCCGCGGCGACGTCGACCTCGACAACCGCTCGCTGCCGATGCACAAGAGCCGCGTGGTGCGCGAGGGCACCGAGGTGACCCTGGTGGGGCACGGTGCGATGGTGAGCATGATGCTGCAGGCCGCCGAGCTGGCCGCCGAGGAGGGCACCAGCATCGAGGTCATCGACCTGCGCTCCCTGTCGCCCCTCGACTACGAGCCCATCCTGGCCTCGGTGCAGAAGACCGGCCGCCTGGTGGTCTGCCAGGAAGCGCCCGGCAACGTCAGCGTCGGCTCAGAGGTCGCCGCGACCATCGCCGAGCGCGCGTTCTACTCGCTCGAGGCCCCGGTGCTGCGCGTCAGCGGCTACGACACCCCGTTCCCGCCGGCGAAGCTCGAGGGCGTCTACCTCCCCGACGCCGACCGCATCCTCGAGGCCGTCGACCGGTCCCTGGCCTACTGAATCGAAGGTTCCCGATGGCGCAATCCGAGTTCCCGCTGCCCGACGTCGGCGAGGGTCTGACCGAGGCCGAGATCGTCAGCTGGAAGGTGAAACCCGGCGACCCTGTGGCGGTCAACCAGGTGCTGGTCGAGATCGAGACGGCGAAGTCGCTGGTCGAGCTGCCCTCTCCGTTCGCCGGCACGGTCACCGAGTTGCTCGCCGACGAGGGCACCACGGTCGAGGTCGGCACCCCGATCATCCGGGTGGAGTCGGCGGGCGGTTCGATCGAGCTGCAGGCTCCCGGCGACGCCGACACCACCGGCGAGGTGGGCAATGCGGTCCCCGCCGAGCGAGCCGAGCTGGATGCCGCCCCGGCATCCGAAGACAGCGCGGGCGGTGCCGTGCTGGTCGGTTACGGCACGAAAGGCGGCCACGCGACCACCCGCCGCCGCCGTGCGACGGTAGCCCGAGACGCCTCGACCGACGCGCCCCAGGAGGCGGCTGCGAAGCAGGCGCGCGCGACCCGCCCCGCGTCGGTGCCCGCGGCATCCGCGAGCCCCGTGATCGCGAAGCCGCCGATCCGCAAGCTCGCCAAAGACCTCGGGGTCGACCTGCGCGAGGTCACGGCGACGGGCCTGGCCGGCGAGATCACCCGCGATGACGTGATCCGCCAGGCGTCGCAGGCGAGCGTGTTCCGCAACATCCAGACCCCTGAGTGGGGTGAGCAGCGCGAGGAGAAGATCCCCGTCAAGGGAGTGCGCAAGGCGATCGCCACGGCGATGGTGCAGAGCGCCTTCACCGCCCCGCATGTCAGCGTCTTCACCGACGTCAACGCCACCCGCACCATGGAGTTCGTCAAGCGTCTCAAGAACTCGCCCGACTTCGCCGGCGTGCGGGTCAGCCCCCTGTTGGTGATGGCGAAGGCGGTCATCTGGGCGGTGCGGCGCAACCCGACGGTCAACTCCAGCTGGACCGACAAAGAGATCGTGGTGCACCACTACGTCAACCTGGGCATTGCGGCCGCGACCCCGCGCGGCCTGATCGTGCCGAACGTGAAGGACGCGCAGGAGCTCAGCCTGCTCGAACTCGCGCAGGCGCTCGAACAGCTGACCATCACGGCGCGCGACGGCAAGACGCAGCCGGCCGAGATGACGGGCGGCACCGTGACGATCACCAACATCGGCTCGTACGGCATGGACACCGGGACGCCGATCTTGAACCCCGGCGAGGTCGGCATCGTCGCGCTCGGAGCGATCAAGCAGAAGCCGTGGGTGGTCGATGGCGAGGTGCGCCCGGCGTTCGTCACGACCGTCGGCGCGAGCTTCGATCACCGGGTGGTCGACGGGGATGTCGCGAGCCGCTTCACCGCGGATGTCGCCTCGGTGCTCGAGGAGCCCGCGCTGCTGCTCGATTGATTTTGACAATCGTTATCAATAAGGGGTAGCGTCGGGCGCGTGCTGAAGCCCGCCGCCCTCATCGCTGTCGCCTCCGCCGCCCTGCTGCTCGCGGGCTGCTCGACCGGGCCGGCCGACAACGCGGACGACGGCGTGCTGCGCGTGGTGGCGTCGACCAACGTCTACGGCGCCATCGCCGAGCAGATCGGCGGCGCCGAGGCCCAGGTGACGAGCATCATCGCGGACCCCGCGCAGGACCCGCACGAGTTCGAGGGCAGCGGGCGCGTCCAGTTGGCCCTGTCGCGGGCCGATGTCGTGATCGTCAACGGTGGCGGCTACGACGACTTCGCGACCCGCATGCTCGAGGCGTCGGGCAATGCCGGCGCACACGTCATCGACGCGGTGCAACTGTCTGGCTACGACGCGGGCGCCGAGGGCTTCAACGAGCACGTCTTCTACGACTACCCGACAATGAAGGCCGTGGCGACGGCGATCGCCGCAGCGCTCGGCGCCGCCGACCCCGCCCATGCCGATGCGTTCGACAGCCGGGCCGACGGCGTGGTGGCAGAACTCGACGCGCTGATCGCCCTCGAGGGCTCGATCGCCGCGTCGTCGGACGGCGCCGGGGTGGTCATCACCGAGCCGGTGCCGCTCTACGTGTTGGAGGCCTGCGGTCTGCGCAACCTGACCCCGCCCGACTTCAGCGCCGCCATCGAGGAGGGCTCCGACGTGCCGCCCGCACTGCTGCAGAGCGTGCTGAACCTGATCGGCGACGGCTCGGCCGCTGTGGTCGTGTACAACGCCCAGACCGGAGGCCCGCAGACCGACGCGGTGATCGACATCGCCACCGAGAACGGCGTGCCGGCGATCGGCGTCACCGAGACCCTGCCTCCGGACATGACCTACGTCGAGTGGCAGACGGCGCTGCTCACGAGCCTGCGGCAGGCGCTGCAGTGACCCCCGTGCTGTCGCTGCGCGACGCCGCCCTCACCCTGGGCGGGCGCACTCTGTGGTCGGGCCTCGATCTCGAGGTGCAGCCCGGCGAGTTCGTCGCGGTGCTCGGCGCCAACGGCTCGGGCAAGACCAGCCTGCTGAAGGCGGTCCTGGGCCAGCACCGGCTCACCGCCGGCACCGTGCAGTTCGAGGGTCACCCCGTGCACCACGGCGACCGGCGCATCGGCTACATCCCCCAGCACCGGGGGGCGGATGACGGGGTCGCCCTCCGCGGGCGCGACCTGGTCGCGCTCGGCATCGACGGCCATCGGCTCGGGCCGGGTCTGCCGACCCGAGCTCGTCGGCAGCGGGTCGACGCGCTGCTGGACGAGGTCGGTGCGACTCGATATGCGCGTGTGCCCGTCGCGGCGCTGTCGGGGGGTGAACACCAGCGACTCCGGGTCGGTCAGGCGCTGGCCGGCGAGCCGCGCCTGCTGCTCTGCGACGAGCCGCTGGCCTCCCTCGACCTGCGGGCGCAACGCGCGATCAGCGAGCTCATCGATCGCCGGCGCCGGGCGCGCGGGATCGCGGTGCTGTTCGTCACACACGATGTCAACCCGGTGCTCGACGCGGTGGACCGGGTGCTGTACCTCGCCGGCGGCCGGTTCCGCGTCGGGGCGCCCGACGAGGTGCTGCGGTCGGAGGTGCTGAGCGAGCTCTACGACTCACCCGTCGACGTGGTGCGCACGCGCGGCCGGATCATCATCGCCGGCGCCCCTGACCAGTCGCACCACCACCACCGGCACGGGGGGCTCTGATGGAGGACTGGTGGTCGAAGCTGTTCGACTTCTCCGACTACGGCGCGCTGATCGTGCTGCTGCAGAACTCGATCCTGGCCGGCGCCGTCCTCGGTGTCGTCGGCGGGCTGGTGGGCGTGTTCGTGATGTCTCGCGATCTCGCGTTCGCGGTGCACGGCATCAGCGAACTGTCGTTCGCGGGTGCCGCCGCGGCGCTGCTGTTCGGCGCCGGGGTGGTCGAGGGGTCGATCGCCGGATCGCTGATCGCTGCCGTGCTGATCGGCCTGCTGGGCACGCGCGCCCGGGATCGCAACTCGATCACCGCGGTGCTGATGCCGTTCGGGCTCGGTCTCGGCATCCTGTTCCTGGCGCTGTATCCGGGTCGCTCGGCGAACCGGTTCGGCCTGCTGACCGGGCAGATCGTCGCGGTCGACGACCCGCGGCTCGGGGCACTCGCCCTCATCGGCGCAGTCGTCGTGGTCGGGCTGCTGGTCGTCTGGCGCCCGCTCACCTTCGCCAGTGTCGACGCCGAGGTGGCGGCCGCGCGCGGCGTTCCGGTGCGGGCGCTGTCACTGGTGTTCATGCTGCTGCTCGGCCTGGCGGTGGCCGTGGGCGTGCAGGTGGTGGGCGCCCTGCTGGTGTTGAGCGTTCTGGTGACACCGGCCGCCGCGGCGCTGCGGATCTCGTCGTCGCCGGTGTGGGTTCCTGTGCTCAGCACCGTGTTCGCCACGGTGTCGCTGGTCGGGGGCATCCTGCTCGCACTGGGCGCCAGCGTGCCGATCAGCCCCTACGTGACGACGATCTCGTTCCTGATCTATCTGGTCTGCCGGCTGGCCTCGGTGCGGCGCGAGCGGCGCAGCCGGCGTCGCGGGTCGGCACAGGAGGTGCCCGCGTGAAACGCAACACCTGGCAGCGCGAGGCGGTGCGCGAGGCGCTCGGCGAGATCGACGGGTTCGTGAGCGCCCAGGCCTTGCACGCGTCGCTGAAGGACGCCGGCTCAGAGGTGGGACTCGCCACGGTGTACCGGGCGCTCGCCGACCTCGCCACCGAGGGCGACGCCGATTCGCTGCAGCGCGAGGGCGAGAGCCTGTATCGCGCCTGCACTCCGGGCAGCCATCACCACCATCTGATCTGCCGGCGCTGCGGCGCGACGGTCGAGATCGCTGCGGATGCCGTGGAGACCTGGGCGCGCGACGTGGCCGCCGAGCACGGCTACACCCAGCCGCAGCACGTGGTCGACGTCTTCGGGTTGTGCCCCGACTGCAGCGCAGCCCACGCCTGAGTGGCGACGCACCCCGCCATCCGGTAGTCTGTCCAGGTTGTCCGCTCGCGGACAGCTTCTTGTGCACCACCCGACCACCGGGTCTCGGTGCGCCGACAAGTGATCTTGGGTGCGGCATCCGCCGTACGGTAACCATTTCAGAACGGGAGAAAACCCATGGCCGCAGTGTGCCAGGTGACCGGAGCCGTCCCCGGCTTCGGACACAACATCTCGCACTCGCACCGCCGGACGAAGCGCCGCTTCGACCCGAACGTGCAGAAGAAGACCTATTACGTGCCGAGCCTGCGGCGCAACGTGACCCTGAACGTGTCCGCCAAGGGCATCAAGGTGATCGACGCACGCGGCATCGAGTCGGTCGTCAAGGACATCCTGGCGCGCGGGGAGAAGATCTGACATGGCCAAGCAGCAGGACATCCGCCCCATCATCAAGCTCCGTTCGACGGCCGGCACCGGGTACACCTACGTGACCCGCAAGAACCGCCGCAACGACCCCGACCGCATCGTGCTGAAGAAGTACGACCCCATCGTGCGCAAGCACGTCGAATTCCGCGAGGAGCGCTGAGTCATGGCGAAGAAGAGCAAGATCGCGCGCAACGAGCAGCGCAAGGTGATCGTCGAGCGCTACGCCGCCAAGCGGCTTGAGCTGAAGAAGGCGCTCGTCGACCCGAAAGGCACCGACGAGAGCCGTGAGGCCGCGCGCCTGGGCCTGCAGAAGCTGCCGCGCGACGCGTCGCCGGTGCGTCTGCGCAACCGCGACGCCATCGACGGGCGCCCCCGCGGCGTGCTGAGCAAGTTCGGTGTTTCGCGTGTGCGCTTCCGCGACATGGCGCACCGCGGCGAGCTGCCCGGCATCACGAAGTCGAGCTGGTAACCGCAGATTCGAGCAGGAGGGGTGGACGGCAACGTCCACCCCTCCTTCTGCGTTAATCGAGCAGTTTTCCACTGATCCGGCGCACCGGGCCGAATTGCCCGGAAATACAGGCAACTGCTGGTACTTTCGACAGGGCTCCGGGGGTAATCCATCCGGGGTCACCGCAGTCCAACGCCGCATCGGGCATCCACTGCGTCAACTGAATGCACTAGGTCCGAGGAGGACACCATGGCTGACACTCTCAACAAGACTGACCTCGTGGCGGCGATCGCTGCCGCGTCGGGCCAGAGCCAGGCCGTCGTGAGCGGCGTTGTCGACGAGTTCTTCAACGTCGTCGCCAAGTCGGTCTCGTCCGGCACCAAGGTCTCGATCCCGGGCTGGATCTCGTTCGAGCAGACCTCGCGCGCCGCTCGCACGGGCCGCAACCCCGCGACCGGCGAGACCATCCAGATCGCCGCGAGCAAGGGCGTGAAGGTCTCGGCCGGCAGCAAGCTGAAGTCGGCCGCCAAGGGCTGACCCGCAAGCTTCACCAGAAGGGGCGCTGACGTCGCAGTCGGCGCCCCTTCTGCATGCCCGGCCGCGCCGCCGCACCCCTCGGCCTCAGCGCTTAGGCTGGAAGCCGAGATCTCGGAGGCGGCAGTGGTCAAGCTCGTGCGGGTGCTCGGCCCCGCTGCCCTGCTGGCGGTCGCCTTCGCGGCCCTCGTCGGGGCGCTCGCCTTCGGAGGCGGGGCGAACCCGACGCTCATCGATCCGGGTGCCTTGGTGCGCTGGGGGCTTCCGGTGGCTCAGCTGCTCATGAACCTCGGTGTCGCGGTCACCATCGGCGCCCTGGCCCTCGCGGTCTTCGCGCTCAGCGACCAGCAGCCCGAGTACGGTCGCGCACTCGACATCGCGGCGGCGGGTGCCGCGGTATGGGCGATCGCCGGGGGCATCGCCGCGATGCTGACCTTCTCGAACCTGGCCAACATCCCGTTCGCGCTCGACGACAGCTACGGCCAGGTGCTCGGGCAGTATCTGACGGCCAACGAGATCGGCCGGGCCTGGCTCACCACGGTGCTGCTCGGCGCGGTGATCACGGTGCTGTGTTTCGCGGTGCGCAACCAGACGCTGGTGGCGCTGGTCGGCATCCTGTCGATCCTGGCGGTGCTGCCGCTGGCCGAGCAGGGCCACGCCGGCAACCGTGCGAGTCACGACATCGCGATCACCGCGATCTTCCTGCACATCGCGGCGGCGTCGGCGTGGCTGGGCGGGCTGGTCACGGTGGTGCTGCTGCGCGGGCAGCTGGATACCGTGGGGCCCCGTGCGCGCACCTCGCGTCTCGCGCGTGTGCTGCCCCGGTATTCGACCCTGGCGCTGCTGGCCTTCATCGTCGTCGCGGCGTCCGGATACGTGAGTGCCGCCGTTCGCATCGGCGATCTGCCGTCGGTGCTGTCGCCGTACGGGATCCTGGTGCTGGTCAAGGTGGCGGCGCTCGGCGCCCTGGGACTCTTCGGCGTCTTCTATCGCCGCATCCTGATCGATCGCATCGTCTCGGGCGGCGCGGCTCGGCTGTTCTGGTTGCTGGCCGTCGGCGAGCTGGCGTTCATGGGCCTCGCATCGGGTGTGGCGGCGGCTCTGGCGCGCACGGCGACTCCCGTCGACCTGGCCACCGCCGCGGATCAGCCCGATGCCACCCCGGCCTACATCCTCACCGATGCGCCGCTGCCGCCCGAGCTGAACGCGACGACCTGGTTCACCCAGTGGAACCTCGACCTGCTCTGGCTGCTCGTGGCCGGGTTCGCGATCATCTTCTACCTCGCCGGGGTGCGGCGTCTGCGTCGGCGAGGTGATCGCTGGCCGTGGTACCGCGCCGTGCTCTGGATCGCCGGCATGCTGCTGCTGATCTGGGTCACCAACGGCCCGATCAACGTCTACGAGAAGTACCTGTTCAGCATTCACATGCTTGGGCACATGCTGCTGGGCATGGCGATCCCGGTGCTGCTGGTGCTCTCCGCGCCGGTGACTCTGGCGCTGCGCACTGTGCGCAAGCGCGACGACGGTTCGCGGGGGGTGCGCGAGTGGATCCTGCTCGCCGTGCACTCGAAGGTGGCGGCGGTGGTCACGCACCCGCTCGTGGTCGCCGTCCTGTTCGCGGGCTCGCTGTGGGTCTTCTATTACACGTCGCTGTTCCGCTGGGCGACCACCGATCACGTCGGCCACACCTGGATGATCATCCACTTCCTCATCACCGGCTACCTGTTCGCTCAGACGCTGGTGGGCATCGATCCGATCCCGAACCAGCCGCCGTTCCCGCTGCGCCTGGTGCTGCTGCTGGCGACGATGGCGGCGCACGCGTTCTTCGGGCTGTCGTTCGTCACCGGCACGACGCTGCTGCTGCCCGACTGGTTCGGGGCCATGGGGCGTACCTGGGGCCCGACGCCGCTGGCGGACCAGCAGGCGGGGGGCGGGATCGCGTGGAGCGTGGGCGAGATCCCGACCGTGATCCTGGCGATCACCGTCGCGCTGCTGTGGAGCCGCAGTGACGCGCGCGACGCGCGGCGCAGCGACCGCGCCGCCGACCGTGACGGCGACGCCGAACTGCGCGCTTACAACGAGATGCTGGCACGCCAGGCCGCTGAGCGCCGCTAGGCATCTCCTCCACCGTTCGGGTCCTCCGCCGACCGGCACGCCCGGCGCTTCGCACCGCGCAACACGAATTAGAGTGCTCGGGTGCCGAACGTGCCCGAGCTGTCTCCCGAGCAGGCGGCGGTCTTCGCGGCGATCGAGAACTCGCGCGATCACATCTTCGTGACCGGTCGGGCGGGCACCGGCAAGTCGACCCTGCTCGAGCACCTGTCGTGGCACACCTCCAAGCAGCTGGTGGTGTGCGCGCCGACCGGTGTGGCTGCCCTGAACGTCGGCGGCCAGACCATCCATTCGCTGTTCCGGCTGCCGATCGGGGTCATCGCCGACCACGAGATCGAGCAGAGCGCCGAGCTGCGCAAGCTGCTGAACACCATCGACACGGTCGTGATCGATGAGGTGTCGATGGTCAACGCCGACCTGTTGGATGCGATGGACCGTTCGCTGCGTCAGGCGCGGCAGAAGCCGCTCGAGGCGTTCGGCGGCGTGCAGGTGGTGATGTTCGGCGACCCGTATCAGCTGGCGCCGGTGCCGGGCGATCCGGAGGAGCGGGCCTATTTCGCCGACCGGTACGCCTCGATGTGGTTCTTCGACGCGCGGGTGTGGCAGGAGGCCGATCTCGTCATCTACGAGCTGGGCACCATTCACCGCCAGCACGAGCTGGAGTTCAAGCAGCTGCTCACCGCGGTGCGGCACGGCGAGGTCACGCCCGAGATGGGCCGGCGCCTCAACGAGGTCGGTCAGCGCCGCCCGCCCGAGGAGGGCGCGATCACCCTCGCGACCACGAACAGCACGGTGAGCCGCATCAACGCGTCGGCGCTGGCGAAGCTTCCGGGCCGGGGGCTGACCGCCATGGCCGAGGTCAGCGGCGAGTTCGGCGGGCGGGCGTTTCCGGCGGATGAGCGGCTCGAGCTGAAGGTGGGGGCGCAGGTCATGTTCCTGCGCAACGACACGGGCGGCGACGGTCGGTGGGTGAACGGCACCATCGGCGAGGTGGTGAAGATCGCCGACACCGTGACCGTCGACATCGACGGCGAACGCCACGAGGTGCTGCCCGCGACCTGGGAGCGCTACCGGTACAGCTACAACCCGATCACCAAGACGCTCGACAAGGATGTGGTGGCCGAGTTCACCCAGTTCCCGCTGCGGCTGGCCTGGGCGGTGACGATCCACAAGTCGCAGGGCAAGAGCTACGACGCGGCGATCGTCGATCTCGGGCCTCGCTCGTTCGCCCCCGGCCAGACCTATGTGGCGCTGTCGCGCATCACGGCGCTCGAGGGGCTGTACCTCACACGGCCGCTGCGCCCGAGCGATGTGATCGTCGACGATGCCGTGCGCCGCTTCATGAGCCGCGCCACGGCGGTGCCCGGAATCGACGCGGCAGCCGTGTAGCGGTATCTTTTGTGCTGACTTCCTCAGCTGTCGTCACACCCTGATCTGACGACAGAGGGCCCTCGCCCGTCCCGGGCGGGGGCCCTTCTCTGTGCCTAGGCGGCGGCCTTGGCTGCGGCGAGGTCGTCGAACAGCTCGGTGTTCAGCCGGTAGGCCGCGAGCACTTCGGCGATCACCCGCTCGCGCTCGGCGTCGTCCCAGGCGACCGCATCGAGTTGCTCGCGGTAGGTCTCCTTGAACTCCTTGGGGCTGGCGATCTGGTCGAACAGGTAGAACCCGACACCGTTGGTTTCGAAGCCGTAGCGTCGCTGCATCATGCGACGGATCACCTGACCGCCGGAGAGGTCGCCGAGGTAGCGGGTGTAGTGGTGGGCGACGAACCCGCCCGCCCAGCGCTCCGCGGCGATGTCGCGGATGCGGCGCACATACCGCGCGGTCGTTGCAAGGGGTGCGATCGCATCCGCCCACCCGTCGCCCAGCAGGAACGCCAGGTCGGATTCGAGGGCGGGCAGCCGGGTGAGCTGGTCGCTCAGGAAGGGCGCCGCGACCGGGTCGTCGGCGAACACGGCGGCCGCTGCTTCGAGTGCCTCGTAGACGAAGTAGTGCTGCGCGACGAGGGCGATGTAGTCCTCGCGGGTGCCCTTGCCCGTCATCAGATCGGACATGAACGTGGCGCCTTCGCTCTCGCCGTGGCCTGACCAGGTGCGCTCGCGGAGGGCCTGTGAGAACGGCAGGACGGTCACGGGAGCTCCTCGGGGTTAGGTAACCCTAACTCTAGTGGCCGTGTGGCGCGAGCGGGAGGGGCGAGGTGCCGCCGAGTGACGCCGCCTCGGTCGCGGCGAGCGCGGGCGCTGCCAGGGCGATGACGACGACGGCTCCGGCGGCGACGCCGACGAGGTACCGCCGGGCGGTGAGCGGGGGCCGGTCGGGCCGCCGCAGCAGCAGGCTCAGGGTCACCGAGATCGCGACGTCGAGGAGGCTCGCGACGAGCATGGGCAGGATGCGCACGCCGAGTCCCGGCGCGAGTCCGGTGAGCAGCGTGATGATCCACACCGCCAACGGCACCAGCACCGCGATGCGCATCACGCGCGGAAGCGGTGCGCGGGGCCCGGCGACCGCGAGCACGCCCCACCCGAACTCGAGCGCACCCACCGCGGCGAGCGGCACCGCGGCGGCCACGGGCGAGCCGATCACGAGCGCCAGGTGGATGAGTCCGGCGCCGAGCGCCGCGAACCCGGCCCAGGCGCGGATCACGGCGCCGATGGACGACTCCCGCGTTCGGCGCCGAGGCCGACGGCGAGCAGCAGCACCGAGGTGCCCAGGTGCAGCACGTTGCCGGCACCGTTGATGGCCAGCACGTTCGCCTCGGTTCCGCTGATGAAGAGCCCCGTCAGCCCCAGCCCGAGGAAGATCGCCCCGACCGCGCCGTTCACGAACTGCGCGACACGCAGTCCGGCGATCCCGGCCCCGATCAGTGCCACGCCCAGAACGGCGTGCACGACCGCCAGGAGCAGATTCACCTGCATCACCCCGAGCAGCAGGGCGCCGTCACGGTCGACGAGCGACTGGCCGGCCGGGGCGGTCACCGCCGTCTCCGCTGCGGCGAGCACCAGGTACGCGACCCCGGTCGCGACGGCGGTGATCCGGTTGCCCGACACCCGTGGCGCCTCAGGCATGCGGCCGCGGCTCGACGCCGAGCTGCTCGCAGGCGGCGTCGTAGAGCACGACGATCTCGCGCCGGATTTCGGGCCGCTCATGGATCTCACCGGACGACCACGGCACGTGCAGTTCGAGCTCCTCGCCGCCGGAGCTGTAGCGCCAGGTGCCGCCGCGGTGGTCGAGGTCGCTCATCACCGCACTGTCGACGTCGCGTCCCGCGAACGCCCGCACGATGAGCACGTTGTCGCCGGGATGGTCGCCGTTCATGTGTTCCAGAACGGCGTCCACCACGTCGGGGCTGAAAGACATGGCGCCAGGGTACCGGCTGAGTTGGAGCGGATGACGGGAATCGAACCCGCGCTATCAGCTTGGGAAGCTGAAGTTCTGCCATTGAACTACATCCGCGTGCGCCCGCAGGCGACATCCGACAGTCTAACCGGTGCCCGCCATCCGGGGCCCCAGTAGTCTGGCCCCATGCTGCTGAGCGACCGCGACATCCGCTCCGAGCTCGACGCGGGGCGGATCGGGCTCACCCCGCTCGAGCTCGAGATGATCCAGCCGTCGAGCATCGACGTGCGCCTCGACCGCTTCTTCCGGCTGTTCGACAACCACAAGTACCCGTTCATCGACCCGGCCGAGGATCAGCCCGAGTTGACCCGGCTGATCGAGACGAAGAAGGACGAGCCGTTTATCCTGCACCCCGGCGAGTTCGTGCTGGGGTCGACGTTCGAGCTGGTGACGCTGCCCGACGACATCGCGGCGCGACTCGAGGGCAAGAGCTCGCTCGGCCGGCTGGGGCTGCTCACACACTCGACCGCCGGCTTCGTCGACCCGGGTTTCTCGGGCCACGTGACGCTTGAGCTGTCGAACGTCGCGACCCTGCCGATCAAGCTGTGGCCCGGCATGAAGATCGGGCAGCTGTGCTTCATCCGCACCAGCTCGCCGGTCGACAACCCCTACGGTTCGGGCCCCTACGGCAACCGCTACCAGGGTCAGCGCGGCCCGACGGCCAGTCGCTCGCACGTCGGCTTCCACCGCACCGACGTCACCGTCACCGACGCGGGCGCGCCCGGCGCCTAGCGCGCTCGGCGCCTAGCGCCCGAAGTCGTCCCACTCGGCCAGCTGCAGCACCAGCCACGGGCTGAACGCGTACGGCGCCGCCTCGACCGCGGCGCGCAGCCGCTCAGGCTCCACCCACTGCCACTCGGCCACCTCGTCGTCGGCCGGCTGCGGGTCGGCGTCGACCGTGGCGCGGTACACGGGGCAGATCTCGTTCTCGACGATTCCGGATGCGTCGGTCGCCCGATACCGGAACTGCGGCAGGACGAGGGCGAGGCCCACCACCTCGAGCCCCAGCTCGCGGGCGGCGCGACGCCGCACGGCATCCGCAGCATCCTCACCCGGCCCCGGATGTCCGCAGAAGCTGTTCGTCCACACCCCCGGGAAGGTGCGCTTGCCGAGCGCCCGGCGGGTGACCAGAACCCGGCCGTCTTCGTGGAACACGTGGCACGAGAACGCCAGGTGCAGCGGGGTGTCGCCGTCGTGGATGACCGACTTGTCCGCCGAGCCGATCGGCGTGCCGGCGTCGTCGACGAGGACGACGAGTTCGGCGGGTGAGTCTGACATGTCGACCGATAGTCTGCCTAGGTGGATGCTTCCGGCCGCACCGACGTCGCTCAGGAGCGACAGACGCAGGTCGACGCCGTGCTGGGGCGCTTCTTCAGCCTAGCCAAGAAGCGTGCCGCAGCCATCGGCCCGGGCTACGAGCGGCTCTGGAACGAGCTCGAGGCGAACACGGTCGGCGGCAAGCGGTTCCGCCCGCGGATGGTGTTCGCCGCGTATGAGGCGCTCGGGGGTCGCGACGCCGAGGCGGCCGCCTGCATCGGCGCCGCATTCGAGCTGCTGCACACCGCGCTGATCGTGCACGACGACGTCATCGACCGCGACTTCGTGCGCCGGGGTGGGCCGAACCTGGCCGGCAGCTACCGCGACCGGGCGCTCGCCGAGGGAGGCACCGCGGCGACCGCGGAGCACCGCGGCATCACCGCCGCCGTCATCGCCGGAGACCTGGCGCTGTTCAACGCGTACCGGCTCATCGATCGCAGCGGCGTGGGCGACGAGGTGCGCCGACGTCTGGTTGAGGTGATGGACGAGGCCCTCTTCGCCAGTGCGGCCGGCGAGCTGATCGACGTCGACTTCTCGTTCGCGCCCGAGGTGCCGCTGGTCGACGACATTCTGACCATGGAGCGCCTGAAGACCGCGGTGTACTCGTTCGAGTGCCCCCTGCAGGCGGGCGCGATTCTGGCCGGTGCGAGCGAGCAGACGGTCACCACCCTCGGCGATTTCGGCCGCGAGATGGGCATCGCGTACCAGATCGTCGACGACTTGCTGGGCGTCTTCGGCACCGAGGCCGAGACCGGCAAGACCACCATCGGCGACCTGCGCGAGGGCAAGCGCACCGTGCTGATCGCCTACGCGCACTCGGCCCCCGGCTGGGATGAGGTGGCCGGCCTGTTCGGCGACCCCGAACTCACCGACGAGGGCGCGGCGCAGCTGCGCGAGCATCTGGTGCGCTGCGGGGCGAAGTCCTTCGCCGAGGGCCTGGCCCGTTACTACGCCAACCGCGCCCTCGCCCGGCTGGTCGAGCCGCACATTCCGGCGGCCCTGCGCGCCGAACTGCATCCGGTCGCGGATGCCGTGTTGGGGCGGGTGCGATGAGCAAGGTCAGTGCCGGGCCCACCGCCCGGTTGTCGCTGTACACCCAGGTCGCCGAGCAGGCGGCGAGCCTGGTGATCCGCCGCTACTCCACGTCGTTCGGGATGGCGTCCCGGTTGCTCGGCCGCGACGTGCGCCAGGACGTCGAGAACGTCTACGCGCTGGTGCGGGTCGCCGACGAGATCGTGGATGGCGGGGCCGACGAGGCGGGCCTGGAGCGCCAGATCGCGGCGCGGCTGCTGAACGAGCTCGAGCGCGATGTCGAACGCAGCATCGACGAGGGCTACAGCGCCAACCTGATCGTGCACGCCTTCGCGCACTCGGCCCGGAAGGCCGGCTTCGGCACCGAGCTGACCGAGCCGTTCTTCGCCAGCATGCGCATGGACCTGTCGCAGACGGTGCACGACGACGACAGCTTCCGTCGCTACGTGTACGGGTCGGCGGAGGTCGTCGGGCTGATGTGCCTGCGCATCTTCACCACCGGGCACGAGTACACCGACGAGCAGCTGGCCACGCTCGAGCACGGCGCACGGGCGCTCGGGGCCGCGTTCCAGAAGGTGAACTTCCTGCGGGACCTGCAGGCCGACACCGACACCCTCGGCCGCAGCTACTTCCCCGACATCGACGTGGCGCAGCTGACCGACGAGCAGAAGCTGGTGCTGGTCGACGACATCGACGCCGATCTGGCTGCGGCGGCCGCGACGCTGCCGCTGCTCCCGGCGAGCGCGCGACGGGCCGTCGCCCTGGCCCACGGACTCTTCGCGGAACTCAGCCGCCGCATCCGCACCACCCCGGCCGCCACCCTGATCACCACCCGGGTGCGCGTACCGGACCCGGTCAAACTGCGAATCGCGGCATCCGCCGCCATGGGAAGGACATGATGCCGCGCACCATCGTCATCGGCGGGGGGATCTCGGGGCTGGCCACGGCGGCGCTGCTGGCCCGTGAGGGGCATACCGTCACCCTGCTCGAGCAGCGCGACGAGGTCGGCGGACGTGCCGGCAGCTGGGAGCGCGACGGGTTCCGGTTCGACACCGGACCCTCGTGGTACCTGATGCCCGAGGTGTTCGACCACTTCTACCGGGTGCTCGGCACCACCGCCGAGCAGCAGCTCGACCTGGTGCAGCTCGACCCCGGGTACCGGGTGTACGGCGAGGGTCACGACGACCCGCTCGACATCAGCGCCAGCGTCGACGAGAACCTCGACCTGTTCGAGCGCATTGAGCCGGGGTCGGCACTGCGGCTGGCGAAGTACCTCGACCGCTCGCGCGAGATCTACGAGCTGGCCAAGCAGCGCTTCCTCTACTCCACCTTCGACAAGCTCTGGCCGGTGTTCCGCGGCGAGGTCGCCGCGAAGGGCGCCCGCCTGCTGCGCCTGCTGCTCGAGCCGCTCGACCGGCTCACCCGCCGCACCGTGCGCGACACCCGGCTGCGGCAGGTTCTCGGGTACCCGGCCGTGTTCCTCGGGTCGGCGCCGAAACTGGCGCCCAGCATGTACTCGCTGATGAGCCACCTCGACCTGGTCGACGGGGTGCTCTATCCACTCGGCGGGTTCACCCGGGTGATCGCGACCATCGCCGATCTGGCGCGCGGCGAGGGCGCCGAGCTGCGCACCGGGGTCACGGTGACCCGGATCATCGTGAACGACGCCGGCGAGGCCACCGGGGTCGAGATCACGCAGCGCACCGCGAAGGGCAAGGACAAGACCAGCACGCTCGAGGCCGACATCGTGGTCTCCACGGCCGACCTGCACCACACCGAGACGGTGCTGATCGACCGCCCCGAGCTGCGCAGCTACCCCGAGGAGTACTGGCAGGGCCGCACCGCGGGCCCGGGCGCGCTGCTGATCATGCTGGGCGTCAGCGGTGAGCTGCCCCAGCTGGAGCACCACACCCTGTTCTTCGCGAAGGACTGGGACGCCGGGTTCCGCGCCATCTTCGGCGAGCACCCGAAGGTGCCCGAGACGCCCTCGATCTACGTCTGCAAGCCGAGCGGTGTCGACCCGAGCGTGGCGCCGGAGGGCACCGAGAACCTGTTCGTGCTGGTGCCGCTGCCGGCCGACCCCTCCCTCGGGAAGGGCGGCATCGACGGCGCGGGCGACGCCGCGGTCGAAGCGCTCGCCGACCGGGTGATCGCCCAGATCGGCGACTGGGCCGGCATCCCCGACCTCGCCGCCCGCATCGTGTTGCGCCGCACCGTCGCCCCCGGCGACTTCGCCGCCGACCTCAACGCCTGGAAGGGCAGCGCCCTCGGGCCGGCGCACACCCTGCGACAGAGCGCGTTCTTCCGGGCCGGTGACATCAGCCGCAAGGTCAAGAACCTGTACTACGCCGGCTCGTCCACGATCCCCGGCATCGGCCTGCCGATGTGCCTGATCAGCGCCGAGCTGGTGCTGAAGCGCGTGCGCGGTGACACCTCGGCCTCGCCGGTGGCCGAGTCGCTGCGGGTCACCCGGACCTCGGCGTGATGGTGCCGTGAACGCGCTCTACCTGATCGGATTGCTCGTCGCCCTGACGGGCATGGTGGTGCTGGATGTGCGGTTCCACCTGTTCTTCCGGGTCGCGCCGGTGCGGGCGGCGATCGTCATGGTGGTGGGGATCGCGTTCTTCCTGGTGTGGGACCTGGTCGGCATCGGGCTGGGCGTGTTCTTCCGCGGCAACCCGGAGCTGCTGCTGGGGGTGCAGCTGGCACCCGAGCTTCCGCTCGAGGAGGTCTTCTTCCTGGCGCTGCTGTGCTACACCACCATGAACCTGTTCGCCGTGCTGACCCGGGCCGTGACCCGGTGGGGGCGTTGAACATGGGCACTCTGACGTATGCGGCGCTCAACGCACCGTTCCTGGCGGCCGCTCTGCTGGTGGCGCTCGCCGCCGTGCTGGTGCGGCGCGCTCCGCTCTGGCGCGTCGTCGGTCTGACGGCGCTCGGCGTGCTGCTGCTCACCGCGGTGTTCGACAACGTGCTGGTCGGCACCGGCATCGTCGGGTACGACGCCTCGCAGTTGACCGGGGCGTACATCGGGGTGGCGCCGGTCGAGGACTTCGCGTACGCGATCGCGGCGGTGCTGCTGCTGCCGGCGCTCTGGCGCCTGCTCACCCCGAGCGCGCCCCAGCACGCCCCGACCCCGGACGCTCCGCAATGATCCGTGCCCTGTTCCTCACCAGTCGCCCGCTCAGCTGGGTCAACACCGCGTTCCCGTTCGCGGCCGCCTACCTCGTCGCCACCGGCCGCATCGACGCGACCCTGATCATCGGCACCGTGTTCTTCCTCGTGCCGTACAACCTGGCGATGTACGGCATCAACGACGTGTTCGATTACGAGTCGGATGTGCGGAACCCGCGCAAGGGCGGCGTCGAGGGTGCGCTGCTGCAGCCGCGCTGGCATCGCGCGACCCTCATCGCATCCGCAGTTCTGTCGCTGCCGTTCGTGGTCTACCTGGTCGCCGTCGGCGGGCCGGCGTCGTGGATCGTGCTCGCCGTCAGCCTGTTCGCCGTGGTTGCCTACTCGGCCAAGGGGCTGCGTTTCAAGGAGCGGCCGTTCCTGGATTCGCTGACCAGCAGCACCCATTTCGTGTCGCCCGCCGTCTACGGGCTGGTTCTCGCCGGTGCGACGTTCACCCCGGGCCTCGTCGCGCTGCTGGCCGCGTACTTCTTGTGGGGCGCCGCGTCGCACGCCTTCGGCGCGGTGCAGGATGTGGTGGCCGATCGCGAGGCGGGCATCGGCTCGGTCGCGACCGTCATCGGGGCACGGGCCACGGTGCGGCTCGCCATCGTGCTCTACGTCGCTGCGGCGCTGCTTCTGCTGGTCACCGGCTGGCCGGGCGTGCTGGCGGCGGTGCTGCCGCTTCCGTATGCGGTGAACGCGCTGCCGTGGTGGAACGTCACCGATGAGAGCGCACCGAGCGCGAACCGCGGATGGCGCCGGTTCCTCTGGCTGAACTTCATCACCGGGTTCCTGGTGACGATGCTGCTGATCGCGTACGTGCTGCTGCGCGGCTGAGGCGCGGGATCTCCTACCCCTCGGTCCAGCCGAGGTTGCGCGCCATCTGTTCCAGTGCCGCCGCGGTGGCCGCCTGCTCGTCGTCGCTGAGTCCGGCGGTGAGTGTGGCGCGCAGGGCGTCGACCATCTCGTCGAGCCGGGCGTGCGCCGCGGTGCCGCGGTCGGTGATCGTGTAGCTTTCGCCGCCGACGACCCACCCGCTCTCGACCAGTTCGGCGAGTTCATCGGCGGCCGAGATGCCGTCGGCGTCGGGCGGCAGATCCGACATTGCCGCCTCGAGGTCGGCCGCGGTCGTCGGTCCGTCGGCGAGCACCCCGAGCACCCGGTACTGGGTGCGGGTGACGCCGTGTTCTTCGAGGGCGCCGGCGAAACTCTCCTCGACGAGCCTGTCGACGAGCGCCAGCCAGTATGCAAGGGGCCGCTCTGCCATGTCTCGAGGGTACGCGCAGAGCCCGCGAACCGGGAGGAACGCGGGCGCCCGAGCCCGGCTAAGCCGGCAGCGCCCCGAGCCCCAGCAGCACGGCGGCGATCGCGCCGACGGTCGACAGCCCGGCGATCACGGTGGCGGTGAGGGCGAACCCGCGACCGTGCTCGTTGCGACGCGACACCCGCAGCAGGGCGGTCACGCCGAGCACGAGGCCGATCAGGCTGAGCGGGATGAGGATCGCCGCGCCGACCACGCCGGCGATGCCGAGGTACACGATCCAGCCGCTCGAGCTGAGCACGACCGAGAGGAACGCCGCCAGCCCGGCGAGCCCGCTGTCGGCGCGCCCGTCGGCCGGGGTCGGCTCGACGCGGGCATTGCGGACCAGCAGCACGAGCACGAGCCCGGCGGCCAGCACGAGCACGATGCCGAGGATGCCCCAGAAGGTGGCGCCGAGCGCCACGATGAACCCGGCCCAGAGCAGCGGCGACAGGAAGCTCGCCGCCCGGCCCGTGGTGGCGTAGAGGCCGAAGATCTCGCCTTCGCGTCCCGCCGGGGTGACCCGCGCCAGCAGGGAGCGCGCCGCCGCCTGCGCCGGCCCGACGAATGCGCAGAGCACCAGCCCGCCGATCCAGAACACCGTGGAGCCGGCGTCGTGCAGGAAGAACACCGCCAGCCCCGACACGACGAGCCCGACGAGCGAGGTGACGATCACCGCGCGCGGCCCGAACCGGTCGTCGAACCGCCCGGAGATGATCGTCGACACCCCGGCGACGAGGTTCGCCGCGATGCCGAACACGACGAGCTCGAGGAACTCGAACCCGAACACCCGCGCGGCGATCACGGCGCCGAAGGTGAACACTCCGGCGAGCCCGTCACGGAACACGGCGCTGGCCAGCAGGAACCAGAATGTGGGCTTCAGTTCGCGCTGCAGACGCACCAGGTCGCGCCCGAGGTCGAGGTAACTGGTCAGGAATCCCGAGCGCGCCGCACCCGACAGGGGCACGACATCCGGCACGTTCACGAACAGGGGGATGGAGAACAGCAGCGTCCAGATCGCGCAGCCGACGGCGATCACGCGGTAGGGCAGCCCGTCGGCGGTGGAGAGCCCGAACCAGTCGGCCTGATTCGCCACCACCACGATGACCAGCGCCAGGATGCCGCCGATGTAGCCGAAGCCCCATCCGGTGCCGCTCACCTTGCCCACGGTCTTCGGGGTGGACACCGAGACGAGCATCGCGTTGTACTGCACTCCGGCGATCTCGCTGACGACGCTGCCGATCGCGACCAGCGCGACGCCGAGCAGGAAGTAGGCGGGGTCGGCGCGCACGAAGAAGAGCGCCGCCATCAGCAGCACGAGCATGCCGGTGGCGATGCCGAGCCAGCGCTTGCGGCCACCGCCGGTGTCGGAGCGGCGGCCGATCACGGGCGCCAGCAGTCCGATGAACAGGCCGGCGGCTGCGACCCCGAGGCCGAGGGTGCTGGTCAGGCCTGCCACGCCGCGCTCGTACAGGGCCGACCCTTCGCCCGCGTCGCGCGCGGCCTGCGAGAGGAAGTCGTCGCCGGTGAGGTAGAGCGCCACGAAGATGAAGGTGAGGATGACGGTGTTGAACGGCTGGGTGGCCCAGTCCCAGAGCGCCCACGAGAACACCTGCTTGCGGGGGACGACTTTGCCCTCCTGCAGATCGAGGCCCAGGACGGGCAGGGCGCCGGTGTTGGCGGTGGCGGACGGGAGGACCTCGGGGCGCGGGTCGGTCATGGCCCCGACCCTAGCGCCCGTGGGTTGCGCGGGGGCGAAGGGCACGAGTGAGCGAGGGGCTTGAGCCGCCCCGGCTCAGCTTTCGCTGAGAACGCTTGACAAAGTTATCCACAGGCCTAAACTTGATACGGCCCGGCTCAAGTCGGGTTACCGTACGCATCAAGGAGCACACCACACCATGGCTCGAGCCGTAGGAATCGACCTCGGAACCACCAACTCGGTGGTCGCCGTCCTCGAGGGTGGCGAACCCACCGTCATCGCGAACGCCGAGGGCTTCCGCACCACCCCCTCGGTCGTGGCCTTCACGAAGGACGCCGAGGTTCTCGTCGGCGAGACCGCGAAGCGCCAGGCCGTCACCAACGTCGACCGCACCATCGCATCCGTCAAGCGCCACATGGGCACCGACTGGAAGCAGGAGATCGAGGGCAAGAAGTACACCGCCCAGGAGATCTCGGCGCGCATCCTGCAGAAGCTGAAGCGCGACGCCGAACAGTACCTCGGCGAGGACGTCACCGACGCGGTCATCACCGTTCCCGCCTACTTCAACGACGCCGAGCGTCAGGCCACCAAGGAGGCCGGTGAGATCGCGGGCCTCAACGTGCTGCGCATCATCAACGAGCCCACCGCGGCCGCTCTGGCCTACGGCCTCGACAAGGGCAAAGAGGACGAGCTGATCCTCGTCTTCGACCTCGGTGGCGGCACGTTCGACGTGTCCCTGCTCGAGGTGGGCAAGGACGACGACTTCTCCACCATCCAGGTCAAGGCGACCGCCGGTGACAACCGCCTCGGCGGTGACGACTGGGACCAGCGCATCGTCGAGCACCTGATCAAGAAGTTCAAAGACACCACGGGCGTCGACGTCTCCAAGGACAAGATCGCCCTGCAGCGCCTCAAGGAGGCCGCGGAGCAGGCGAAGAAGGAGCTCTCCAGCTCGACCAGCGCCAGCATCCAGCTGCCCTACCTCTCGCTCACCGAGAACGGCCCGGCGAACCTCGACGAGACGCTGACCCGCGCCCAGTTCGAGCAGATGACCTCCGACCTGCTCGACCGCACCAAGAAGCCGTTCGAGGACGTCATCAAGGAAGCCGGCATCAAGGTCGGCGACATCGCCCACGTCGTGCTGGTCGGTGGCTCGACCCGCATGCCCGCCGTCACCGAGCTGGTCAAGAAGCTCACCGGTGGCAAGGAGCCCAACAAGGGCGTCAACCCGGATGAGGTGGTCGCCGTCGGCGCCGCCCTCCAGGCCGGCGTGCTGAAGGGCGAGCGCAAGGACGTGCTGCTCATCGACGTCACCCCGCTGAGCCTCGGCATCGAGACCAAGGGCGGCATCATGACCAAGCTGATCGAGCGCAACACGGCGATCCCGACCAAGCGCAGCGAGACCTTCACCACCGCCGACGACAACCAGCCGTCGGTCGCGATCCAGGTCTTCCAGGGCGAGCGCGAGTTCACCCGCGACAACAAGCCGCTCGGCACCTTCGAGCTCACCGGCATCGCCCCCGCCCCGCGCGGCGTGCCCCAGATCGAGGTCACCTTCGACATCGACGCCAACGGCATCGTGCAGGTCGCCGCGAAGGACAAGGGCACCGGCAAGGAGCAGACGATCACCATCACCGGCGGGTCCTCGCTTCCCAAGGAGGACATCGAGCGCATGGTGCGCGAGGCCGAGGAGCACGCCGCCGAGGACAAGGCGCGTCGCGAGTCGGCCGAGGTGCGCAACAACGCCGAGCAGCTGGCCTACTCGATCGAGAAGCTGATCAAGGACAACGAGGACAAGCTGCCCGACGACGTCAAGACCGAGGTGCAGGGTGACGTCGACGCTCTGAAGACGGCGCTCCAGGCCGAGGACGACGCCGCCGTGCAGGCCGCGTTCGAGAAGCTGAACCAGTCGCAGACCAAGCTCGGCGAGGCGATCTACAACTCCACGCAGACGGCGCAGAACTCCGAGGCACCGGAGGCGGAGGAGCCCGCGGCCGCGTCGAACGACGAGGACGTGGTGGACGCCGAGATCGTCGACGACGAGGACGAGCCGAAGAAGTAACCATGGCCGACGCGAAGGACAAGGCTCCGAAGGACGACAGTCCCGACGAGGAGCCGAAGATCACCGACAAGCGCAAGATCGACCCCGAGACGGGCGAGGTCCGCCAATCCGAGGACGATCAGTCCGAGGCATCCGCCGAGGACCAGCCCGACCCGGAGGGGTTGAGCGACGAGGACCTGGCGATCCTCGACGACGCCGAGCGTGACCTGGTCGCGGAGTACCGCGACCGGGCCGCCCGGGCGGAGGCGGAGTTGAAGAACTTCCGCACCCGCGTCGAGCGCGACCGTGCCGCCAACCGCGAGGCGGTGATCGCCGAGGTGCTGCGCAGCATGCTCCCCGCGATCGACGACCTCGACCGGGCGGAGGCGCACGGCGACCTGGTCGACGGCAGTCCGCTGGCTCTGGTCGCGGCGAAGATCCGCGGCGGCTTCGAGAAGTACGGCCTGAAGAAGGTCGGCGAGAAGGGCGAGACCTTCGACCCGAAGCTGCACGAAGCGATCGTGCAGGTCTACAGCAAGGACGTGTCGGTGAACACGGTCGCGGATGTGATCGAGACCGGGTACGCACTGGGCGACCGCCTGCTGCGCGCCGCCAAGGTCGCCGTCAGCGTCCCCGAACCGTAGGCGAGGGCCGATGGCGAGTCAGGACTGGTTCGACAAGGACTTCTACGCCGTGCTCGGCGTCAAGAAGGACGTGTCCGACGCCGAGCTGAAGAAGACCTACCGCAAGCTGGCGCGGCAGTACCATCCGGATTCCAATCCGGGGGACGCGAAGGCCGAGGCCCGTTTCAAGGAGATCAGCGAGGCGTACTCGGTGCTCTCGGACGCCCAGATGCGGCAGGAGTACGACCAGATCCGTGCGATGGGCTCCGGCGCCCGGTTCACCCCGGGTGCCGGAGGCGGCGCCGGCTTCGAGGACGTCTTCGGGTCGATGTTCGGCGGCGGCCGCGGCGGCCGCACCAGCTACAGCGCGGGTGGCTTCGAAGACCTGCTCGGCGGGTTGTTCGGTGACGGCAGGGCGGGCGGCTTCGGCACGGCATCCGGTGGCTACCGCGGCGACGGCGGCCCCACCAAGGGCGCCGACATCAACGCCAAGACCACCCTCGACTTCCTCACCGCGATTCGCGGCGACACCGTCACGCTCACCATGCAGAGCGGTCGTGAGACCAAGGTGAAGATTCCCGAGGGCGTCGCCGACGGGCAGAAGATCCGCCTCAAGGGCAAAGGTCAGCCGAGCCACGACGGCGGCCCCGCCGGCGACCTGGTGCTCACGGTCGCGGTGCGCAAGCATCCGGTCTTCGAGCGCGAGGGCCTGAACCTGCGGGTGGATGTGCCGGTCACCTTCGCCGAGGCGGCTCTCGGGGCGACGATCGAGGTTCCGACGCTCGACGGGGCACCCGTGAAACTGCGGGTGGCGCCCGGAACCCCGGGCGGTCGCGTGCTGCGCGTCAAGGGGCGCGGGGTGACCACCAGCAAGGGCACCGGTGACCTGCTCGCCGAGGTCGTCATCGCCGTGCCGAATCACCTGCCCGACAAGGCGAAGGACGCGCTCGAGAAGTTCGCGGCGGCGATGCCGGCCGAGAACCCCCGCGACGAGCTGCTGGCACGAGCGAGGGAGTCGTAGCCCATGGCCGACATCGACGAGTTCAGCCCGCTGTTCCCGATCGCGGCGGCGGCCGAGCTGGCGGGCATGCACCCGCAGACGCTGCGCCAGTACGACCGACTCGGCCTCGTCAGTCCGCGCCGCACCGCCGGCCAGTCGCGACGGTATTCGATGCGGGACGTGGCGCAGTTGCGCGAGATCGCGCGTCTCAGCGCCGAAGGTCTCAATCTCGAAGGCGTCCGCCGCATCCTCACTCTCGAGGACCAGGTGACCGCCCTGTCGATGCGCGTGCGCGAACTCGAGAGCGCGCTCGCCGAGGAGATCCTGAACCGGCCGGGTCGGCGCGTCTTCGCGGCGGGTGCCGAGGGGGATGTCGTGCCGCTTCGGGCGGGGGAGCGCGCCAAAAAGCAGAATCAGGTCGTCATCTGGCGACCCTTCGGAAGGAACTGAGAAGCATGGCCAATATGCAGGGCGCACCCACATCCGGCCAGCAGGAGGAGCAGAAGACGGCCCTCCAGCAGTACGGCGTCAACCTCACCGAGATCGCCAAGAGCGGCAAGCTCGATCCGGTGATCGGCCGCGACGCCGAGATCCGCCGTATCAGCCAGGTGCTGACCCGGCGCACCAAGAACAACCCGGTGCTGATCGGCGAGCCCGGCGTCGGCAAGACCGCCGTCGTCGAGGGGCTCGCCCAGCGCATCGTGGCGGGCGACGTCGCCGACTCGCTGAAGGACAAGCAGCTGGTCTCGCTCGACCTCGCGGCCCTGGTCGCAGGCGCGAAGTACCGCGGCGAGTTCGAGGAGCGGCTGAAGGCGGTGCTCAAGGAGATCAACGACTCCGACGGCCAGATCATCACCTTCATCGACGAGCTGCACACCCTGATGGGTGCGGGCGGCGGTGAGGGCTCGGTCGCCGCGGCCAACATGCTGAAGCCGATGCTGGCCCGTGGTGAGCTGCGCCTGATCGGCGCCACGACGCTGAATGAGTACCGCGAGTACATCGAGAAGGACGCGGCGCTCGAGCGACGCTTCCAGCAGGTCTACGTAGGGGAGCCGAGCGTCGAGGACACCATCGCGATCCTGCGCGGGCTCAAGGAGCGCTACGAGGCCCACCACAAGGTCTCGATCGCCGACAGCGCCCTGGTGGCCGCGGCATCCCTCAGCAATCGCTACATCACCTCCCGCCAGCTGCCCGACAAGGCGATCGACCTGATCGACGAGGCCGCCTCGCGACTGAAGATGGAGATCGACTCGAGCCCGGTCGAGATCGACGAGCTGAAGCGCGCCGTCGACCGGCTGAAGATCGAGGAGCTGGCGCTCAAGAAAGAGAAGGACCCGGCCTCGAAGGAGCGCCTCGAGAAGCTGCGCACCGACCTGCACGCGCGCGAGGAGCAGCTGAACCAGTTGCAGGCGCGCTGGATGACCGAGAAGAACTCCCTGCACTCGGTGGGCGACCTGAAGTCGAAGCTGAACGACGCCCGCATCGAACTCGACCGCGCCATGCGCGAGCAGGACTACCAGAAGGCCTCGAAGCTCAACTACGAGGTGATCCCCGACATCGAGAAGAAGCTTGCCGCCGCCGAATCGGTCGAGCAGTCCGGCCCCCGCATGGTCAACGAGCAGGTGACCGACGAGGACATCGCGGCGGTCGTCGCCGCCTGGACCGGCATCCCGGTGGACAAGCTGCGTCAGGGCGAGCAGGAGAAACTGCTGCATCTGGAGGCCGAACTCGGCAAGCGCCTGATCGGGCAGAAGGATGCGGTGCGCGCGGTGAGTGAGGCCGTGCGGCGCACGCGGGCGGGCATCTCCGATCCCGACCGGCCGACCGGATCGTTTCTGTTCCTCGGGCCCACGGGCGTGGGCAAGACGGAACTGGCGAAAGCGCTCGCCGCCTATCTGTTCGACGACGAGAAGGCGCTGGTGCGCATCGACATGTCCGAGTACGGCGAGAAGTTCGCCGTCTCGCGGCTGGTCGGTGCGCCTCCCGGATACATCGGCTACGAGCAGGGCGGGCAGCTCACCGAGGCGGTGCGCCGCCGGCCGTACTCGGTGATCCTGCTCGACGAGGTCGAGAAGGCGCACCCCGAGGTGTTCGACGTGCTGCTGCAGGTGCTCGACGACGGCCGGCTCACCGACGGGCAGGGCCGCACGGTCGACTTCCGCAACACGATCCTGATCCTCACCTCGAACCTGGGGTCGCAGTTCCTCACCGACCAGTCGCTCGACTGGGACGCGAAGCGGGCCGCGGTATACGACCTCGTGCGTCAGGCGTTCAAGCCGGAGTTCGTGAACCGGCTCGACGACATCGTCGTGTTCGCGCCGCTCACCACCGACGACCTCGGGCAGATCGTCTCGCTCTACATCGACCGGCTCGAGAAGCGTCTCGCCGAGCGGCGGCTGTCGCTGGCGGTGACGCCGGATGCCCGGGCCTGGCTGGCGGAGCGCGGGTTCGACCCGATCTACGGCGCCCGGCCGCTGCGACGGCTGATGCAGCACGAGATCGACGACAAGCTGGCGCGCGCCCTGCTCGCCGGCGAGGTGCGCGACGGCGACACGGTCATGGTCGGGATCGAGCCCGGTGCGGAGGAGCTGCGGGTCACTCGCTTCGAGAACGCCCCGGCGGTTGAGTAGCTTCGGACCGCGCGCTCCGCGCTGGTTTCGATACGCCGCTGCGCGGCTACTCAACCGGCGATGGCGAGCTGCATGCTAATCTGCATGCATGCCGGTAGCGATCCAGGTTCGCAACGTTCCTGAGGCGACCCGGGACGCCCTCGCCGCCGAGGCGGAAGCGCGCGGCCAGTCCCTCCAGCTGTTCCTGGCCGACGTGCTGGAACGCGAGGCGGCATCCGCCCACAATCGCGCCTGGGTGCGCAGCAGGCGCGGCATGGGGCCGGTGGTCACGGGCGGCCCGACGACGCGTGAGCTGATCGAGGACGGTCATCGCGAACGCGACCGGGCCATCCTCGACGCGGTCGGCCTCGACGACGTCCCCGTCGCCGAGTGATCGTCGTCGACACCTCCGCCTGGGTCGATGTCGCCCTCGGTCGCGCGAACCCCGAGCTGCTGTCGATCCTGGAGGGCGACGGTCATTGGGTGGTGCCCGAGCACTTCCGGCTCGAGGTGCTGACCGCCGTGCGCGGCGCGTACCGGGGGAACACTCTCGACGCCCTGGGGTACGCTCGCGCCGTGCGCGACCTCGCCGACGCAGCTGTCGACGTGTGGCCGACCGACCCGCTCATTCCCCGCATCCTGCAACTCACCGAGAGCGCGACCCCCTACGACGCCGCGTTGATCGCGCTCGCCGAGGAGCTGGGCTGCCGCCTCGTCACCGCGGACGCGAAGCTCTCGCGGGTCCCCGGGATCCGGTGCCCGGTGGTCGGGTTCCCGAGCTAGCTCGCGGTTGGTTTCGATACGCCGCTGCGCGGCTACTCAACCGGCGCCGGCCAGCGGCGCCAGCACCTCGCGTTCGAACAGCTCGATCCCCGAGCGGTCGTACGCCGCCTCGGGGAAATAGTGGATCGCGTACCCGAGCCCGAGCTCCCGGCGCTGCTCGAGCTGCGCGCGCACCTGCTCCGGCGTACCCACCAGCGCCTCGCCGCCCGGGTTGCGGTACGGCGCGACCAGCTTCGCAGCCCCGGCGTCACCGAGAACGGGTGCCACGCGCTCTTCGAGCCGGTCCACTCGGCGCTGCACCTCGACCTCGGTCTCGGCGATGATCGTGTTGAAGTTGCTGCTGCGCACGATCGCATCGAAGTCGGTGCCGACGCTCGCGCAGTGACCGCGTAGCAGCTCGCTCTTCTGGGCGAACACCTCCGGTCCGCCGTTGAAGTTCGTGTACCGCGCGTACTGCGCCGCGATCTTCAGCGTCACCTTCTCGCCGCCGCCCGCGACCCACATCGGGATGCCGCCCTCCTGCAGCGGCAACGGCCGCACCAGTGCGCCGTCGACCTGGTAGAACTCGCCGTCGAGGGTGGCGGTGCCGGTGGTCCACGCCTGGCGGAAGATCTCCACGCCCTCGCGCAGCATCCGCAGCCGGGCGGGTGCGTCGGGGAAGCCGTATCCGTACGCACGCCACTCGTGCTCGTACCATCCGGCGCCGATGCCCATCTCGACCCGCCCGCCCGACACGATGTCGACCGTGGCGGCCACCTTGGCCAGGTACGCGGGGTTGCGGTAGGCCATGCAGGTGCACATCTGACCGAGCCGGATGCGGTGGGTCGAGGCCGCGAACGCCGCCATCAGCGACCAGGCCTCGTGCACGGCGGCGTCGGTGGGTTCGGGGACCGGGTGGAAGTGGTCGTACACCCAGAGCGACTCCCAGGCCCCGGCGTCGGCGGCCTGCGCGAGGCCGCTCATCACCTCCCAGTGCTGCTCCGGCTCGATACCGACCAGGTCGTGCCGCCACCCCTGCGGGATGAAGATCCCGAACCTCATGCCTGCTCCTCCTCCGCTGCGAGGCGGGCGACGAGGTCGTCGCGCACCTTCTTGCGCAGCACTTTTCCGATCAACGACTTCGGCAGCTCGTCGGCGAGGTACACCTGCCGCGGCACCTTGTAGGCGGCGAGGTTCGCTTTGCCGTAGGCGCGCAGCGCCGACTCGTCCACCGTCTTGCCGGGCGCTTGCACGACGACCGCCACGACATCCTCACCGTTGCGTTCGCTCGGCAGACCGACGATCGCGACGTCCGCGACGCTGTCGAACTGGCGCAGTGTGTCCTCCACCTCCGACGGGCTGACGTTGAACCCGCCGGTGATCACCAGTTCTTTGATGCGGTCGACGATCTTGACGAAGCCGTCGGCGTCGATCGACACGATGTCGCCGGTGCGGAACCAGGGGGCACCGCCCGCGGGGTCGGCGGCGAACACCTCCGCGGTCTGCTCGGGCTTCTTCCAGTACCCGCCGAACACCTGGGGGCCGCGCACGACCAACTCGCCGGGCTGCCCGGTCTTCACGTCTTTCGTGGGGTCCTCCGGGTCGACAACACGCACCTCGGTGCCGGGCAGCGGCAGCCCCACGGTGCCCGGTTTGCGGTTCTCGGCCACCGGGTTCGCCATCAGCACCGGGCTCGTCTCGCTGAGGCCGTAGCCTTCGACCAGGTACCCGCCGGTCTGCTTCTCCCACGGCTCCACCACCGTCTGCGACAGCGGCATCGCACCCGAGATCGAGATGGCGATGCCTTTCAGGCTCACCTTCTTGTCGCGCGCGGCTTTCGTCAGCCGCTCGTAGATCGGCGGCACCGCGGGCAGGAAGGTCGGCGGGTGCTTTTTGATCACCGGCAGCACCAGGTCGGGGTCGAAGGTCGGGAAGAGCACCAGCCGCGCACCCATGCTCATCGCGAACGTCAGACACAGCGTCAGCCCGTACGCGTGGAACATCGGCAGCACCGCGTACACGACGGCGCTGCCGCGCGGAACGTCGGGCACCCAGGCGCGGGCCTGCGCCGCGTTGACCGCGAGGTTCAGGTGGGTGAGCGTGGCGCCCTTGGGCACCCCGGTGGTGCCCGACGTGTACTGGATCAGGGCGACGTCGTCGACGGTCGGTGCCGGCACGAGCCCGGCGAGCGGGGCCCCGCCGACGAACTTCGCCCACGGGGTCGTGCCCTTGACGGCGGTCGTGAGCGCGTCGCGGCGACGGCGTACGGATGCCAGGGGCAGCTTCAGCGCGGCGCGCAACCGGGCGGGCATCGCCTCGATCATGTTGACGCTGACGATGTGCTCGGGGCGCACGTCCTTCGGGAACTCCTGGATGGTGGCCACCACCTTGTCCCACGCGATCACGATTTTCGCCTCGTGGTCCTCGAACTGGTGGCGCAGCTCGCGCGGCGTGTACAGCGGGTTGTGCTCGACGACGATCGCGCCGAGACGCAGCGCCGCATAGAACGCGACCACGTGCTGGGGGCAGTTGGGCAGCACGAGCGCGACGATGTCGCCCTTGCGCACCCCGAACGCGCGCAGCCCCTCGGCGGCACGGGCGATCTGGTCGGCGAGCTCGGCGTAGCTGGTTTCGCGGCCGAAGAACTCCAGCGCGACGTTGTCGGGCCACTCGGCGGCGCTGTCGGTGATCAGGTCACTGAGGCTGCTCTTGGGCAACTCGATGTCGTCGGGAACCCCGTCGGAGTAGGACGAGATCCAGGGGCGGGGCGGGGTGAAGTCGTCGGCTCTGGCCACGTCCCGAGCCTACGCGCGACCGCTAGCGGGTGAGCTCCTCGCGGATGGCCTCGACGAAGCCGTCGATGTCGGCCTCGGTGGTGTCGAACGAGCACATCCAGCGCACCTGGCCGGCGGCGCGGTCCCAGTCGTAGAAGCGGTACCGGGCGCGGATGCGGTCGGCGGCCTGGTTGGGCAGCACCGCGAACACCGCGTTGGCCTGTGTCGGCTGCGAGAAGCTCAGCCCCGGCAGCGCCAGCTCCTCGAGGGCGCCGCGCAGTCGGGCGGCCATCGCGTTGGCGTGCGCCGCCGACGCGAGCCCCAGCCCGCCGTCGAACAGGGCCAGCAGCTGCGCCGACATGAAGCGCATCTTCGACCCGAGTTGCATGAACGACTTGCGCAGCCGGATCAGTCCGGCGGCCCGCGTCGGGTCGAGCACGACGATCGCCTCCGCCCCGAGCAGACCGTTCTTGGTGCCGCCGAAGCTCACCACGTCGACACCGGCGTCGCTGGTGAAGGCGCGGAACGGCACCCCGAGCGCTGCGGCCGCGTTCCAGATGCGTGCGCCGTCGAGGTGCACGGCGAGCCCGAGCCCGTGCGCGTAGTCCGCGATCGCCCGCACCTCATCCGGGGTGTACAGGGTGCCGAGTTCGGTGGTCTGGGTGATCGACACGACGGCGGGCTGTGCGCGGTGCTCGTCGTCCATGCCCCAGGCCTGCTGCGCGATCAGTTCGGGGGTCAGTTTGCCGTCGGGCGTGTCGACGACGAACAGCTTCAGCCCCGCGACCTTCTCGGGCGCGCCGCCCTCGTCGCTGTGGATGTGCGCGGTGCCGGATGCGATGACCGCCCCCCAGCGCGGCACCATGCTGGTGAGGGC
>DATJFV010000035.1:0-18820 GCA_035495435.1 Pseudolysinimonas sp.
TCCACGACGCACTCTGCGTCGCGTACCTGCTCGACCCCAGCGTGATCGAGCTGCGCGACTACCACGTCGCGATCGAGACCTCGGGTGAGCACACCCTGGGCCGAACCGTGATCGACACCCACTTCCGCGGCAAGAAGGCGCCCAACGCCCGAGTCGCGGTCGGCTCCGACCCCGAGAAGTTCGTCGAGATGCTGCTCGCCGCCTTCGCGCCGGAGCACTGATTCACCACAAACGCACTACCCCAACCACCCCTACAACCACAGGAGACACCGTGAAAACCACTGGAGTTGTCGCCGGCGCGAGCGTGCTCGTGCTCTTGGCGGCCCTCGCCGCGTGTTCGTCCGATGGTGGCGGCGCTGCCACCGCGGAGTGCCCCGACGGCACCGTCACCCTCACCGTCCTGCGGGCGGAGAACAACCCGCCCAAGGACGAGTTCATCCAGCAGTGGGAGAAGGCGAACTCCTGCTACACGGTCGAGGTTCAGGAGGTGCCGTTCGACCAGCTGGCCACCAAGACCCAGCTGATCGGCACCGAAGACGGCGGCCCCGACATCATCGAGGTCGACGCCCCCAACACGGCGACGTTCGCCGCGGCGGGCCTGCTGCTGCCGATCGACGACTACCTGCCGGCCGGCTACAAGGACGACGCGGTTCCCGCGTCGCTGGCGGAACTGGGCTACGACGGCAAGATCTACTCGACCGGCATGGCGCAGACCACGCTCGGTCTCTACTACAACAAGACGATGACGGATGCGGCCGGCATCGACGTGCCGACCAGCCTCGACACCGCGTGGACCTGGGATCAGGCGCTCGCGGCGATGCAGAAGTGCCAGGTCGGTTCGGCCGACAACCCCGACGTGTTCGGCCTCGCGCCGTCGGCGTTCGGTAACGGCACCGCGGGCAACACCTACCGCGACCTGACGATCATCCGCAGCGCGGGTGACCCGACTGCTCCGAAGGGGTCGTCGGCGTACAACACGTACTACGGCATCGCACCCGACGGCAGCACCGCCGACGGCTACCTGAACACCCCGGAGGCCGTGAAGGCCGCCGAGCTGTACCAGTCGATGTACCAGGGCCCGACGAAGGTCACCTCGAACGAGGGTCTGCCGAACGCGTTCCAGGACGGCAAGGCCTGCTTCGACCTGCAGACCTCGTACCTGGCTGGCAACCTGGCGGCGACCCCGCCGAGCTTCGACTGGGGCATCACCCCGGTTCCGTACATCACCACCCCGATCACCCAGACCGGTGACATGGTGCTGGCGGTGTCGTCGAAGACCGCTCACCCGGAGGCTGCGGCCAAGTTCGCGATCGACCTGGGCATCGGCACAGAGGGCCTGGCCTGGGTCGCGTCGAACAAGTCGTTCCCGTCGATCACGACGGCGATCGATGACCCGCAGTTCTCCTACCTGAAGGAGCAGCCGCTGTCGGTGCTGTACGACGAGATCGTGCAGTGGGGTCAGCCCCGCCCGCCGTCGACGCACTTCGTCGAGTACGACCAGCTCGTCAGCAAGGGTCTGCAGGACATCGCGTTCGGCGCCGACCCGAAGAAGAGCCTGGACGACCTCGTGAGTCAGGTGGACGCGGCTCTGTCGCGCTGATCGGTTTCATGACCACCTCCACCACCGTCGCCGCCCGCGTGTCCGGTCTTCGTACCGGGCACGCGGGCCGGCGACGGCCGCATGCGGGCCCGGCGCATTCTGGGCGGATCGGGATGGCGTTCGTCGCCCCGTTCCTGTTCTTCCTGGTCCTGTTCCAGTACGTGCCGGTCGGCATGCTGGTGCGCAACAGCTTCTTCGACTACACGCTGCTGCGCCCCGACGAGCAGAAGTTCGTCGGCATCGGTCAGTACGAGCGCATCTTCACCGACCCGGGTGCCGCCAGCACCTTCGGAACGACCTTGCTCTTCGCTCTCGGTGTGCTGGTCCTGGTGGTGCCGCTGGGATTCCTCGTTGCGGTGTTCCTGAACGGCCGCTTCCCTGGCCGGTCGATCGTGCGCACCATCGTCTTCCTGCCGGTGGTGACGTCGGTCGCGGTCACCTCCACCATGTGGCTGTTCATGCTGACCAAGAACGGTGGCCTGGTGAACTCGCTGATCACCGGGCTCGGGCTGCCGCCGATGGCGTTCCTGACCAGCATCCCGTGGGCGTTGATCAGCATCATCGTGATGACCGCGTGGCAGCAGATCGGGTTCGTGGCGGTGCTGTTCCTCACCGGTCTGCAGTCGGTGCCCGACGACGTGGTCGAAGCCGCGCGCGTTGACGGCGCGAGTCGCGTGCGCGTGGTGACCGCCATCATCCTGCCGCTGATGAGCCGCACCACGTTGTTCGTGGTCATCACCATGACGGTGTTCTCGCTGCAGGCGTTCGCCCCGGCGTTCCTCATGACCTCCGGCGGCCCGCAAGACAGCACGAGCCTGGTCGTCTACGCGATCTACAACGCCGCGTTCAAGCTGCAGGATCCCGGCTTCGCGTCCGCGCTCGCGGTCGCGGTCATGCTGATCGCGCTCGTGCTGAGCGGGATCCAGTCACTGTTCCTGCGCACGAAGTGGAGCTACTGATGCGTCGCGTCCACCCTGCGCGCGTGCTGGTCACGCTGCTGGTCGTCGCCGTGGTGGTGGTGGCGTTCCTGCTGCCCTACGTCTGGATCCTGTCGTCGTCGTTCAAAGACCAGGGCTCGATCTTCTCGGATGTCTCCCCGCTGTCGTGGAAGACGTTCTGGCCCACAGGTGGCTCGCTCGACAACTACGTCAGCACGATCGAGAACAAGAACGTCGGCCGCGCTCTGCTGAACTCGGTGATCATCGCCGTCGCCCAGGTGGCCGGCACGCTGGTGCTCGGGTCGCTGGCCGCGTTCGGGCTCACCCGCATCCGGTTCCGCGGCAGTCGGCTGCTCTTCGGTCTGATCCTCGTCACCTTCCTGGTGCCGATGGAGGCGCTGGTGGTGCCGCTGTACGCCTGGATGGGCGACCTGCACCTGCGCAATTCGCTGGCCGCCGTGTTCCTGCCGTGGCTGGCGAGCCCGTTCGCCCTGTTCATGTTGCGCCAGGCGTTCGAAGAGATCCCGGCCGAACTCGACGAGGCGGCCTACCTCGACGGAGCGGGACCGTTCCGGGTGTTCTGGAGCGTCATCCTGCCGAGCGTGCGCTCCACCGTGGTCGGTTGCGGGCTGGTGGTGTTCCTCTTCTCGTGGAACAGCTTCCTGTGGCCGCTGGTGGTGAACAGCTCGAGCGACCGCGAGGTGATCCAGGTGGCGGTGGCGCAGTCGGCGGCGCCCGGTCAGCTGCCCAACTGGGGCGAGACGTTCGCCGGGGCGATGATCGCGACCCTGCCCCTCATCCTGTTGTTCATCTTCGCCCAGCGGCACATCGTCCAGGGCCTCGCCTCCTCGGGGCTGAAATGAGTACCGCCGAGCTGCTGCGCGACATCGTCGACGAGGTCTCTGCGATCGGGCGCGCCCCGAGCGGCGCGACGACCCGGCTGGCGTACAGCGCCGAGGAACGCGCCGCGCACGATGCGGTGTCGCGGCGGTTCGCCGGGCACCCGTCGGGCCGGTTCGCGGTCGAGACCGATCCGGCGGGCAACCGCTGGATCACGCTTGTCGGTGCACGCCACGACCTGCCGCCGGTGCTCACCGGGTCGCACCTCGACTCGGTGCCCGAGGGCGGCATGTGGGACGGCGCGCTGGGCGTCTACGCCGGCGCGACGGCTCTGCTCGAACTGGTCGAGCGCCCGCCGTTGCTGCGGTCGGTGTCGCTGATCGCGTTCGCCAGCGAAGAGTCGCCCCGGTTCGCGCAGTCGGCCTACCGGTTCGGCAGCCGGGCCATCGCCGGGCGCGTCGACCCCGTCGACCTGGTGAGGCTGGCGGATGCCGAGGGCGTCACGCTCGCCGCGGCGTTCTCCGCGCTCGGCCTCGATCCCGACCGGGTGACCGAGGCGCATGTGCCGTCGGAGCGGATCCATGCGTTGCTCGAACTGCACATCGACCAGGGTCTGCTGCTGGCGGAGGCGGCGCTTCCGGTCGCCGCCGTCTCGGCAATCACCGGCTCGTGCCGCCTGCGGGTGACGGTGACCGGGCGCGCCGACCATTCGGGTGCGGCGCGGATGAGCGTGCGGCGCGACGCGCTGGCCGCGGCATCCGAGCTGGTGCTCGCAGCGGAGCGCATCGCGCGCGCCGACCCCGACGAGAACCTGGTCGTCACCGTCGGCGTGCTGCGGGTCGAGCCCGGGTCGATCAGTGTCGTGCCCGGGCTGGCCGAGTTCACCGTCGACATCCGTTCGGTCGACGCAGCCACCCAGGACGGCGCGCAGGCGGCGTTGCGGTCCGAACTCGACCGGGTCGCCGCCGAGCGCGGCGTCGAGATCGCCGTCGAGGTGATCCGCGACGTCGCCCCCATCGTGATGAGCGAGCACGTCACCGCCGCCACCCTCGCTGCGCTCGCCGACCACGGTCTGCCTGCGCAGACGATGCCCAGCCATGCCGGCCACGACACCGGCAGCTTCGCCGGGCACCCGCGCCTGGGGATGATCTTCGTCCGCAACGTGTCGGGTCGCAGCCACTCCCGCGATGAGCACATCGAGTTCGACGACGCCGTCGCCGGAACCGCCGTGCTGCGCGACGCCCTGGCTCTGCTCGCCGAGGAACCACCGAAAGAAGAGGAATGACCGCCACCCCCACGACGATCGGGCTCGTCCAGTTCACCGCCACCCCCGACCCGGCCGAGAACCGTGCCACGGCTCTGGCGCTGACCGAGCGCGCCGCGGACAGCGGCGCCCAGCTGGTGCTGCCGCACGAGCTGGTCGCGACCCAGTACTTCCCGGCGTTCCCGGTCGACGATGCGTACTTCGATCTCGCCGAGCCGATCGACGGGCCGACCGTGACGGCGTTCCGCGAGCTGGCGCGTCGCCGCGGCGTCGCCGTGCTCGTGCCGTGGTTCGAACGGGCCGGGTCGGGGCGCTACTTCAACACCGCCGCGTTCGTCGACGAGTCGGGCGAGATCCTCGGGGTATGGCGCAAGGTGCACATCCCACGCGTGCAGGTGCCTGAGGGTGACAGCACGATCGAGGTGGACGAGAAGTACTACTTCGAGGAGGGGCACGAGCCCTACGGCGTGATCGACTGGCGAGGCGTCGGGGTCGGGGTGCTGATCTGCCACGACCGGCACTTCCCCGAGGCGGCACGCGCGCTGGCGCTGCAAGGTGCCGACCTGCTGCTGATCCCGTCCACGTCGCGGGGGATCCCCGACTCGGTGGATCCGGTGGCCACCTGGCGCACCGAGCTCGGGGCGATGGCGATCCAGAACTGCCTGTACGTCGCGGCGACGAACCGCACCGGCCTGGAGGGCCGGCAGGTGTTCATGGGCGCGAGCCTCGTAGTGCACCCCGCCGGTGACGAGCTCGCCCGGCTCGGCTCCGAACCGGGCGTCGAGGTGGTCGGCATCGACCCGGCCGCGGCGGAACGGGTGCGCCGGGCGCGCGGCTTCTTCCGCGATCGCCGACCCGAGCTCTACGGTGCCCTGGTCGAGCGCGACGCGGCCACGGCATCCGCCCGCACCGCCAGGGCATCCGCCCGGAGCGAGGGCGCCCGGAGCGAGGGCGCTCGATGACCCGCGACCTGCTGGTGCGCGGGGGTCGCGTGCTGCTCGGTGACGACCTGGTCGACGCCGACGTGCTGGTGCTCGACGGCCGGATCGCGGCGATCGGCCGGGTGGAGGCCCCGGAGGGCATCGCGGTGGAGGACGCGTCGGGGCTGATCGTGCTGCCCGGCATGATCGACCCGCACGTGCATGTCGGCTGGCCGGGTGCCGCCGACGACTTCGCGATCGGGTCGCGCGCGGCCGCGGCGGGCGGGGTGACGACGTTCATCGAGTTCGCCGTGCAGTTCCCCGGTGACCGGCTCGAGGACGCGGTCGACACCTGGAAGCGCTGGGGCGCCGACAGCGCCGTCGACTTCGCCTTGCACGCGATCGTCAGCGACAGCCGCCCCGAAACCCTCGAGGCGATGGGGCGCGTGGTCGAGGCCGGCGTGACGAGTTTCAAGATGTTCATGACCTCGCAGCATTCGGGCGGGCTCGGGGTCGACGACGGCACGTTGTACGAGATCATGTGCCGGGTCGCCGAGCTCGGCGGGCTGTCGATGGCGCACTGCGAGAACGACGAGGTGATCGGCCACCTGGCCGAGAAGCTGATCGACGACGGGGTGGTGACGGCGGCGGGGCACAGCGCCGCACGCCCGCCGCTGGTGGAGGCCGAGGCGATCGCGCGCGCGGTGCGGCTAGCCGACGCGGCCGGCTCGCCGTTCTACATTCCGCACCTGTCGTCGGCGGAGGGTCTGCGCGCTGCGCTGCTCGACACCGGGCGCGCGGTGCCGGTGATCGCCGAGACCTGCCCGCAGTTCCTGGCGCTGACCTCCGAGGTCTATCACCGGCACGACGGCGCGCATTTCGTGATGTCCCCGCCCATCAAGTCGGCCGCCGATCAGGCCGAGCTCTGGGCGGGCATCGCCGACGGCCGGGTCTCGACGGTCGGGTCGGATCACTGCCCGTACCCGCGCGGGTTCAAGGACGAGAACGCCGAGACCGACTTCCGTCGCATCCCCAACGGGGTGCCGGGGGTCGAGACGTTGCTGCCGGTGATGTTCACGCTGGGGGTGCGAGGCGGTCGCATCAGCCTCGGTGACTTGGCGCGCATCTGCAGCCTGAACCCGGCGCGCATCTTCGGGCTCGACGACCGCAAGGGCTCGATCGCGGTGGGTAAGGACGGCGACCTGGTGCTGTTCGACCCCGAGCGGCGCATCTCGACCCAGGCGGCCGACCTGAACAGCGCGATCGACTACTCCATCTATGCCGACGTCGAGCTGTGGGGGATGCCGGTCGCGACGATCTCGGGCGGCACGGTGGTGGCGCGTGAGCAGCGCATCGTCGACGACGCGCACCGCGGCCGGTTCCTGGCGCGCACCCCCGGCGTGGTGCTGACCGACTTCGATCGCCGCGTGGTGTCGGCATGAGCTCGGTCGCCATCCGCAACGCCCTGGTCTGGGCCGACGGCCGCCTGTTTGAGGGCGGGGTGCGCGTCGAAGACGGCGTGATCGTCGCGATCGAGGCGGGCGGCGCCCGCTCGGCCGATGTGGTGCTCGACGCCGAGGGCGCCCTGCTGCTGCCCGGGGCGATCGACCTGCATGTGCACTTCCGCGATCCGGGGCAGCCGCAGAAAGAAGACTTCGGCACCGGCTCGCGCTCGGCCGTGCTGGGCGGCGTCACCACGGTGCTCGACATGCCCAACACCCGGCCGGCGGTGCTCGACGCTGCCGCGCTCGCCACCAAGCGCGCCGCGATCGAGGGCCGCTCGTGGGTCGACTTCGGCCTGATCGGCGCGGCCGATCCGAGCAATGCGGATGCGATCGCGGGCCTGGCAGAGGCCGGTGCGGCCGCGTTCAAGTTCTTCACCTACGAACGGCGCGACGCGCCGCCCGCCGGCATTCTCGATGACGCGACCCTGCTCGACCTGCTGCGCGCCGTCGGCGCGACCGGTCGCCGCGCGCACGTGCACGCCGAGAACGACAGCCTCGTGAAGGCGGGCCGCGCGGCCGAACGCGACGGTGCCGACTGGGCCGCGCACCTGCGCTCGCGTGCGGCACTGGTCGAGGAGGAGGCGGTGGCCCGCACCATCCTGTTCGCCCGCGAGGCGGGCACGCCGCTGCACGTCTGCCACCTCTCCAGTGCTCGGGGACTCGCACGGGTGGCCGAGGCGAAGCGCCGCGGGCAGGCCGTCACCGCCGAGGCGACACCGCAGCATCTGCTGCTCGACGACTCCGGCTACGAGCGCCTCGGCCCCGACCTGATCATGGTGCCGCCGGTGCGCACCGCCGACGACCGGATGGCGCTGCACGCCGGCCTTGCCCGCGGCGACGTCGACGTGGTCGCCACCGATCACGCCCCGCACACCGAGCAGGACAAGACGGGGGCGCCGCTGGCGATCTCCACCGGCCTGGTCGGGGTGCAGTGGTCGTACCCGCTGCTGCTGACCGAGGTGCTCGCCGGCCGATTGCCGTTCGCACGGGTGATCGACGCGATGGCGACCCGGCCCGCACGCATGCTCGGTTGGCAGGGACGCAAGGGCGTCATCCGGCCCGGTGCCGACGCCGACCTGGTGCTCGTCGACACGGCGGGCACCACCCTCGACCGTTCGGCCCTGGCCAGCAAGGGCCGCTCGACACCGTTCGACGGCACCCACGTTCTCGCCCGCGTCCGCGACACCCTCGTCGGCGGGCGCCTCCAGGTCGCCGACGGGCAGCTCGTCGGCGCACCGACCGGGCGCTTCCTCACCCCTCATCCGCTCCACGAAATCCGGAAGGCCTGACGTGCTCCGCCTCGACGACGCCCGCTCCTCACTCTGTCTCGACACCTGCCTCGCGGTGCAGCCCGGGGAGGTGGTCGCCGTGCTGCACGACCCGGCCCACGCTGAGGACGCGGCGGCGCTGGGGGCGTATGCGGCATCCATCGGAGCGGTCCCGCGTCTCGTGGGCGTGCCCGAGCGGCGCCTCGGTGAGAAGGACGTGCCGCCGGAGGCGGCGGCGCAGCTGCGCGATAGCGACGTACTCGTCGTGGTCTTTGACCCCGAGGACGCCTGCCAGTTCTGGCACACCCGCGGGCGCATGGACGCCAGCGCTGACGGCGCGCGGGTGGGCATGATCTTCCCGCCGGCGCACTGGGACATCGACGGCACCGACCTCGAACTGACCAAGCAGCTGACCGACCGGCTCGCCGAACTGCTCGACCAGGCCACCGATGCCCACCTCACCACCGCCGCGGGCACCGACCTGCGCATGTCGCTCGCCGGGCGTGAAGGGTTCTCGTGCCACAGCATCCTGCATGAGCGCGGCGCGACCGCCACCATCCCCGACTGGGGCGACGCCGAGACCTCGCCGCTGGAAGGGACCGCGACCGGCCGCATCGTCTACGACGGCAGCATCGCCTTCATCGGCAAGGTCGACGAGCCGATCGTCGTCGAGGTGCTCGACGGATCGGTGACCAGTGTCAGCGGGGGAGCGTCGGCGGCCGAGCTGCAGCGCATCTTCGACGTCGAGGGCCCCACCGCGCGCAACATCGCCGAACTCGGCATCGGCACGGTGCCGCGCGGCGACATCACCGGCCACAAGGACGACAAGCTTTTCGGCACCGTGCACGTGGCGATGGGGCACAACGTCTCGCTCGGCGGGGTCGTCGACTCGCCCGTGCACCTCGACGGGGTGCTGCACGAGCCGACCCTGGTGCTCGACGGACGCGAGGTGCTGGTCGGCGGGCGCCTGGCGCCCTGGCTCGCCGACGAACTGAACCGCCCCGAACTCGCCCCCCTCGCAGAAGGAACCACCCGATGACCAACCAGCTGACCACCGTCTACATCAACGGCGAGCACGTCCCCGTCGAGAGCGCCAGCATCTCGGTGTTCGACTCGGGCTTCAACTTCGGCGACGGGGTGTTCGAGGGCATGCGGGTCTACAACGGCCGCGCGCTGATGCTGGATGAGCACATCGAGCGGCTGTACAACTCCGCCGCGGCGGCGTTCATCGAGCCCCCGATGTCGCAGGAGGAGATGAAGCGCGACATCCTGGCGTGGCTGCGCGCCAACGAGATCGACCACGACTTCCACTTCCGGCCGATCATCACCCGAGGGCTGCGGCACCCTCCGCGGGTCGATCCGCGCTTCGCTGCAGGGCCGGCGACCGTCGTGTTCCTCGGTCAGGCGATCAGCTCGACCCCGACCACCGGCATCCACCTGGTCGTCTCGCGCTACCGCCGACACGGACCGGACTCGGTCGACAGCAAGATCAAGTCGCTCAGCTACCTGCACGCGGTGCTGGCGAAGCTCGACGCGGTGCGCCGCGGCGCCGACGACGCGATCGTGCTCGACAACCGCGGCTGCCTGGCCGAGTGCAGCGCGTCGAACATCTTCCTGGTGAAGCGGGGTGAACTGTTCACCCCGTTCGCGATCTCGACCCTCGACGGCATCACCCGCAACCTGCTGATGCAACTGGCGGGCGAGCTCGGCATTCCGGTGCGCGAGAAGGATCTGACGACGTCGGATGTGCACGCCGCCGACGAGGTGTTCCTGTCGGGGTCGGGCGCCGAGCTGACCCCGGTGGTCACGTTCGAGACCCAGCAGGTCGGTGAGGGCGTGATGGGGCCGGTGACGACGCGTCTGCGCGATGCCTACCTCGGCGCGCTCGACGCGCACGGCACCCCGATCTTCGACGAGCCGGCATCCGCATGACCCAGCCCGCAGTCGCGCAGCCCGCACGGCTCGGGCTGATCGTGCCCTCCAGCAACACCACCGTCGAACGCGAGCTGCCCGTCGTGGCCGCCGAGGCCGACTGGGTCACGACGCGTGTGCTGCAGGTCGAGACAGAAGACCCGGAGCGCAAGGTCGCGACGGTGCTGGCAATGCGCGACGAACTGGATGCTGCGCTCGAGCGCATCGTCAGCCCCGGTCCCGCGGCGGTCGGCTTCGCCTGCACGGCGGCCAGCTTCCTCGACGGACTGCGGTCGGATCTGGAGCTCTGCACCCGCCTCACTGACGCCGGCGGGGTGCCGTTCATCACCGCATCCCGGGCCGTCAGCCAGGCGCTCGCCGCACTCGGGGCACGCCGCATCGCCCTCGTCACGCCCTACCTCGACAGCGTCAACGACAAAGAGGTGGCCTACTTCGACGAGGTCGGCATCGAGACCGTGGCGGTCTCGGGCCTCGGTATCGTCGGCAATCTGCCGAAGGGGCGGCTGCCGCTTCGGGCCAGTGCGGATGCGGTGCGGGCTCTCGACGTCGGTGACGCGGATGCGGTCTTCATCAGCTGCACCAACTGGCTGACGCTGGGCAACATCCCGGCGCTCGAGGCGGAGCTTGCCCGACCGGTGGTGTCCAGCAATTCGGCGCTCGCCTGGGCGCTGCTGGGTGCGGCGGGGCAGACGGCGCCCGCGGCTCTCGGTCGGCTCGCCGCCGTCGGAGCGGATGTGGCGGCATGAGCGGGGAACTGAGCGGCAAGCGGGTGCTCGTCACCGGTGCGGCGAGCGGGATCGGGCGGGCGATCGCCGACCGGTTCGCCGAGGAGGGCGCGTCGCTGATCCTGGTCGACGTCGACGGCGCCGGGCTCGACGCGGCGGTCCTGGCCGCGCGCGCGTCCGGCGCCGACACCGTCGGGCACGTCACCGATCTCGCAGACGAGGATGCGGTGGCCGCGCTCGCCGCCGACGTGGGCGTGATCGACGTGCTGGTGAACCAGGCCGGCATCATCCGCCGCGGGGATGTGCGCACGCAGAGCTTCGCCGACTTCGAGCGGATCCAGCGGGTGAATGTGGCGAGCATGTTCCTCACTGCTCGCGCGTTCGTGCCGGGCATGATCGAGAAGGGCGCGGGGGTGATCGTCAACTGCTCGTCGGGCGCCGCGTTCGAGTCGGGGCGCGGGCTCGCCGCCTACAGCGCGTCGAAGGGTGCCGTGGTGGCGTTCACCCGGGCGCTCGCCGTCGACTTCGCGCCCACTGTGCGGGTCAACGCGGTGTGCCCCGGGCTCATCGACACCCCCGGTGCCTATGTGGACGCCGACGACCAGATGCGAGAGGATCGGGAGGCCGCGGCGCGCCGCACCCCGCTCGCGCGGATGGGCACCCCGGCCGAGGTCGCCGACGCGGTGCTCTTCCTGGCATCGGACCGGTCCAGTTTCTGTACGGGAATCGCCCTGATGGTCGATGGAGGAAAGCTTGCGGGCGCATGATGACGCGAGTGCCGCCGGGGCGCACATCCCGACCCAGAAAGATGTCGCCCGTCTCGCCGGTGTGAGCGCCGTCACCGTCTCGCGCACCCTCGCCGGGGGCAAGAACGTGCGGCCCGACCTGCAGCAGCGGGTTATCGATGCGGTGCGGCAGCTGGACTACCTGCCCAACGAGAACGCCCGCAACCTGCGGCCGGGGCAGCAGAGCGGCCTCATCGGAGTGTCGATCACCAACCTCAGCAACCCGTTCTACGGCACGTTCGCCCTCGGGGTCGAGGAGGTGGTGAACGAACGCGGCCGGTACATGCTGCTCGGCTCCACCGCCGAGAGCGCGTCGCGCGAGACCGACCTGATCGGCAACTTCATGAGCCGCCGCGTCGAGGGGCTGATCGTGATCCCGGCGGGCGAGCCGGCGCCGCGACGCTGGGTGCACCGCCTCGGGTCGGTGCCGATCGTGGTCGCCGCCCGGCGGTTGGCCGACGCCGAGGTCGACACCGTGCTGATGGACGACGCCGAAACCGGGCGCCGCGTCGCCGCGGATCTGGTGCGCGAGGGGCATCGGCGCATCGCGTTCCTGGGCAACATCGTCACCGTCTCGGCGCACCGTGACCGGTACGAGGCGGCGCTCGCGGTGCTGCAGGCGGCGGGGCTCGATTTCGATCAGCGCCTGGTGCGCGGGGTGACGAACGATGTTCCGGATGCCGCGGCCCACACCCGCGCGTTCCTCGACCTGGCGCACCCGCCGACCGCGATCATCGGTGCGAACAACCGCATCACCGTCGGCATCCTGTCGGAGTACTCGGCGCGCCTCGCCGCTGGCGCCGCCGTCGAGGATTTGCCGGTGGTGGCCGCGTTCGACCAGCTGGAGCTGTCGGAGCTGCTGCGGGTGCCGGTGCGCGTGTACGCCAGCGACCCGCGCGGCTTGGGGCGCACGGCGGCCCGGATGCTGTTCGAGCGTCTCGACGGCGAGGTCACCGGCGCCCCGCGCGCCGCGGTCCTCCCGCCCCCGCCGGTTGAGTAGCGCCGAAGGCGCGTATCGAAACCCCGCCGCCCCCGGCACAACTCAGGAGATGTGAGCGCGGTTGCGCTCTCTTCTTCTCGTGCGAGAGCCGCATCCTGAGTTTTGCAGGTGGATCGGGTCAGGCCGCACGGGCGTGGTCTCGATACGCCGCTGCGCGGCCACTCGACCGACGAGGCCGCTGCGCGGCTACTCGACCGACGCGGTCAGCGGCACCACGCACAGCGGCACCCCGCCGCGCACCATCACCTCCAGGTGGATCACCCCCAGCACCACGCCGGTTTCGCGCCCGATGCCGTGGGTTCCGAGCACGATGAGGCTGGCGTCGCGCGACCGCGAGATCACCCCGTCGTGCGCCGCCATCTCTTCCAGCACCACCTCGAGCCGGATCCCCGGTTGTGCCGCCCGCACCCGCTCAGCGGCCGCCCGCAGCACCTCGCCGGCCCGGATGTGGTCGGCCCGCGGATCGAGAGACGTGCTCTTCCAGGTGTGAACCAGCCGCAGCATCCGGTCGGTGCGTATCGCTTCGTCGGCGGCGAAGGCGACCGCGGCCGACGGGTCGACGTTCTGCACCCCCACGACGATGGGGCCGGCCTGGGGCTGCAGGTCGTCGGGCACGATCACGACGGGGCAGCGTGCGCGGGCGGAGAGACTCACCGGCAGCGACGGCAGGCGACCGTTCCGGATGGCGGGGTCGGGGCGGTACGCGACCACCACCAGGGCGGCGGTGGCGCTGAGCTCGACCAGCTGGTGCAGCATCGGACCGTCGGCGAGCTGCGTTTCCACCTCGGCGCCGCCGGCCTCGAGCCGCACCCGCTCTGAGGCTTCGAAGAGAAACCGCTTCTGTCCTTCAGGGTTCGACCCGTTCGGGTCGAGCGACGTGACGAGCCGGATGCGCGCCGGCGTCGTGCGCGCCCGCCCGATCGCCCACTCGATGGCGAAACGGTCAGAACGCTCGTCGATGAGACCGATCACGACATGTTCCATCACCCCATGGTTGCGGCGGGCCGCGCTGGGTGAAACGGGTTGACGGGGCCGGGGTCGAAGGCTTAACGGCGCCGGATGCGGTTGGTGACGCCGAGCGCAACGCTTGCGTATGCGCAGACCATCACCGACGCGATCGCGAGGGCGAACCCGCCGAGGATTTCGACGACCATCCAGGTTGTGATTCCCCACAGCCATACGCCGCCGGCGAGGATGACGCCGCCCTGCCATCCGACGACGATGGTCAGGGAGGGGAGCGATGCGGGCGGCAGCGAGCCCCCGCGCAGCGCCATCGTGAGGCCGAGGTTGGTAAGCGCCGACAGCAGGAGGATGACGGCGAACCCGGTCGTGATCCAGTTGATCAGGCCGCACGCTTCGAAGCACTCTGCGGGCTCCGGCCGCAGTGCGGGAGCCAGCACGATCCCGGCCACAGGCAGGGCCAGGATGACGATGCCCAGAACGATGGCCACGACGAGCGGTGGTCCGGGTCGGCGGGTGCGCATGCCGGTCACGTTAGCGGCCCCCGCCGGTTGAGTAGCGCATCGCCGGTTGAGTAGCGCTGAAGGCGCGTATCGAAACCCAATCGGGCCGCACACACCCCCGGTAGACTCCTGCGGTCAGCCTCTGTAGCTCAATGGAAGAGCAGTTCCGTCCTAAGGAAAGGGTTGGGGGTTCGAGTCCCTCCAGGGGCACCGTGACCAGGTGTTTTTCTCCGCCAGGGTGGCGAATCGCCACTTTTCTCCCACTTTGCTGCTCGCGCTCGGAGACCAGCGGGACGGAGGTATCAACCTACCTCGATCGCCTGCCCGAGCAGGCAATAGCGATGGTCGGTGCGAACCTATTCGCCGCTCGCTGGCGCGGGGGGTGCTGACCGGCGTCGAGTGGGACGAGGATTGCGGGTCCAGCCCGGTGCGTACACCCAGTTGGACTTTCGCAGTTCATCGGACTGACGAGGCTTCCAGAACTCGACCGGGACCTTCTGCATACGAGTATCGACGAGTGCCGGAATATCCATCATGAAGACGATCGTGTCGACGCGCCGCATTGAGCCGGTGTTCGGTCGCGTCACCATGATGCGGTGCACGAAGCGCAGATCCTCCAGTTGGACTATTTGACGACCCCACTCGGAATCGATCTCGGTTCGCCTGACAAGGAAGAAGTACGTGTCACGGTCACGAGCAAAAGCGACTAGGTCGGCGAATCGGGCCTCGAGTGGTTGTACGTCACGTCCCGCATCGTTACGAAGGTCCGTCTGCTTCCGCTCGAGCATTCTTCCTGCGGCCGCTTGAACACTCTCGGCGCTGATGCGAAAGTCAGAGCTCTTCCCGCTGCGGCTTTGAACGCGCTCCCATTCGGCGTCGGCGGCTGCGATGAGCAAATCGAAGTAGTCGCGTGACACTGCGCCACCAGCGACCAGCACCGCTCGCTCGCGGGCGGTTTCGGTCATCGTGTCCTTCACTGAGAGCCCAATCGGGGCAAGTACACCGTCCGCGACCTCCTCCAAGAAGGTCTTCGCCGTCAGGAAGTCAGCGAGGCCCACGTCGAGCGAGAGGTGCTGCAAGTCGTTGGGCGGCTGCATTCCTCGCGGCGGATCCCCTTCGACGTACGAGCGAGTACGAGAGTGAACGCTGCCGATCTTGAGCCATACGTTGCTGCGCTTGGTGATCCCGTGCAGGTGATCCAGGACTAGGGGCTGCGTCTCGGTGCCGATGAAGTAAAAGTCGTCCAGGACGAGTAGGAGCTTCTTCTTTCCAGCCGCCGACGTCGCTGTTTCGAGGAGTTTAGAGATCGCCGGAGCGAGATCGCGCAGGAGCGAATCCTTGCGGCGGACGTTCGTGGAGCTACGGCGCGTAAGTCGCGTTACCTCCTTCGACGCCCCCGCGTTGCCGGCGAATTGGAGGTAGCGGCGTTCGATGGAACCAGCCAGTCGAATCCCTCGGGCGCGGCCACTGCGAGTTTCGTCCTCTTCGATTTCCATGACCTCCTCGGGAGCGTCACGCAAGTAGCGAAGGACGGCTGTGAGTTTGGAGATGTCGCGGATAATGCGAATTTTTTTCGGGCTCGTGGGATGTGGGCGAACTGCCTCAAGAATCTCGATCACGATCTCGATCAGTACATCTGGGTAGGAGCGGTCTTTGTGTGTCTCCACATCGACGAAGATCACCCAGTCGCCGGCCTCCTCGGCCTCGCGTTGGAGCAACGCCAGGGTTGTCGACTTTCCGACCCCGCGTCGTCCCGTAACCAGGTGGTTGACCGACGACTGCAATGTCGCCAACAGTCCTGGTTTCTGCTCCACGAATCGTTTGGCTAGGGCGTCGTCTGCAGCCGACGTCGTCCGAGTCGCCGCTGAAAGAGCGCCTTTGAAACTCTGCAGAGTCTCGCGATTGAGCATCCTGACCTCCGGGTTGGAAGGAGCCTATTACGGAGGACGCCGGTAAGTGAGGAATCTTTTCCGCACCTATCCACGGACAGCCGGAGGAGCGGGTCGGCGTCACCGTCGTGAGCTCCCACTTTATTCCCACTAATCAAACGCAGACAGGGTGCGGCGTGGCGCAGACGGTTCGATGTCTGCCCCAATGATTCAGGGGCTAGTACAGGCCGATGCACGCAACTGCAGCCTTCCAGCCATTCGGAAAGGGTTGGGGGTTCGAGTCCCTCCAGGGGCACCGTGTGATGTGTCAGGACATCGTGGACTGTGATCATCGCTAGGTCCAGCCAAGGCTTCATTAGAACAGGACAGCTGGGTCAGGTAGCCGATGCGATCGCTTCGTTGCGACTTCCTACAGGGCGTTCAAGGTGCCACGTGACTCGCATCAAGTCCGATCTCGAGCGGTCTCGGGGCCCGGCTCCTTGTTTGGGGGTGCCGAGGACAAGTTGATGATCTCTGCGGTAACCGAGTTCAGCGCAACGCGAGTGCTCATCATTTGTCGGCCATGTGTGGTTGTCTGGCTACAGTGAGTCAGCGACCGGGTTGACTTCACGACGCTCACCACCGAGCCCGGCGCGCGCAAGAGGAGAGCACGTGGCCGGTAAGACGGCGAAGTCCGCTGCAGCGAGTCTCGAAGACACCCTCTGGGAGTCGGCGAACCGCCTGCGCTCGAGCATGGACGCCGCCGAGTACAAGCACGTCGTCCTCGGCCTGATCTTCCTCAAGTACGTCTCCGACGTGTTCGAGAAGCAGCGCGAGAAGCTCGACACGCTCTCGCGCGACGAGTCGAGCGATTTCTACACGCCCACCGATGCGGCCCGCGAGGCGATGCTCGAAGACCGCGACGAGTACACCGGCGAAGGCGTTTTCTGGGTTCCGGAAGGACACCGCTGGTCTCATCTGCGCAAGGCAGCCAAGCAGGCGGACATCGGCCGGCGCATCGACGACGCGATGGAGGCGATCGAAAAGGAGAACCCCACCCTCAAGGGCGTTCTGCCGAAGAACTACTCCCGCCGCGAGCTCACCCAGCAGACGCTCGCTGGTCTGATCGACCTGTTTTCAAACCAAGACCTCGCCGCCAAGGAGCACGAGAGCCTCGACATTCTCGGCCGCGTGTTCGAGTACATGCTGAGCAAGTTCGCCAACGCCGAGGGCAAGCTCGGCGGTGAGTTCTTCACCCCGCGCAGCGTGGTGACACTGATGGTCGACATGCTCGAGCCGTTCCGCGGTCGCGTGTATGACCCGGCGTGCGGCTCGGGCGGCATGTTCGTGCAGGCTGACCGGTTCGTAAAAGCTCACAACGGGCAACGCAACGACATCAGCGTCTTTGGGCAGGAGCAGAACCCGACCACGTGGCGTCTGGCGAAGATGAACCTGGCGCTGCGCGGCATTGAGGCGAACCTCGGCCCGCAGTGGGGCGATTCGTTCACCAACGATCAGCATCCTGATCTGCGGGCCGACTTTGTGATCGCGAACCCGCCGTTCAACATCAAGGGCTGGGGTGCCGATCAACTGGCGGGGGATGCCCGATGGAAGTACGGCATGCCTCCGGCGAACAACGCCAACTTCGCGTGGGTGCAGCACATGCTCCACCACCTTGCACCCACCGGCACGATGGCAACGGTGCTCGCGAACGGCTCTCTTTCGAGCCAGTCCAGCGGTGAGGGCGACATTCGCCGCGAGCTAGTCGAGAGCGATTTGGTCGACTGCATCGTGTCGCTACCGGGGCAACTGTTCTTCACCACGCAGATTCCGGTGTGCCTCTGGTTCTTGACGAAGGACAAGACCGGGCAAGCAGTCACCTCGGAGCGTCCCCAACGCAGCCGCAAGGGCGAGGTGCTGTTCATCGACGCCCGAATGCTCGGCACGATGGTCTCGCGCACCAACAAGGAGCTTACCGAGGCCGACATTGCTCGCATCGCAGGGACTTTCCACGCTTGGCGGGGCGAGCCGGGGGAACAGCCCTACGAGGACGTTCCGGGTTTCTGCTCGAGTGTCACTCTCGACCAGATCGCGGAGCACAAACACGTGCTGACCCCCGGCCGATACGTGGGCAGCGAGGACGTCGAGGCGGATGACGAGCCGCTCGACGAGAAGATCGCCCGGCTGAAGGCGGAGGTGCGAGCAGGCTTCGCGCACAGAGCTGCGCTACAAGACAAGGTTCTGCTCGCTTTGGAGAGGCTGGAACTCCCTTGACTGATGCGTGGAGACAGGTGAGTCTCGGCGAGGTTGCGGACATTCAATTCGGTTTCCCGTTCAGGAGTGCCGACTACCTACTCGAGCCTGCGGGACCGCGACTGCTTCGTGGCGACAACATCGGTCAAGGCAAATTGCGGTGGCTGAATGCAATGTACTGGCCTGTTGGGGACGTGGCGACGATTGACTACGAGCTATCGGCTGGCGATGTTGTTCTCGCCATGGATCGGCCTTGGATCGAAGCGGGTTTGAAGTTCGCGGTTGTTCGTGAGCAAGATCTGCCCGCCCTTCTCGTGCAGCGCGTCGCTCGTCTTCGGCCAAAGTCAGGTGTTGCACGGGGCTTTCTCCAGACAGTGCTCGCTGATCAAGCGTTTACGAACTACGTTCTGGGGGTACAAACAGGCACGGCCGTCCCACACATCAGTGGCGGTCAGATTC
>DATJFV010000036.1:0-45197 GCA_035495435.1 Pseudolysinimonas sp.
GCGAGCAGGTCGCCCATCACCTCGCGGTCGGCGGGGGCGCCACCCGCCCCGACCGACTCCAGCACGACCGAGACGTCGGGCTGGGCCGGGTTGGTGAGGGTGATCCAGTGCATGCCCTCGAGCTCGACATCCTGCTGCACCTCGTAGCCGAGGATGTCGCGGTAGAACCCGAGAGCCGCCTGCGGGTCGTCGATGGGGATGAAGGTCGAGGCGACGGTGATCGTGGTCATGGCTGACACGTTACGCAGCAGGCTCGGGCGGGTGCTTCTCAGTTTCTGATCGGTCGGGTCTGGATCTTGGCGAAGTAGCTGGGGATGTCGGCGAACCCGCTGTGATCGCGGGCGCGGTACGCGCTCGGGGTTTCGCCCACCAGTTCGGTGAAGCGCGAGCTGAAGGATCCGAGCGAGGTACAGCCGACCGCGATGCAGACCTCGGTGACGCTGAGGTCGCCGCGGCGCAGCAGCTCCTTGGCGCGCTCGACCCGGCGCGTCATCAGGTAGCTGTACGGCGTCTCGCCGTACGCCTCGCGGAACAGCCGCGAGAAATGGCCGGCCGACATCAGAGCGCCGGTGGCCAGGGCGGGCACATCGAGCGGTTCGGCGAAGTCGCGGTCCATCCGGTCGCGGGCCCGGCGCAGCAGCACCAGGTCCTCGCGTCGCATGGGGTCAGGCTAGACGGTCCCGCACTCGCTGCAGAACCAGGTCGGGTCCTCCTCGATGGAGTGGAAATCCAGCGGCGCGTGGCAGAACGCGCACTGGGGCCAGGTGAACTCGTGGTCGCGGGCGCGGTCCAGCACGGGCGCGCGGCGTCGGTGCGGTGCGCTGTCGTGTGTGTCGGACATGCTCCGGACCGTACGCCGAGGTACGCGGCACGGGCAGTCCCGCGTTCGGGCGACCCTCAGGCGGGGGGTTTCTGCAGCAGCGACACCGGGTCGACGCCCATGCGCTCGGCGAGACGCTCGAGCGAGCGCAGGGTCAGGTTGCGTTCGCCGCGCTCGACCCCACCCATGTAGGTGCGGTGCACGCCCAGGGCGTCGGCCAGCTGTTCCTGCGAGACGCCGCGCTGCTTCCTGATCGCCCGGATGTTGGAGCCGGCGATGCGCTGGAGGTCACCTTCCACAGAGTCAACGATTCCGAAATGATACTTGAACGTCTACATACTGATGAGTAGAGTCGGTGGCGAGGGCACCCGGCGGTCACCACCCCGGCCGCCGGGTCCCACGCCGTCCATCCCCCCACACCGCGCGCGGAGCAGGGTTATCCGCAGGGCGGCGACCGATGTCGCCGCGCGGATCTAACCTGCAGGCCCAGATCGAGGAGGCAGCAGCATGACCGGCGAGCGCACGACCAGGGGTGACGCATGATGGGCGGCGGCGAGCAGGCATGTCCCGCCTGGTGCATCGCTGACCACACGGCCGAGGCCGATGGCGGACCCTTGCGGCATCGGGGGCAGACCATCGCCGTGCCGGGGTTCGCGATCCGCGGCGAGCCACCGCATGACGTGCACGGTGTCGAGGTGCTGATCGAACTGCACGCCGACGAGCCGGAAGGGCTGGTCGCGGTCTACATCGGCGATGGCACCGAGGGCATCGACCTCAGCACCGACACGGCGGCGCGGGTGGTGTTCCGGCTGATCGACACGCTCCGCGATGCCGGCACCGCGCCCCTCTCGTTTCAGCCGACTGTCGCGCCGAACAGCAGGCCGAGGCCGTAGGTGGCGCCCGCGGCACCGAATCCGATGGCGAGCTGACGCAGTGCGCGCTTCAGCGGCGACGCCCCCGAGAGCACCCCCACCACGGCTCCGGTGCCCATCAGCGCCAGCCCCACCGCTCCCGCCGCGATGGCGACCGCACCGAACCCGGAGGCGCCGAACAGGTACGGCAGCACGGGGATCAGGGCGCCCGAGGCGAAGAAGCAGAAGCTCGAGATCGCCGCCCCCCACGCCGAACCGAGCGCCTCGGCGGGGTCGACGCCCACCGCATCCGGTTCGTCGCTGTCGAGGTGCAGAGTCGCGAGCACCTCCGCGGCGCGGGCCGCCGCATCCTCGGGCGACATGCCCCGCGCGCGGTAGACGAGCGCGAGCTCGTTCGCGTCGACGTCGAGGTGGACGAGTGCGCCGTGCGAGGCGGGGTCGGGGCGGGATGCGGCGAGCAGCTCGCGCTGCGAGCGCACCGACACGTATTCGCCGGCACCCATCGACAGCGCACCGGCCAGCAGGCCGGCGATCCCGGTGAACAGCACGGTGGTGGTCGAGACCCCGGTGGCGCCGATGCCGAGCACGAGCGCCAAGTTGCTCACCAGGCCGTCGTTGGCGCCGAACACCGCGGCACGGAAGCTGCCGGCGGCACGCAGTCGACCGCGAGCCGCGAGCCCCCGCACCACCTCGCCGTGAATGCGCTCGTCCGCCGCCATCCGGTCGGTGGCGTCGGCATCGGCCTCATATGGCGAGCGCACCTCGGCACGTTGCGCGAGGGCGAGCACGAACAGCGACCCGAAGTGCCGGGCCAGCCAGACGAGCACCCGGGTGCGCAGGTCGCTGCGCGGTGTTCCCGCATCGTCACCGAGCAGGTCGAGCCAGTGCTGCTCGTGGCGGCGTTCGGCCTCGGCCAGCCCGAGCAGGATCTCGCGCTCCTCCCCCGTCTTGCGCTCGGCGAGCCGGCGGTACACGGCCGCCTCAGCGCGTTCGTCGGCGAGATACTTGCGCCAGCGACGCAGGTCGGAGGAGCGGGAGGGAGTGCGGGCCACAGCAGTATCCTTTCGGCCACGGAAAACAGGCCGAAGGTCTCGTTCGCCCGGAACACGCCGGGTGGAGCACCGGGCCGCCGTCGGGACAGCCAGTATGTCGATGACTCCGCGGGGAACTACTCCCCTTCGTTGACGCTCAGCTTACCGCGCCGCGGTACCGCAGACCCCAGGACCCCTGCCAGGCAGCGTCGGGGTCAAGCCAGATCAGCCCCTGCCCCGAGTTCAGCGCGTCGGGCGGAGCCGTCATCGGCTCGACCGCGACCGCGGTAGCCGGGCCGTCGGGGCCGGGGAACTCGCGCGTCGTGAACACCTGCAGGTACCCCCAGGCAAGGTCTTGCCAGAGGGTCGTCCGCGCGCCGTCGGGCGCGTCGAGCCAGGCGCTGTCACCGTGCCCGTCGGCCGGGTTCGCATGCGCCAGTGACCCGTAGGCGGTGTCGAGGCGCAACTCACCGACGACACGGCCGGGACGCAGGTCGACATCGGCCGTCACCGGCGCCTCGGCGACCGGGTTGAGCCGCTCGTCGACCTCGAAGTAGCTCGCCGCGGGCGCCGTCAGCGTCAGCTGCTCGACCGGCGTCACGCCGACCCGCAGGAACGGGTGCGTGCCCACCGCGTAGGGCGCCCGCTCGGCTCCGACATTGCGCACCGCATGGGTGACACGGATGCCGTCCGGCTCGAGCGCGTAGGTCACATCGGTCTCGAGAGCGAACGGCCAGCCGTGCTGGGGCGCGATGAACGCGCCGAGGGTGACCATGGCATCCGACCGCGACAGCACCTCGTAGTCGGTGAACTGCAGCAGACCGTGCAGTGCCCCGCCACGGGCCGGCTCGGTGATGTCGAGCTGCTGCACCTGGCCGTCGTGACTCCAGCGAGCGTCGCGCACCCGATTCGGCCACGGCGCCAGCACGATGCCGTTGCAGAACGGCGGCAGGCCGTCGTCGACGCGGGGCTCGGTGAGGGCAGCACCGGCGACGGTCAGCTCGCGCAGAGCTGCGGCGACCGTGTCGATCTGCGCATGAACGTCGCCGAGGGTCAGGGGGATGTGCACGACGGCAAGCCTAGGCCGCGGGCGTGTAGCGCACGCCCCAGCCGCCGGTCCACTCCTGGCCCGGCTCGAGATGCAGAAGGCCCCAGCCGGAGTTGAGCGCGTCGGGGGCTGCCGTCATCGGCTCAATCGCCACCGCGAGCCCCGGCCCCTCGGGGCGGGGGAAGGCTCGCGGAGTGTAGATCTGGAGGAAGCGGAAGTCCTCGTCGAGCCAGACCGCCAGCAGAGAGCCGTCCGGCGACTCGAGCCATGCCGCCTCGGAGCGGCCGATCGAGGCCTCGAGGTCGCCGTAGGCGGTGTTGACGTCGACCTCGGCCAGCGAGCGGGCATTCCGCAGATCGAAGCCGGTGCCCTCGACCTCGTGCGCTGCGACCGGCACCAGCCGGTCATCGAGTTCGAGGTACTGCGGCCGGTCGACCCGCAGGCTCAGCAACTCGACCGGGGTCTCGCCGATGCGGAAGTAGGGGTGGGCGCCCACCGCCCACGGCGCCCGGCGATCGCCGACGTTGCGCGCGCGGTGCGTGACCGTGAGACCGTCCGACTCGAGGGCGTAGCGCACGGTCGTCTCGAGAGCGAAAGGCCAGCCGTGCTGGGGCGGGATGAACGCGGCGAGCGTCACCGCATCCGCCGTCTGCTCCGCCACCCGGTAGGCGGTGTTGCGCAGCAGGCCGTGCGATGCGTTGCCGAGCGCCGGCTCAGTGAGGTCGAGCTGCTGCACCTCGCCGTCGAGCATCCAGCGCCCGTCGCGCACCCGGTTGGGCCACGGGGCCAGCACGATGCCACAGCCCATCGGCGGCAGCGAATCGGGCTGCACCGTCTCGGTGAGGCGCACCCCGCCGACGCTCAGTTCGCATAGCGTCGCGGCAACCAGCCCCACCTCGGCGCGTGCGGCGCCGTTGTCGAGCACGATGCGCTCGCGCGTGAAGGTGATGCTCACCCTGCCAGCCTAGGCCGCGGTCACCTCGAGACCGGCGGTGCGCAGCGCATCGATCGCTCCCGGCGGGGTGTCGCCGGCGGTGATCAGGCGCTCGAAATCGGCGAGCACCCCGATCACCGCGGGGTCGGTGCGCAGCAGCTTGCTGCCGTCGGCGACCAGCACCGAGCGCTGCGCCGAGCGCATCGCGAGCCTCTTCACCTCCGCCTCGGGCAGGTTGACGTTGGTGACCCCGTCACGCGGGTGGATTCCGTTGCAGCCGATCAGCGCGAGGTCGAAACGCAGCGAGGCGAGCATCGGCGCGGCGAACGGGTTCACCAGCGAATGCTGCAGCGGGCGCAGCGTGCCACCGGTGACAATGACGTCGAACCGGGGGATCGCCGGCTCGAGCGCGAGCGCGATGGTGAGCGCCGAGGTGACGACGATGACGTCGTGCAGCTCACGCCGCTCGATCAGATGCCCGGCGACGGCGAGCGCGGTGCTGCCGGCGTCGAGGTAAATGCAGTCCCCCGAGCCGACCAGTGCTGCCGCCGCCGCACCGATCGCGTCCTTGGCGGCGGCACGCTGGTCGCGGGTGGCCTCCACCGGCGCCTCGCGGATGAGGGGGTCGGCCGGCATCGCGCCGCCATGCACGCGCACGGCGCGGCCCTGTCGCTCGAGGGTGGTCAGGTCGGCGCGGATCGTGACCTCGCTGACCCCCAGCTCGAGGCTCGCGTCGGCGACCCGCACGAAGCCGCGGGCGGCGAGAAGGCGCGCGAGAGCTCCGCGGCGCACGACTCCCGGATCACTCATCGCTGCTTTCGGATTCCTTCGGTTTCACAAGGGTGGTTTTCGTTATCGTAATGCCATGGCGACCGGGATCAGCAAGCACACCACGCACCTCGCCGACGGCCGAGAGCTCATCTACTTCGACGACGCCGACACCACCCTCGGCCCCGAGCGCGCCGTCGACACCCGCGTGCTCGACCCGCGACCCGAGACCGCCACCATGCGCCAGGACGTGCTCACCGGCGAATGGGTGTCGGTCGCCGCCGCCCGGCAGAACCGGGTGTTCCTGCCGCCGGCCGACCGCGACCCTCTGGCACCGCAGAACCCCGGCAACCCCTCCGAGGTGCCGTCGCGCTACGACGTCGCCGTGTTCGAGAACCGCTCCCCGTCGTTCGGGCCCGCGCTCGCCGGCGTGCCGAACTCGCCCCGCGGGCTCGACGACCTCGCCGAACTCGGGCTGGGGCGCACGCGCACCAGTGTCGGGCGGTGCGAGGTGGTGTGCTTCAGCCCCGAAACCTCGGGATCGTTCGGCACGCAGACCGAATCCCGTGCCCGGACCGTCATCGAGGCGTGGGCCGACCGCACGGCGGCGCTGTCAGCGCTGCCGGGGGTCGAGCAGGTGTTTCCGTTCGAGAACCGCGGCGAGGCGATCGGGGTGACGCTGCACCATCCGCACGGTCAGATCTACGCCTACCCGTACATCACCCCCAAGACCCAGCGCGCCCTCGACGCGATCGACCGCACCGCATCCGACCTGTTCGCCCGCATCCTCGACTTCGAGCGCGCCGACGACCGGGTCGTGCTGGCGGGCGAGCACTGGACCGCGTTCGTGCCGTTCGCGGCGCGCTGGCCGATCGAGGTGCACCTGATGCCGCACCGCCAGATCGCCGACTTCGCCGACACCAGCGAAGCCGAGCGCGACGAACTCGCGCCCCTCTATCTGCGGCTGCTGCGCGGCATCGACGCCCTCTACGACACCCCGACGCCGTACATCGCCGCGTGGCATCAGGCTCCGGTGCATCGCGGCCGCGACACGTTCCGCATGCACCTGCACCTGACCTCGCCTCGGCGTGCCGCCGACAAGCTGAAGTTTCTGGCAGGGTCGGAATCAGCGATGGGGGCCTGGGTCGGCGACGTGCCGCCCGAGGTCGCAGCCCACAACATCCGGAAGGCGATCGAGCGCGTATGAGCGACCTGCGAGACGACGTGAAGCGGGCTTTCCGCGAGCGCTTCGGCACGATGCCACGGGCATCTGGTCGGCCCCCGGCCGGGTGAACCTGATCGGCGAGCACACCGACTACAACGACGGGTTCGTGCTGCCGTTCGCCATCGACCGGCGCACCCTCGTCGCCGCCGGACCGCGCGACGACGCGGTGCTGCGGCTGGCCAGCACGTTCGATGACAGCGACACCCTCTACCTCGAGGTGGGGCTGGGAGACCTGGACGGCATCCGCGAGCTCGACGAGTCGCCTCTGGACTGGGCGGCGTACCCGGTGGGCGTTGCCTGGGCTCTCGGCCGCTCGGACGCCGACCTGGCGGCCGTGCCGGGCCTTGACCTGATGTTCGACTCGAACGTGCCCGTCGGGGCGGGCCTGTCGTCGTCGGCGGCGATCGAGGGCGCCACCGCGCTCGCACTCGTCGACCTGTGGCGGCTCGAGCTGGATCGGCGCGCGCTTGCGGGCGTCGGGCGGCTCGCCGAGAACGACTACGTCGGCGCGCCCACCGGGATCATGGACCAGATGGCGGCGATGCTGGGACGCCGCGACGCGGCAGTGTTCCTCGACTGCCGCTCGCTCGAGGCCGAGGTGGTCCCCCTCGGGTTCGCCGAGGCGGGGCTCGCGGTGGTCGTCATCGACACCGGCGTCACCCACGCGCACGCCACCGGCGGCTACGGCGAACGCCGCGCGTCCTGCGAGAAGGCGCCGCGACTGATGGGTGTGCCGGCGCTGCGCGACCTGACCGTCGACGACCTCAACCGCGCCGAAGACAAGCTGAGCAACGAGACCTTCCGCCGGCTGCGGCATGTGGTCACCGAGAACCAGCGGGTGCTGGATGCCGTGGCCGCCCTGCGCGCACACGATCACGTGGCGCTCGGCGCGCTTCTCGACGCCAGCCACCGGTCGATGCGCGACGACTTCGAGATCTCCACACCCGAGCTCGACCTCGCCGTCGAGATCGCCCGCGAGAACGGTGCGCTCGGAGCACGCATGACCGGCGGCGGGTTCGGGGGGTCGGCGATCGCACTCGTTCCGGTGGACGACGTGTCGCGCGTGCAGGTCGCCGTCGACGGGGGCTTCGCCGAGCACGGTTTCGGTCAGCCCGAGGTGTTCACCGTCGCCGCCTCCGACGGGGCCACCCGAGACGCCTGACCCGCCCCCGCCGGTTGAGTAGGCGGCAAAGCCGCCGTATCGAATCCCGCCCCCGCGCCGGTTGAGTAGCGCCGCAGGCGCGTATCGAAACCCGCCCCGCGCCGGTTGAGTAGGCGGCGAAGCCGCCGTATCGAAACCCGCCCCCGCGCCGGTTGAGTAGGCGGCAAAGCCGCCGTATCGAAACCCACCCGCTGTGGACAGCTCGCCCCGCGACGCCCCGCACGCGCCACCATCGAGCATGCCTTTCACCTACATCCTCCGATGCAGTGACAACAGCTACTACGTAGGAAGCACCTGGGATCTCGAACGCCGTCTCGGTCAGCACATGGCCGGCGAGGGAGCCGAGTACACGAAGCGTCGACTCCCGGTGACGCTCGTGTTCGCGGCCGAGTTCCCCCCAGTCGACGAGGCGTACGCCCTCGAGAAGCGGGTGCAGGGCTGGAGTCGGGCGAAGCGGGAGGCGCTGATCGAGGGTCGGTTTGGCGACCTGCCGAATCTCGCGAAGAAGAGGAACTTCGGCGCGCGGCGCGGGGACGCGTAGGCGGGGTTTCGATACGCGCCTGCGGCGCTACTCAACCGGCGAGGGGGCGGGTTTCGATACGCCGCTGCGCGGCTACTCAACCGGCGGGGGCTGCGGCGCTACTCAACCGGCGGGGTGAAGGCGCTCCGCGGCGTCCACCACGTTCTGCAGCAGCATCGCGCGGGTCATCGGGCCGACGCCGCCGGGGTTCGGCGACAGCCACCCGGCGACCTCCGCAACGGCCGGGTCGACGTCGCCATGCAGCCGCGCGCGCCCCGAGTCGGTGGTGCCCACGCGGGTGACCCCGACATCCAGCACCGCCGCGCCCTTCTTGATCCACTCCGGTTTCACGAAATGCGGCACCCCGATCGCGGCCACCACGATGTCGGCGCGACGCACCTCGTCGGGCAGATCGACGGTGCGCGAGTGCGTCAGCGTGACCGTGGCGTCGACACCCTTGCGGGTGAACACCAGCCCCAGGGGCCGGCCGACCGTCAGCCCGCGGCCGATCACGCACACGTGCTGCCCCGCGATCGGCACCTCGTGCCGGCGCAGCAGCTCGACGATGCCCGCCGGAGTGCACGGCAGCGGCCCGTCCACCCCGAGAACCAGGCGGCCGAGGTTCATCGGGTGCAGACCGTCGGCATCCTTCGCCGGGTCGATCAGCTCGAGCATCGCCGTCTCGTCGATCGCGGGCGGCAACGGCAGCTGCACGATGTAGCCGGTGACGGCCGGGTCGGCGTTCAGCCCCGCGATCGCCTGCCGCACCTCCGCCTCGGATGCCGTGGCCGGCAGGTCGACACGGATCGACTCGATGCCCACCTCGGCCGAGTCGCGGTGCTTGCCGCCGACGTAGCTCACCGACCCCGGATCTTCACCCACCAGCAGGGTGCCGAGCCCGGGCACGATGTCGCGCTCGCGCAGCGCCGCGACACGGACCTTCAGCTCCTCCTTGATCGCGGAGGCGGTGGCGACGCCGTCGAGGACGCGAGCGACCACTACTTCCACGTCCCGGGGGAGGTGAGGCCCTCGTAAAGCGGGAAGCGCCGGGCCAGCTCGGTCACCCGCGCGCGCAGCGCCGGCAGGTCGGCGTCGGGCATCAGGGCGTGCGCGATGATGTCGGCGACCTCGGTGAACTCGTCGTCGCCGAAGCCGCGGGTGGCGAGCGCCGGGGTGCCGATGCGCACACCGCTCGTCACCATCGGAGGCCGGGGGTCGTTCGGCACCGCGTTCTTGTTGACGGTGATGCCGACCTCGTGCAGCCGGTCCTCCGCGTCTTTGCCGGTGAACTCCGACGTGCGCAGGTCGACCAGAACCAGATGCACATCGGTGCCACCGGTCAGCACGTCGATGCCGGCCGCTTTCGCGTCGGGCTGGGTGAGGCGCTCGGCCAGGATGGCGGCGCCGCGCTTGGTGCGCTGCTGGCGGTCCTTGAACTCGTCGGTCGCGGCCAGCTTGAACGCTGTCGCCTTCGCCGCGATCACGTGCATCAGCGGCCCGCCCTGCTGGCCGGGGAAGACATTGGAGTTGATCTTCTTGGCGATGTCGGCGTCGTTGGTGAGGATGAACCCCGACCGCGGCCCGCCGATCGTCTTGTGCACCGTCGACGAGGTGACGTGCGCGTGCGGCACCGGCGACGGGTGCAGCCCCGCGGCCACGAGCCCCGCGAAGTGCGCCATGTCAACCCAGAGCACGGCGCCGACCTCGTCGGCGATCTCGCGGAACCGCGCGAAGTCGAGCTCGCGCGGGTACGCCGACCAGCCGGCGATGATCACGTGCGGCTTCACCTCGAGCGCTTTCGCGCGCACGTCGTCCATGTCGACGTAGCCGCGGTCGTCGACCCCGTAGGCGTGGGCCTCGTACAGCTTGCCCGAGAAGTTCAGCTTCATGCCGTGGGTGAGGTGGCCACCGGATGCCAGCTCGAGTCCCAGAATCCGGTCGCCGGGCGTGGCGATCGCCGACAGAACCGCGGCGTTCGCCGATGCTCCGGAATGCGGCTGAACGTTCGCGAACGCCGCCCCGAACAACGACTTCGCGCGCTCGATCGCGAGGGTCTCGACCACATCCACGAATTCGCAGCCGCCGTAGTAGCGGCGGCCCGGGTAGCCCTCGGCGTACTTGTTGGTGAGCACCGAACCCTGCGCTTCGAGCACGGCGCGCGGCACGAAGTTCTCGCTCGCGATCATCTCGAGGGTGTCGCGCTGTCGCGCGAGCTCGTTCGCCAGCGCTTCGGCGACCTCGGGGTCGACCTCGGCGAGCGGGGAGAGGAAGGTGTCGGACATGACTGGCTCCTGTTCTGCGGGGGTCTCGATGCACCGCTCTGCGGCACTCGATCACCGGGTCCGGCTCCGCCCAGGCGTACGGCGGCGCACTCGTGCAGTCGCTCCCCGATGGTGACCCATCCGAACGCCAGTCGCGACCGACCCAGTGTATCGACGCTCAGCGCGCCCGCGACACCCCGCGGGCCGTGAAACCGGCGTCCCGGGCGATGCGCGCCACGAGCGGCCGGCAGAGCTCGACCTGTTCTGCTTCGTCGACGGTGACAACCTGGTGATCGCGCACCACGCGCTTGCCGTCGATGAGCACGTCGGCGACGGCACGGGGCGACGCGCCGTAGACCAGCTGCCCGGCCGGATCGTGCAGCACCGCCACATCGACCGCGTCCTGGAAGAGCACCACGTCGGCGCGTTTGCCCGGTTCGAGCGATCCGATCACCTCGTCGAGCCCGAGCGCGCGCGCCCCGTCGAGTGTCGCCATGCGCAGCACGGTGGCGGCGTCGATCACCGCCGGGTCGAGCGCGTGCACCTTCTGCAGCAGCGCCGCCAGCTTGACCGCTTCGAGCATGTTCTGCGAGTCGTTCGAGGCGGCACCGTCGGTGCCGATGCCGACCGCGATCCCCGCGGCACGCAGCGCCGGCACGGGCGCGACACCCGACCCGAGGATCGCGTTCGCGACCGGGTTGTGCGCCACCGCGACACCGCGCTCGGCGAGCAGCGCGATCTCGTCCGGGTCGACCCAGACCGCGTGCCCGGCGATCACCCGCAGGTCGAACAGACCCAGCCCGAGCGCGTGCGCGATGGGCCGCTCGCCCCAGCGCTCCTGCGACGCGGCGAGCTCCTCCCGGGTCTCGTGGAGGTGGGTGTGCACGGCCCAGCCGCGGGCGGTGGCGTGGGCGATGCCCTCCGTGAGCAGGGCGTCGGTCTGCCCGAGCAGGGTACCGACTCCGTACCGGAAGGAGACCAGCCCGTCGGCGGCCGCGGCGAGTGCGTCGTGCTCGGCCAGCATCCGCGCGACGTCGCCCCAGCGATCGAGGTCCTCCGCGCCGAACGAGACGACGCCGCGCAGACCCGCCGAGCGCAGACCGGTGACGACGCCGAGGCTGGCCATCGCATCCGGGTTGTAGTGCACGAACATGTCGTTGACGCAGGTGACGCCCGAGAGCAGCAGTTCGACGGCGCGCAAGCGGGTGCCCTCGTGGGCGTCCTGCTCGGTGAGCACCCGCCCGAGCGGGCCGATGATCTGCTCGCCCCACGCGGCCAGCGGCAGCTCAGAACCGATGCCGGTCGCCAGCGCCTCCGACAGGTGGGTGTGCGTGTTCACGAAGCCGGGGGTGACGATTCCGGTTCCGTCACCGATCACCTCGGCATCCGGATGCTTCTGCCGCAGCGCCGCGAACCCGGCCACCTCGGTGATGGCGCCGCCCTCGATCGCGACCGCCGCATCCGGCAGCTCACCCTGCGGCCCCTGGGTCAGCACCCAGGCGCCACGGACCAGCACGGTCACCGGCGCGACTTCAGCTGTGCGACGAACTCGTCCACGGTCGAGACCGGCGCGGGCCAGCCGAGGGCGGTGCGCAGGCGTTCGAGCTGCGGGGGCTCGACGTGGGCTTCGGCCAGGGCGTCGAGCTGCGCGAACGCCTGCTCGGCGGTGCCGTCGGCGATCACCCGGCCGCCCGCCATCACCAGCACCCGGTCGAAGTTCTCGGCGCAGAAGTCCATGTCGTGGGTGATCGCGATGACGGTGCGGCCCTCGGCGGCGATCTCGCCGACCACCTGGCCGATGAGGGCGACGCCGCGGGCGTCCTGGCCGGTGGTCGGCTCATCGAGCACCACGATGGGGGTCTCCATGGCGAGCACGCTGGCCAGCGCGACGCGCTTCCGTTCGCTGAGCGAGAGGTGGTACGGGTGGGTGTCCTCTTTGCCCTCCAGCCCGGCGCGGGCGAGGGCGGCGGTGACGCGCTGCTCGATCTCCTCCTTGGGCACCCCGAGGTTCTTGGGGCCGAAGGCGATCTCGTCGCGGATGTCGCGGGCGAACAGCTGCTCGTCGGGATTCTGGAACACATAGCCGACCCGCGCCGCCAGTTCGGCGATGTCGCGGCCCTTCGTGTCCCAGTCGCCGATCTCCACTCGGCCCTCGGTGGGCTGGAAGATGCCGTTCAGATGGCGCACCAGCGTGGTCTTGCCGGCGCCGTTCTGCCCGACGATCGCGAGCCGCTGACCGGCCGGGATGGCGAGGGTCACGCCGTTCAGGGCGGTGACGCCCGACGGATACGTGAACACCAGGTCGGTGATGGCGATGTCGATCACGAGAACACCCCCGTCGCGTCGGCCAGCGACACCGGAAGCTCGGTCGAGGCCGGAAGCAGCTTCTGCGCGACCGCCGCCCGTGCGGCCCGGGTGAACCGTGTGGTGCCGATCCCCCACTCGTCGGTGCGCGGGTCGGAGAGCACCTCGCGCGCCGGCCCGGACCGGGCGATCACCCCGTCGGCGAGCACATGCACGACCGATGCGGTTTCGCGCAGCAGCTCGAGCTTGTGCTCGAACACGACGACGGCGGTGCCGTCCTGCGCGAGCGACTGCATGACGTCGAACACCAGACGGGAGCCGCTCGGGTCGAGCTGCGAGGTCGGCTCGTCCATGACGAGAGCTCGCGGGCTCATCACCATCATCGAGGCGATCGCGACGAGCTGCATCTGCCCGCCGGACAGTTCGTACGGCGAGCGCCCGGCGAGCTCCTCGATCCCGAGCAGGGCGAGAATCGCAGCGACCCGGTCGGCCATCTCGGTGCGTTCGACGCCCAGGTTCTCGAGGCCGAACGCGATCTCTTCACGCACCGTGTAGCGGGCGCCGCTGATCTGGTTGAACGGGTTCTGGGTGACCATGCCGACCCTGCTGACCACGTCGGCCAGCTCCGCCTGCGGCACCTGGATGCCGTCGACCTCGACGCTGCCGGCGAGATCGCCGCCCTCCGAGTGCGGGATGAAACCGGCGATCGTCTTGGCCAGCGTGGTCTTGCCGGCACCCGAGGCGCCGACGATGCCGACGACCTGGCCGGCGTCGACCTCGAGGTCGATGCCCTTCAGCACCTCGTCCTCGGCGTCGGGGTAGGAGTAGTGCACTCCGGCGAGGGTGATCACTTAGGGCCACTCCAGGTTCGGGTAGAAGCCGGCGAAGCCCAGGACGAGCGCACCGACGGCGAGCAGGATGACGATCCAGCGGCCGATCTTCTCGGCCAGCGGATCGGGCACGACCTCCAGGGCCGTCCGCTTTCCGGTGGACCCGAAGGCCCGCGCCTCCATGGCTGTGGAGCGCTCGTCGACATCGACGAACACGCCGAGGACGAGCGGGCTGATGAGAGGGACGAGAACGGCGAACCGCCGGAACGGGTTGCCCCGGGTCTTGAGGCCCCGCGAGCGCTGGGCCAGCAGGATCGAGTCGGCGCGCGCTCGGAACGTCGGCAGCATCTGCAGCGTCGAACTGATGACGTACGCCATCTTCGGCGGCATGCCGTTCTGGGTGAGCGCGGCGAGCAGTTTGCCCGGGTGGGTGGTCAGGAGCAGCAGCATGGCCGCGGTGACCAGCACGGCGGTGCGCCCGCCGACGGCCGCAGCGAAGAGCAGGCCCTCGAGCTTGAACTCGAACGGCCCCAGTGCGAAGAGCACGGTCTCGCCCTGGGCGTTGAAGAAGCCCTGGCCGATGGCGACCACGATGAGCAGCGGCACCAGGATCGCGCCGCCGACGATCAGGAGCCTGCCGCCCACCCGTGCAAGGAGGGCGGCAGGCGTCACGATCAGTACCAGGATCGCCAGCGGCGCCCACCAGTACGGCAAGGCGAACACCAGCAGGATGATCGCCACGACCCCGATCAGCTTGGTGATCGGGTTCAGCCGGTGGACGGGCGACGGGCGATCCAGGTACAGAGTGGACATGGACTAGGCGGCGGCCTTGTCCTGGGCGGCGGACTTCTTCTTCATGCCGGGCAGCACGTTGTACTGGCGCACGAACGGGAAGCGCTGCTTGAAGCGGGTCGGCAGCGCCAGCAGGATCAGCATCACGATCGTGAAGGTGATCAGCTTGTCCAGCGGGTCGCTCAGCAGACCCTGCAGGGTGGTCGAGGCCAGCAGCGAGTTGCCGAACGCCTGGAAGGCCTGAACGATCGCGCCGGTGCCACCGCCCGTCGCTCCGCCGAAGATGAACGCCGAGATCGGCGACGACGCCAGGGCGGCGATGATGCCGGTCAGGATGCCGGCGAGCGGCGGCGCCCAGTAGGTGCGGAACACGCCGAGGCGTGCCGCCCATCCGGCCAGCGCACCGATGACGATCGCGACGATGGCGAACGGCAGGGCCAGCGGGCTGAGCGTCAGACCCCAGATGACGTTGGCGAGGCCACCGGTGACCGCACCGGCCGCCGGGCCGGCCACGACGCCGACGAGGATCGTGCCGATCGAGTCGAGGTAGAGCGGCAGACCGAGCGCCGCGGTGATCTGACCCACCACGATGTTGATCAGGATCGCGACGGGCACCAGCACCACGGTCGTCGTGGGCAGGCGGTTGATCGCGCCGGCGGCGATGAGCAGGGCGCCGAGCACGTACCCGACGAGCGGGATGACGGCGGCGGTGCCGTTCAGCTTGAAGTCGGCGTCGACGACGGCCGGCTGGGCGATGATCAGGTAGAGGTAGGTCGCCACCACCACGACGGTGCCGGCGATGATGAAGATGTTGTTGCGAAGGCGATGCGGGTCTTGCGGTTTGCCGATGTCGGTCATCGAACGTGCCTTTCTCTTCTATTGGGGGTGAGCGACCCGACGGGCGAGGCCGCCGACGCGCTCGATGAAATGCGCGAAGAACGCCGCCGGGTCGGTGTCGACCGCGACGGACGCGTTGAACGGCCGGCCCCAGAGACCCGCCCAGTCGGCGATGGTCTGGCCGCGGCTCAGGGTGCCGCCGAGTTCGACGTCGACGGTGGCGTTGCGGTAGGTCGCCATCTCGGGGTGGATGGCGAGCGCGGCCGCGAAGGGGTCGTGCACGTGGGCGAGGTGACCCTGGTCGTGCGCCAGATGGAACTCCATGTAGAACCGGATGGCGTCGGAAACGTAGCGCACCACCGGGTTGCTCTGCCGCGACAGCGTGCCGGGAGGGTCGTCCGAGGAGATGGTTTCGTCCGCCGGCTCGCTGCCGGCCACTTTCGCCAGTTCGACCAGGTGATGCGGCTTCATCTCGATGCGCTCGGTCAGATTCAGGCCGGCGATGATCGGGAAGCGCACCTCGGGCAGACCGGAGAACGCGTCGAAGACGAGCTTCGCCGCATCCGGGTCGACCGCGATGTTCCACTCCGACACCGGCGTCGTGTTGCCCTTGTAGTCGAAGGCCCCGCCCATGACGACGAGGCGCTTCAGCAGCCGCGGCAGTTCGGGCTCGAGACGCACCGCGAGCGCGAGGTTGGTGAGCGGCCCGGTGACGAGCCCGATCACCTCGCCCGGATGCCGGCGCACCGCATCGATCCACACCTCGGTGGCATGCCGGGGCGAGATGCTGCGACCGGAGTCGGGCAGCTCGGCGTAGCCGATGCCCTGCGGGCCGTGCGTCTCCTCCGTCGTCATCAGCGGCGCGATCAGCGGCACCTCCGAGCCGAGGGCGACCTCGATCTCGTGGGCCCCGCAGAGGGCGAGCCAGTTCAGGTTGTTGAGGGCCACCTGCCGCGCCGGGACGTTGCCCGAGGTGCAGGTGATGGCGAGGATCTCGGCCTCGTCCGGGCTCGCCAGCAGGTAGAGGAGGGCGAGGGAGTCATCGATGCCTGTGTCGACATCGAACAGGATCTTCTGGGGTGTCACGTGGCGCGCCTAATCCAAGGTCAGGGAATGAGTGTCTTGGGGGGTCGGCACCAGCATCGGATCAATGCTGGTGCTGTCCAGACGGCGGCATGGCCCCACCCTGCCGCATCCGGGTGCCGCGGGGCAAGGGCTGCAACGGCGCGTCGCTAGTGCGCGGAGGCCCGCAGACGCTTGCCGTCGGTGGCGGTCACGAACACCAGGGTCGCCGCCACTCCCCCGACGAGCAGCCACGGCAGCGCCGTGATGCCGATGCCCTCGAGCGCGAAACCGCCGATCAGGGCTCCAGCGGCGATGGCGATGTTGAACGAGATCGTCAGCCAGGCCGACGCGGTGTCGCGCAGCCGCACCGAGGCCGAATGCAGCAGACGTGCCTGGATGAGCGACGGCGACCCGCCGAAGAACGCACCCCAGAGCACGCCGCAGGCGATCGTGGCCGGCACCGAGCCCGGCCCGAACACGGCGAGGGCCGAGACGCTCAGGGCGACACCGGCCAGCATCACCATGACGGCCCCGCGGGGCCAGCGGTCGCCCACGATTCCCGCGGCGACCAGGCCGATCGCCCCGGCGGCGCCGTTCGCGACCAGGACGGCGCTCACCGCATCCGGCGACACGGTGCCCACCTCGATCACCCACGGCACCACATAGGTGCTGAGCGTGTTCTGCCCGGTGATGAGGATCACCACCGTCAGGCACACGATCACGATCGCGGGGATGGTGCGGTCGTGGCGGGCGGGCAGCATGATCTCGCCGGTCGCCAGCGGCACCAGATGCTGCACCGGCGGCAGGAACAGGATCACGAGCGCCATGAACACCAGGACGACCCCGCCGACGACGGCGAACGCCAGCCGCCAGCCGAGCGCATGACCGAGCGCGGTGCCGAGCGGCACCCCGAAGATGAACGCCCCGGTGCCGCCGGCCCCCGTGACCGAGATGGCGCGGGCGAGTTGCTCGCGCGGCACCAGGCGTGAGGCGTAGGGCGCGGTGACCGACCAGAACAGACCGTGCGCGGCCGCCGCGATCACCCGGGTGACGGCCACCAGTTCGTAGGTGGGCGAGAGCGCGCTGCCGACCATCGACACGGCGAACACCCCGAGCAGGAAGATCATCAGCGGCTTGCGCGGGAACCGGCGGGTGACAGACGTCAGCGGCACGGCGGTGACCACGACCGTCGCGGCGAAGATGGTGACCAGCAGCCCCACCTGCGCCTGCGAGACGCCCAGCTCGCGCGCCATGTCGGGCAGCAGGCCGGTGGGCAGGAACTCGCTGGTGACGACGACGAAGATCGCGCCCGAGATGACCAGCAGCCGGAAGAACGGGAAGGGCGGGGCGGTCATCACCTTCACGATAACGTGGCTCCATGGCGCCCGATTCCACCCATTGGATCGTCACGCTGGTGTGCCGCGACCAGCCGGGCATCGTGCACGCGGTCAGCGGCGCGATCGTCGAGGCGGCGGGCAACATCACCGAGTCGCAGCAGTTCTCGAGCGACGACACGGGCACGTTCTTCATGCGGCTGCAGGTCGAGTCGGCGGCGAGCCGCGAGGCGTTCGAGGCGGCCCTGACACCGGTGACCGAGCGCTACCGGATGACATGGCAGCTCGACGTCGTCGGTCGCCCGCTGCGCACCCTGGTGCTGGTCTCGAAGGCGGCGCACTGCCTCAACGACCTGCTGTTCCGCCAGCGCGCCGGGCAGCTGCCGGTGGAGATCCCGCTGGTGCTGGCCAACCACGCCGACCTCGGCGAGCTGGCCGCGTTCTACGGGGTGCCGTTCGAGGCCCACCCGGTCGTCGGCGATCAGCAGAAGGCGGCGTTCGAGCGTCGCGTGCTCGACGCGGTGGAGGAGCACGACATCGAGCTGGTGGTGCTCGCCCGCTACATGCAGATCCTGTCGCCGGAACTGTGCGAGGCACTGAGCGGCCGGATCATCAATATCCACCACTCGTTCCTGCCGGGGTTCAAGGGCGCGAACCCCTACAAGCAGGCGCACGCCCGCGGCGTGAAGATCATCGGCGCGACCGCGCACTTCGTTACCAGCGACCTCGACGAGGGGCCGATCATCGAACAGAACATCGTGCGGGTCGACCACACCCGCACCCCCGCCCAGCTGGTGGCGATCGGTCAGGACGAGGAGTCGCGCACCCTCACCCAGGCGGTGAAGTGGTTCGCCGAGGACCGCGTGCTGCTCGACGGCGCACGGACGATCATCTTCACATGAGCACCCTGCTGCGCGGCGGGACCGCCGTCGACGAACGCGGAGAGACCGCCGACGCCTGGCTGCTGCTCGACGGCGACACGATCGCCGCCGCAGGCACCGGGCGGGATGCACCGACGGCGGACGAGATCGTCGACCTCGACGGCGCGACCGTCGTGCCCGGCTTCATCGACCTGCACGGCCACGGCGCCGGCGGCCACGCCTACGACGATGGCGGGGCGGAGCTGGCCGACGCCCTCCTGGTGCACCGCGCGCACGGCACCACCCGCAGCATCGTCAGCGTCGTCACCGCACCGCTGGCCGAACTGCGCGAGCGCCTGGCGTCCATCGCGGCGCTGTGCGCCGCCGACCCGCTGGTGCTCGGGTCGCACCTCGAGGGCCCGTTCCTCGCGCCCGCGCGCCGGGGCGCCCATGACCCGCAGTTCCTGCGCGACCCCGACCAGGCCACCCTCGAGAGCCTGCTCGAGGCCGCCGACGGCACGCTGCGGCAGGTCACCCTCGCCCCCGAGCTTCCGGGCGGGCTCGACGCGGTGCGGCAGCTCACCGATTCCGGCGTGATCGCGGCCGTCGGGCACACCGAAGCCGACCTCGACCAGACGCGGGCCGCCTTCGAGGCCGGCGCCCGCATCCTGACCCATGTGTTCAATGCCATGCCCGGCATCCACCACCGCGACCCCGGCCCGGTCGTCGCCGCGCTCGACGACCCGCGGGTGACGGTCGAGCTGGTGCTCGACGGGCACCACGTGCACCCCGACGTCGCCGAGGTGGTGTTCGCCGCCGCGCCCGGACGGGTGGCGCTGATCACCGACTCGATGGCGGCGGCTGCGGCGCCCGACGGCGACTACCGGCTGGGATCTCTGAACGTGACCGTGCGCGACGGGCTGGCGGTGCTGTCGGGCACCTCGACCCTCGCCGGATCGACCCTCACGCAGGACGCGGCGCTGCGCAACGCCGTCACCTCGGTGGGCCTGCCGCTGGCGGATGCGGTGGGGGCGCTCACCGCGGCGCCCGCCCGTGCGCTGGGGCTGGCCGGTCGCCTCGGGCGGCTCGAGCCCGGCTTCGCGGCGGATGTCGTGGTGCTCGACGACGACCTGCAGGTCACCGCGGTGTGGGCCGCGGGGGTGCGGATCTAGCGACGCGCGCCGCGCGCACCCGGCCGGCCCCGGCATCCGCACACGTGCCTGGCACTGCGCAGGATTCAGTCACTCGCGCCCCGCGCGCCGGAAACGCCCCCAAAAACCGGCCCCGGCATCCGCGACTTACTGAAAGCTGCACCCGCCCACGCGGGACGAGCGGATGAACAACCCGACCCGTCGGGCCAGGCGCCCTCGCGCTCGGCCGCGTGCAGGATTCAGTCACTCGCGCGCCACCGGCCGGAACCGCGCCCGCAAACCGCACCACGCATCCGCGAGTGACTGAACGCTGCACCGCGACACTGCATCGCGCGCGCCGCGCGCGCTGCACGCAGAGACCGCGCTAGGTGCCCGCGTGGATCTGCTGATGGGTGTCGGTGTGCACCACCCGATCGGCGGTCACACCGACGAGGCCCAGGGTGACGCGCAGCAGGCGCGGAGGCAGTTCGCCCTCGGGCGGCGGGGTGTCGGCCAGCAGGCTCAGGCCGATGCCGCCCGGAAGGGTCGCGGTCAACGAGTCGAGGTAGACCTCGACGTGTCCGCTGAGGGTCATGTTCGCATCATCGGTGACAAGAGCCGCCCCACCGCGGTGGCCCTTCACATCGAGCAGGAAGTCGTCGATCGAGACCCGGTCGGCGACCATCTTGATGACGACGCGGTGCGAACCGTCGGCCATCGGAACGCGCGCCAGCCCCAGCCAGTGGAGCCCGGTGATCGCGAGGGACCCGGCGCCGAGCTGCGCCGCCGGTTTCGTGAACACCACGCGGTCGTCGTTCACGATCGGGCCCCAGGACGGCAGCGCCGCTGTCGGGTCGGCGACACCGTCGAGTACTCCGTCGAGGCCGTCCAGCACGCCGCCTCCGCCGCCCGAGCCGCCGCCACCCCCGTCCCCCGACGGGCAACTCATGAGCAGCGGGATGCAGAGCGCGCGCCCGCCACCCGGCGAGGCGAACGCTGCCGGGGCACCCGGCCCCAGCATCCCGCCGGCGACCAGCGCCACCGCTGCCGCCGACGCCAGCAGCCCGCGAATCATCCCTCCGCCTCCCGCTGCCGCGGCAGGAACGCGACCACCAGCACCCCGCCCACGACCGCGAGCAGGGTGCCGACCAGGAAGCCGCCCAGGTTCACCCCGACGATGGCGTAGATCGCCACCACGAGCGCGATGACGCCGTAGAACACGTGATGCTGCGGCATCAGCATCGCCAGCACGCCGAGCAGCACCAGCACGGCGGGGATGATGGTCGCCTGCAGCCCCTCGATGCCGAGCTGGATGCGGATGTTGCCCAGGTCGAGCTGACCCGAGAAGAACAGCTCGAGGCCTCCGAGGGCGATGAGCAGTCCCCCGACGAACGGCCGCTGTCTCGCCCAGGTGCGGAAGGTGCGCCAGGCCGGCGCCACGACGGTCATCGCCGGCCCCTAGAAGCAGGTCTTCGAGCCGTCGGTCAGCTCGAGGTGCATATCGGTGAGGGTGAACACCCCGGCCGAGGTGGTCCAGGCGGTCTGCTGCAGCCCCTTGATGGTGACGGTGTCGGCGTCTTGCGCGAAGTCACCCGCCGACCCGTGCGGCTTCGTCGAGACCGTCGAGGCGTCGACGCCGATGCGGATGTTGCCGAAGCTGGCGTCGCCCTTGAGGTCGGTCATGCCGATCTGCAGGTCGGTGGCTGCGGCCGGCGTGCCCTCGCCGCCGGCGGTGATCAGCACGCCGACGGGGCCGTTCGGGCCCTGGGACACGACCGACTGGCACAGGTTGGTGAGCTTCGCGGATGCGATGTTGGCGATCGCGACGTCGCGTTTCGTGCCGTCGGGGTCGGTGGCGATGCCGCCGTACTGCGAGAACCCGGTGCCCTCGAGCAGGCTCGCACCCACCTGGAACTGGGTTCCCGAAATGGAGAACGAGACGGGCACCGCACCCTGGGCGACGCTTGCGCCCATCACCGTCATGACCGCGGCGACCGGGATCGCCGTGAGCAGGATGCGGCCGCCGTGGCTGCCGGTCAGCTTCTTGCCGATATTCACGTGTGCATCTCCCTCGATGGCGTTCCCAGCGCTCTCTCGGTCGACGTCCCTCCCCCAAACTAGGCACGTTGTTTACACGTTGTCAATAAGCGGCGTTACCCTCGGAAGATGGTCGCAGCAGCGCGCACCCGGCTCTCACCCGAGGATCGCCGCGCCCAGCTGCTCGCGATCGGCGTGCGCACCCTCGACGACCATTCGATCGAGCACCTGTCGTTCGACCGCCTCTCGCGGGAGGCCGGAGTGTCTCGGCCCCTGCTCTTCCACTACTTCGGCAGCCGGCAGGGGCTGCGCACCGAGGTGGTGCGCCTCGCGCGCGACAGCATGCTGCACGCCACCGCACCCGACCTGACTCTGCCCCCGCTCGAGCGGCTGCACGACACCCTGCAGCGTCTGGTGCGCTTCGTGCACGAGCACGGTGGCACGTTCTACTCGCTGGTGCGCGGTGCGGCCAGCGGCGACCCCGAGGTGCGCGACGCCGTCGACGCGGCTCGCGAGGTGCACACCGAGCGCGTGGTCGCCGTGTTCACCGAACTCGGACACCCCGACAGCGAGGTGCTGCGCCTCGCGCTGCGGGGCTGGGTCGCGCTGGCCGAACAGATGCTGGTGGATGCCGTGGGCCGCCTCCCCGACGACGAGGTCGTCGCGCTGATGGAGACCAGCGCCCGCGCCGTCGTCGACGCGCTTCCTCCTCAGCGCTCGAAGTCGAGCCGGTTGTCCCAGGCGAACCGGTAGTAGTCGGCGTAGCGCAGCCCGGCGGCCGCCTCCTCGTCGACGATCACCGTCACCTGCGGGTGCAGCTGGATCGCCGACCCCGGCAACGCCGCCGACACCGGCCCCTCCACCGCCCCGGCGATCGCCTCCGCCTTCGCGGCACCGAACGCCAGCAGCACCAGGTGCCGTGCCTCGAGGATCGTGCCGAGCCCCTGCGTCAGGCAGTGCCGCGGAACCTGGTCGGGCGCGTCGAAGAACCGCGCGTTGTCGGCCCGGGTCTCCTCGGTCAGCGTCTTCACGCGGGTGCGCGATGCCAGCGACGAACCCGGTTCGTTGAAACCGATGTGGCCGGTGCGGCCGATGCCGAGCACCTGCAGGTCGACCCCGCCGGCGGCAGCGATCTGCGCCTCGTACCGGGCACCGGCGCCCTCAGTGGGGCCCCCGTCGTCGCCCGGTACGTGGACGAGTTCGGGGTCGAGCCCCAGCGGCTCGACCACCTCGCGGGTGATCACCGACCGGTAGCTCTGCGGGTGCCCCGGCGGCAGACCGATGTACTCGTCCAAAGCGAATCCGCGCACCCGCCCCAGGTCGAGCGGGCGCGCGGACACTGCCTTCCACACGGGAAGCGGGGTGGAACCGGTGGCGAGCCCGAGCACCGCGTCGGGTTTCGCCGACACCAGCCGGGCGATCAGCTCCGCCGCGATCTCGCCGGCCTCCGCCGGGTCGCGCACGATCACCACCTCGGCCATCAGGCACGCACCTGCGCCGCGTCTGCGCGGGGAACACCGTCGGCCGCACCGACGAGCGCCGCACCGATCGCGGCCGCGTTCACCCCGTGCGGCACCAGCGTCACACGGCTGGGCAGTTCGAGGGAGGCGAGGAACTCCGAATCGCCGGCCCAGCGGCCGAGGACGGCACGCACGTCGGCGAGGAGGACGTCTCCGAGGGAGGAGAGTCCTCCCCCGATGACGACGTCGTCGACGTCGACGGTGAGGACGAGGAGGCGCACCGCCGCGGCGACGTTCTCGGTCAGCCGCTCGCGCACCGACGAGGCGAGGGCGTCCCCGGCATCCGCTGCGGCGAACAGCGCGCGCACGGGCTTGGGGTCGTCGGTGGGCCACTGCCGCGCGACCGCCGAGCCCGAGGCCATGAGTTCGAGGCAGCCGCGCTGGCCGCACGGGCACAGCGGGCCCGCCGGATCCACCGGGATGTGCCCGATCTCGCCCGCGACGCCACGCGATCCGCGCCACAGGCGCCCGCCGAGCACCAGCCCGGCGGCGAGCCCGGTGCCGAGGTTGAGGTAGGCCATCGACTGCTCGGCGGTGCGGCCGAGCAGCGAGAACGCACCGAGTGCGGCGGCGTTGACGTCGTTCTCGACCCGCACGCCGCGTCCGACCCGCGCGGCCACCTCGGCCCCGAGGTCGAGACCCGACAGCCCCAGGTTGACGGCGTGCTCGACGCGGCCCGAGGCCACATCCACCGTTCCGGGGATCCCGATGCCGATCGAGGCGAACGGCGCACCTCCGGCCGCACGGCTCAGCCCCTCGACGGCCGAGACCGCGGTGGCCAGCACCGCCTCCGCGCCGAAGCCGGTGGGCAGGCGCAGGTCGTGCAGCACCCGGCCGGCGGCGTCGATCGCGACGGCATCCGTCTTGGTGCCGCCGATGTCGATGCCGACGCGCAGCAGATCGGTCATGACTCGTCCCCCAGGAGCGTGAGAAGCGCGCGGCCGGCGAACTCGGACGCACCGAAGGTCGCGATGTCGGCGTAGAAGTAGTCGGGCGACGGCCAGCCCATGTCGACGACCAGCACCGACGGGTTCTGCTCGCGGGCCCGGTCGATGACGGCGCGGGTCCACTCGCGGCGGTGGTTGTCTTTGCCGACGATCACCACCGGGCGCCCGCGCACGTCGACGGGGTCACCCTCGAACACCGGGGTGGTCTCGGCGCCCGCGGCGAGCGGCCCCCAGGGGGACGCGCCGACCGCGATGTTGGCCACCGTCTCGAGGGTCAGGATGGCGGCGCCGGGTTCGACGACCACGTCCGGATCGATGCGGAACGCCGCGATCGCCCGGTCGATGTCGAACCGCCCAGGAACGACCGGCTCGTCGAGCGGGCCGGGCAGGCCCGCCGCGAGCGCACGGGTGCGTGCGACGGCATCGTCGAGCCGCGCCTGCGGCAGCGTGCCGTCGGCGACCGCGGCGTCGAGCGCCGCCTGGATCTGACCGAGTTGCTCATCGGTGTTGCGGGTGCCGATGCACAGCAGGTCGCACCCGGCGGCGATCGCCCGCACGGCGGCGGCGGGGATGCCGATCTCGCCGCTCGCGCCGACCATGTCGAGCGCATCGGAGACGATCACCCCCTCGAAGCCGAGCTCGTCGCGCAGCAGCCCCTGCAGAATCGTCGACGAGAAGGTCGCCGGCCGCGTGGCATCGAGCTGCGGCAGCAGCACGTGCGACGACATCAGGGTGCGCGCCCCCGCCTCGATCGCCGCGACGAACGGCCGCAGCTCGCGGGCTCGCAGCGCCTCCACCGGCAGGTCGACCACGGGAAGCGCCAGATGCGAGTCCTGTGCCGTGTCGCCGTGCCCCGGGAAGTGCTTGGCGGAGACCGCCACTCCGCCCGCCTCGTGCGCCGCGACCCACGCCGCGACGTGCGCCGACACCAGGTCGGGGTCGGTGCCGAAACTGCGCACCCCGATGACCGGGTTGGCGGGGTTGGAGTTGATGTCGGCGTCGGGGGCGAAGTTCAGGTTGACGCCGGCGGAGCGCAGCTCGCGGGCGACGGTGGCGCCGACGCGGGCGGTGAGGGCGAGGTCGTCGATGCGGCCGAGGAGCGCGTTGCCGGGGTAGGGCGACCCGGTGAGGTGGTGCAGCCGGGTGACGTCGCCGCCTTCCTCGTCGATGGCGATGAGGGCGTGCGGGTTGGCTGCGCGGATCGCATCGGTCAGCCGGCGCAGCTGCGCGGGCGATTCGATGTTCTCGCCGAAGAGGCACACCCCGGCGAGGCCGTCGCGCAGTCGTCGCGCCAGCCAGTCGGGCAGGTCGGTGCCGGCGAATCCGGGCAGCAGCACCCCGCTCATCCCTTCACCGCCCCGGCGGCGACACCCGACGCCATCCGCCCCTGCACCAGCAGGAAGAAGATGATCACCGGAATCGCCATCAGCGTCGAGCCGGCCATGATCGCCGCCCAGTCGGTGGCCTGGGTGGCCTGCACGAACGCGGTCAGCCACACCGGCAGGGTGCGGGTGTCGGGGCGGTTCATGATGACCAGGGCGAAGGTGAACTCGTTCCAGGCCTGGATGAAGGCGAACACGCCGGTCGCCGTGAGCCCCGGCCCGAGCAGCGGCAGCGTGACCCGGAAGAACGCGCCCAGGCGCGAGCAGCCGTCGACCATCGCCGCCTCTTCGAGTTCGATGGGGATGCCGCCGACGAAGCCGCGCAGCGTCCAGATCGTGAACGGCAGCACGGTGGCGAGGTACACCAGGGTGAGACCGATGATGGTGTTGAGCAGTTGCCAGCCGTCGAGCACACGGAAGATCGACACGATCATCGCCTCGGCGGGGATCATCTGCGCCACGAGCAGCAGCACCACGAGGGTGCGCCGGCTGCGGAACCGGAACCGGGTGAGCGCCAGCGCGGCGAAGAACGCGAAGAACAGCGCGAACACCACCGTCGAGATGGTGACGATCAGCGAGGTGCCGAGCGCGGGCAGGAACTCGATGCTGCCGGAGGGCTCCGTGACGACGCTGACGAAGTTCTTCAGCGTGAACTCGTCGGGCCAGAAGTGCGGCACCGGGTCGTGGATGGCGCTCGTCGGGATGAGGGCCGAGTTCACCATCCAGTAGACGGGGAACACCGAGAACACGAACACGGCGATCGCGATGGCGCTGAGCAGGATGCGCACGGGCAGCGCGGTGTGGTCTCTCATGCCTCGTCCTGCCTCAGGGTGCTGCGGATGTAGTAGGCCGACAGGGCGAGCATCACGGCGACCAGGATCACGGCGATCGCTCCCCCGACACCGAGGTTGCCGCCGGCGACCGAGACCGAATAGATGTAGGGCCCGATGGTGTTGGTGTCGGCCGCGATGCCGCCCACCGTCTGCAGGGCCTTGATCTGCGGGAACACCCGCATGTCCCAGATGATCTCGAGGATCAGCAGCACCAGCAGCACCGGCCGCAGGTACGGGAAGGTGATGAACCGGAAGCGCTGGAGGCGCGACGAGCCGTCGAGTTCGGCGGCCTCGAGCACCTCGACGGGCACCTGGGTGAGCCCGGCGAACACGGTGAACGCCACGAACGGCACCGACTGCCAGGTGATGACCACGGTGGCGACGAAGAAGAAGCTGAGCGGCTGGATCAGCCAACTGTGCCCGGCGAACTGGCTGAGACCCAGACCTTGCGAGAGCACGTAGTTGATGACGCCGTTGTCGGTGTCGAAGAGCCACCCCCACACCACGGTGGCGGTGATCGGCGGCATCGCCCAGGCCAGCAGCAGACCGGCGGAGACCAGCAGCTTGAAGCCCCGGTTCAGGCGGGTCATCAGCAGAGCGATCAGGATGCCGAGCAGCATCGTCGCGGCGACGTTGACCAGCGCGAACAGGATGCTGCGGCCGAGTACCACCCAGAAGGTCGGGTCGCCGAGCACCTGGGCGTAGTTCTCGAACCAGATCCAGCCGGGTGCGGCGCCGAAGATCTGGGCGCGGCCGAACTCCTGGAACGACATGATGAGCAGCTGCACGAGGGGCCAGCCGGTGAGGGCCAGGATGACGATCCCGGCCGGGACCAGAAGCAGCCACGGGAGGAGCTCGCCGCGACGGCGGCTGCTCAGCCGTCGGCCGCGCAACGCGAGGGTCATGAGGGGTCTCCGAGTAGAGTTCGCACGTGCCCCGGCTTTTCCTAGGGCGGCGGGCATCGAGTGGGATGGTGGTGCGGATCAGACCCGCACCACCATCCCCGGTGCTAGCGGATGTGTGGTGCCGCTAGCCGTTCAGGATGGACTCGATCTTCGTGTCGAGGTCCGCGGCGAGCGACGCGGCGTCGCCCCCGTTGGCCAGCTTCACGAAGAAGTCCTGCAGCACGCGCGAGGCCTCGACGTCGGCCCACTTCGGGCTGGCGGGGGTCAGCTTCGCGTTGGCCGCGGCCTCGGCGATCACCTTGGCCAGCTCGGGGCTGGCGGCGGCGACCTTGTCACCCAGCGAGGTCAGCGACGGCACGAGACCGGCACCCGCCAGGATCGTCTGGTACTCCGGGCTCTCGATGATCGACAGCGCGCTCTTGGCCAGGGTCGGGTGCGCCGACTTGGCCGAGATGGCGATGTTGGAGCCGCCGGCGAACACCTGCGCGGCACCGCCGTCCTTGCCCGGCAACGCGAAGTAGCCGAGCGTGTTGGTCAGCGCGGTGTCGTTCTTGTCCTCGTCGGCGACGATCGACCAGTACGCCCAGCTCGGAGCCGAGATGGCGGCGGCCTTCTCCTCGCGGAACGGCACCCACAGCTCGGTCTCGTCGCCGTCCTTCGGGGCGGTGGACGAGGCCATGAGCTGCTGCACCTGCTCAAGACCCTTCAGCGACTCGGGGCTGGAGAACTGCGCGTCCCACTTCCCGTCGTCGCCCTGCACGGCGATCTCGCCGCCGTTCTCCCAGATGAAGGGGAGGGCGTTGTACCAGTCCTGGCCGGGGTACCAGACACCCGCGACGCCCGGGAGGGCGTCGGCCAGCTTGCCGGCGTTCGCCACATAGTCGTCGAGGGTGGTGGGCACAGCGACCCCCGCCGTGTCGTACTGGGCGGTGTTGTAGAACACGATCCGCGCACCCGAGTAGTACGGGGCGGCGTAGAACTTGCCGTCGTAGCTGCCCGCCTCGACGAACCCGGGCAGCAGGTCGTCGCCGCCGAGCGAGTCGTACATGTCGGAGATGTCGAGGAACGCGCCGGCCGACGTGAAGGCGGCCGCCTGCGTGTTGCCCACCTCGACCACGTCGGGCGAGTCGCTCGACGACAGCGAGGTGGTCAGCAGGTCGACGAGACCCGTCCACTGCTGCTCCTCGATGGTGAGGGTCGAGCCGGGGTTCTCCTTCTCGAACTCCGTCTTCAGGTAGTCGCGGGCGTCCTGCGGCGTGTCCGTTCCGACGAGCCAGACGCGGATATCGCCGGTGGCCTCCTCGGCCGGGGTCGACGTCGAGCACCCGGCGAGGACGAGCGCCGCGGCGGCGCCGATGGCACCGACGAGAGCGAGTTTCCTCATTGCTGTTTCCTTTCCTAGGGCGACGGTGTCAGCGAAGCTGGCACCCCGTGGGTGGTGCAGGGGTGGGGTCATGAGACCCCGAGTTGCCCCGACAGCACCATGGCGGCGGCGCCGCGCATGACGATGTCTTGACCGAGTGCGGTCATCCGCACCGCGAGATCGCCGTGGAACTCGGCCATCGTGCGGGTGCGGAGGGTCTCCAGGGCGGCCTCGGTGAGGGGGCCGTCCAGCAGGTCGGCGGGGCCGCTGAGCACGACCTCCGCCAGATCGAGGGCGCCGACGACGGGCGCGAGGGCGATGCCGAGCCGTTCGCCGGCCTCACGCAGGATCTCGCGGCGCGCGGCCGCATCCGGCGCGCCCGCAAGCTTGGCTTCCAGTCGCGGGATGGCGAGCCAGGTCTCGAGGCAGCCGACCTTGCCGCAGGCGCAGGGTTCGCCCCCGTCGGTGCCGACCACCACGTGTCCGATCTCGCCCGCGGCGAAGCGGCTGCCGAACAGCGGCGTTCCGCCGAGCAGCAGGCCGGCGCCGACACCGTGACCGATGGTGACGAGCATGGTGTCGCTGAGTGCGCCGCCGAAGCTGTGCTCGGCCAACACCGCGGCGTTGGCGTCGTTGGCGACCAGCACCGGCAACCCGGTCGCGTCGGCGAGCAGGCGCTGCAGGGGCAGGTCGGCCCAGCCGAGGTTGGGGGCGCTCAGCACGGTGCCGCCCAGGTCGACGACACCGGGCGAGCCGACCCCGATGCCGAGGATCGGGGCGGTGGCCGCGGCGATCAGGTCGGCGGCGAGCGCCAGCACCTTGTCCACGGCGGCCTGGCCCACCGCGTTCTGCAGCGGCACCACCCGGTGCTCGAGGATCGCGCCGTCGAGGTCGAGCACCCCGCCGCGCAGTTCGGCGTGGTCGCTGAGGTCGAGCCCGAGGATCTGGAAGCCGGTGCGGTTGATGTCGAGGAGGGTCGCGGGCTTGCCGGGACGGGCGTCTTCGCGCTGGCCGAGCTCGACGACGAGGTCCTCGGCGATGAGCTGCGCGATGAGATCCGAGATGGTCACACGGGTGAGGCCGGTGGCGCGAGCGAGGTCGGCGCGGCTGACCCCTCCGGCGCGGTAGAGGGTTTGCAGCACGAGCGCGCGGTTGTGGCTGCGCGAGTGCTCGGGCAGCGACTTGGCACTCGGCCGCAGGGTGCGACCGGTGGCGTATCCGGCGGGCGTCGGCGTCGACATGATTTGTTAGTAAAGCGTACGAACAATCACGACGCAACCCCGGCATCCGAATTCGTCACCCGGGTGAACCGCCACGACCCCCGCCTCGTACTCCTCCAAGGAACGCCCTGGCATGCTGGGGCCACGCACCAGCGATGAGGAGAGACATGTCCCGCCCCACACCCCGCGCCGCCGCGCTCACCGTCACCGCCCTCGGGCTCATGGGGGCCCTGGCCGCCTGCGCGCCCGGCGCCTCGGGCGACGGCAGCACAACCACCAACGCCAGTTACAAAGACGGCAGCTACACCGCCGACGGCAGCTACCAGGCCCCCAGCGGAACCGAATCGATCACGGTCGAACTGACCCTGAAAGACGACACGGTCACCGAGATCACCGTCACCCCGCACGCCACCGACCCGACCGCCAAGCAGCACCAGGGCGAGTTCGTCGGCGGCATCGCCGACCAGGTCGTCGGCAAAGACATCGACACCCTCAACGTGACCCGGGTCTCGGGCTCGTCGCTCACCAGCGGCGGCTTCAAGATCGCCCTCGAGGCGATCAAGGAACAGGCCCTGGAGTCCTGATCGACGCCGTCGCGGCGCTGCCGATCGTCTGGAGCTTCGAGGCGATCGGCGCGCCGTGGCGCATCGAGACTCCGGATGCGCTGACCGACTCCCAGCGCGCGGCCGTGCTCGAGCGCGTGGCGCGTTTCGATCACGACTGGTCGCGGTTCCGCCCCGACTCGCTCGTCACGCGGATCTCGCGCGAACCCGGCCGCCACCGTCTGCCCGCCGACGCCGGGCCGCTGCTGGCGTGGTACCGCGAACTCTACGAGGGCACCGGCGGCCGGGTGTCCCCCTTGGTGGGACGCACCCTGGAATCGCTCGGCTACGACGCCACCTACCGGCTGACCCCGGCATCCGCCCTGCTGGCCACCCCCGCCTGGTCCGACGCCATCGCCTGGGACGGCGAGTACCTCGACACCGTGACACCGGTGCTGCTGGATGTCGGCGCAGCCGGCAAGGGCTACCTGGCCGACCTGGTGAGCGGGCTGCTTCGCGATCTCGGCGTCCCCACGCACGTGGTCGACGCCAGCGGCGACATCGTCGCCCGCGGAGCCACCCGCGAGGTGATCGCCCTCGAGCACCCCGCCGACCCGTCGAAGGCCATCGGGGTCGTGCCGCTCGCCGACGGCGCCCTCGCCGCGAGTGCTGCCAACCGGCGCGCCTGGGGCGAGGGCCTGCACCACGTGATCGACGCCGTCACCGGGCTGCCGACCTCGTCGGTGATCGCCACCTGGGCACTCGCGCCCGACGCGCTGCACGCCGACGGCCTGGCCACAGCGCTGTTCTTCGACGCCGACCCCGCACTCACCGCGGCGGCTGGCGTCTCGTTCGTCCGCATGTTCGCCGACGGCCGGGTGCAGACCTCGCCGTCGTTCCCCGGAGAGGTCTTCGCATGATCGCCCGTCTCGACCGCATCCTCGGCAGCGTCACCATGTACCTGCTGGTGATCATCGCCCTGGCGATCCTGGGGGTCGCCGCGCTCGTCGGCAGCCTGATCGGCCAGGTCGCCTACCCGGTGCCCGACATCCTGCTCAGCGCCGCGGTGCTGCTGATCGCCACTCTGGGAGCGAACCGGCTGATCGGCCTGGCGCTGCGCCTGACCCCGCAGACGGCGTCGAGCGTGATCACCGCGCTGCTGCTGCTCTTCATCTTCGCGCCGACCCACGACCCGGCCGGCCTCGGCACGCTCGCGATCGCCGGTGTGCTGGCGTCGGCGACCAAGTACCTGCTCGCGGTGCGCGGACGGCATGTGTTCAACCCGGCGGCCGCTGCCGCCTTCATCGTCGGCGTGATCCCGCCCCTGCTCGGGTCGACCTTCGTCACGTGGTGGGTGGGCACCGCGTTCCTGCTGCCGTTCGCGGCACTCGGGGCACTGGCGGTGCTGTTTCGCACTCGCAAGCTGTGGGTCGGGCTGACCTTCGTCGTCGTGGCGACCCTCGGCTGGGGCCTCAGCTACGCCACCCACGGCGGCGGGTTCGCCGACGGGATGTCGTTCGCCCTGCTGCAGTACCCGACGGTCTTCTTCGCCGGGTTCATGCTGAGCGAGCCGTTGACCCTGCCGCCGCGCCGGTGGCAGCAGCTGACCGAGGCTGCACTGGTGGCGGTGCTGTTCTCGCTGTCGTTCAGCGTCGCCGGGCTGTTCTCCTCGAGCCCGCAACTGGCGCTCGTGGTCGGCAACCTGTTCGCGTTCTTCTTCGGCCAGCGGCGGGGCATCCGGCTCACCTTCGTGGGGCGCACGCAGCTGACCCCCACCAGCTGGGAGTTCGAGTTCGCTCCACGGCATCCGGTGCGCTTCGCGCCGGGTCAGTACATGGAGCTGACCCTGCCCCACTCCCGCACCGACGCACGCGGGTGGCGCCGCGTGTTCAGCATCGCCGCGGCGCCGGGCGCGAACGTGCGATTCGGCATCCGGCTGCCGCAGAGCCCCAGCACGTTCAAGAAGGCGCTGCTTGAGCTGCAGCCGGGGGCACGGATCTCGGCGACCTCGGTGGGCGGAGACTTCGTGTTGCCGCGCGACGACTCGCCTCTGCTGCTGGTGGCCGGCGGCATCGGTATCACCCCGTACGTGTCGCAGCTGCAGGCGTTGGCGGGCACCGGTCGGGATGTGGCGCTCGTGTACGTGATCAGCACGCCCGACGACCTGGCGTATGCGCGGCTGCTCGCCACGACCGGTTGTGCGGTCACCGTGGTGTCGGCCGAGAAGCCGACGAAGCTGCCGAAGGGGTGGGTGTGGGTCCCGTCGCCTCGGCTCGACGGCGAGCAGCTGATGGCCGCCGTGCCGGATGCGCGGGAGCGTCACGCGTATCTGTCGGGCTCGCCGGCCATGGTCGGATCGTTGCGCCGCGCACTCCGCCGGGCCGGGGTGCGCTATGTGCACACGGACGTGTTCGTCGGCTACTGACCGTTGTTCGCCCTGCGCGAGCACGCTGGCACTCGCCATGCCCGACTGCTAATTTCGTCGTAGTTGAGTCACACCGACTCAAGTACGAACTCCAGGAGGAGACCATGGCGATGTACCTCGATTCGCGACAGGGTCCGCGGCTCATGCCGATGGATCTCTCCCGCACCAGCGACGCCTACGTGCTGAACGCCGACCTGCCCGGCATCGACCCGGCCAGCGTCGACATCAACGTCGACGGACAGCTGCTCAGCATCCGTGCCGAGCGCCCCGCCCCCAGCACCGAGGGCGTCACCTACCTCGCGCGCGAGCGCCGCAGCGGCACGTTCCTGCGCCGCTTCACGCTCGGCCAGAACGTCGACACCACCGGCATCACCGCCGGCTACGACAACGGCGTGCTCACCGTGACCGTCCCGGTCGCCGAGAAGGCCAAGCCGCGCAAGATCGAGGTGGCGACCGCTCCGGCGACGCCGTCCGGCAAGAAGGCGGTCAAGGCCGTCGCGTAACCCGCGCAACGAGGCCCCGGATGCTGCCGCAGCATCCGGGGCCTCGTACGTTTAACGCGTGACCCTCGGCGAAGACGAACCCGACCACCGCGGCCGCACCGGCCTGCACCTGACCGGACGCGACCTGACCGGCAATCCGGATGTGCGGGTCACCGACGTCGAACTGGTCGCGTCGGCCTGGCATGTGCTGCGGCGCACCCGCTACGACCTGCGCGACCGCAGCGGCGCGTGGGTGAGCCGCACCGCGGAGACCTACGACCGCGGCAACGGTGCCGTGATCCTGCTCTACGACCTCGAGCGGCGCACCGTGCTGCTGACCCGGCAGTTCCGCTACCCGGTGTACGTCAACGGTCACCCCGACGGCATGCTGGTCGAGGCGGCCGCGGGGCTGCTCGACGACGACGAGCCCGACGCCGCGATCCGGCGGGAGGCGATCGAGGAGACCGGGCACGAGGTCGGCGAGCTGACCCATGTCTTCGATCTGTACATGAGCCCCGGCTCGGTCACCGAACGGCTGCACTTCTATGCCGCGCCCTACTCGGCCGAGACCGCGCGGCACGCCGGCGGCGGTCTGGCCGAGGAGGGCGAGCAGATCGACCTGGTCGAACTCGGCATCGACGAGGCGCTCGCGCAGATCGGCACCGGCATCGTCGACGCCAAGACGATCCTGCTGCTGCAGTGGGCGGTGCTGTCCGGTCCGTTCTCCCGCTGAGGCGGCACGGGCTCGTCGGGGGCCCGTCCTAGGCTGCCGGGATGGCCTCCTTCGCCGACAAGCCGATCCTCTGGTTCGACTCGCCCGACGGCTGGCGCGACTTCCTCGAGAACGACCCACCCGACGACGGGGTGCGGCTCAAGCTGCGCAAGAAGACGTCATCGGCGCCCGGCATCACCTGGCAAGAGGCCCTCGATGTCGCGCTCTGCTACGGCTGGATCGACGGGCAGGCGGGCCGCTTCGACGATGACTACACGCTCCAGGCCTTCACCCCGCGCCGCAAGAACAGCCCCTGGTCGCAGATCAACCAGGGGCACGTGGCGCGCCTGATCGAGGCCGGCCTCATGCGCCCCGCGGGTCAGGCCGAGATCGACCGGGCCAAGGCCGACGGGCGGTGGGACGCCGCGTACCGGCAGAAAGACCACTCCGCACCCGATGATTTGCAGGCGGCGCTGGATGCCTCACCCGCCGCAGCGGCGGCATGGGCCGGCCTGTCGAAGCAGAACAGTTTCGCGATCGTGTTCCGCATCCAGAACGTCAAGCGCGCCGAGACCCGAGCGCGCAAGATCGCCGAGTACATCGCCATGCTCGAGCGCGGCGAAACGATCTACCCGCAGAAGGGCGGTATCGGGCCGACCTGATCCGTTCGGGCGCACCCCTGGGCACCGGAGTGGCGCGGATCTAAGCTATGCCGCAGGACGGGGATTCTGTGGACGATCACGGAAAAGCGGTGCCCTGGGCACTGCGCGCCCCTGTCCGGGCCTGGCTGTGGTCGCGCAACGCCGACGCCGACGCCGTGCCGCGGCCGGTTGACGTGGCGGATCAGCGTCTCCCGGGCCCGGACCCGCTGAACGCACTCCTCGTCGGTGCGGGGGCCGCACTCGGCTGGGGCGTGCTGAGCCACGCGCTGGGGTTGAGCGGCGCCCTCGCCCGGCGCCTGCGCAGCGAGTCGCAACGGGGCGTGGTGCTGCGCGCTCGCACGGGGATGGACATCACCGTGGAGACCGCCGCGGATGTGGTGCTGCGCACCCGGACCCCGCTCGATGACCTGCGGGTCGTCGTGCTCGGGATCACCGAGACGTTCGCGATGATGTCGCCGACCAGCTGGAAGCAGCACCTCACCCGTCTCCTCGACGCCCTGGAGCCGACCGCGAGCTGCCCCGCCGTCCTGGCGGGCATCCAGCCCATCAGCGCGATTCCGATCTACCGGGGCGGGCTCGCGCCGATCCTCGACCGCCACGCCGAGGCGCTGAACCAGGTCACCGCTGAGCTCTGCGCCGCCACCCCGCACACCGCATTCGCCCCCCTGTCCACACCCCCGGTGGTCGCGATCGCCCGCTTCCGCGGACCGGCCGACTACGACTTCTGGGCCGCAGAACTCGTCGCGCGCATCGCACCGCTCGTGCCCGCACCCGCGGTCCACGGATCGCCGTCGCGCCTCGACGCCGAACTCGAGCGGCGGCGGCAGGCGGAGCTCGACCGCCTCGGCATCCGGGGTCGACGGGCCGGGTTCGCCGTCGACGACATCGTGCAGTTCTCGCGCTCGGTGTTCCGCACCCAGAGCGCTGAGCTGATGATCCTCGACGGCGACCGGGCATGGGGGCTGTCGTCGTACGGCACCCAACCGCACGATGTCGGGCGGGAGCGCTCGTTCACCTCCTACGCCACCGACGCTCGCGGCACATTCGTCGTCGAGGACGCGAGCCGCGATGAGCGCTTCCGCGACTACGCGTACGTCACCGGCGACCCCCACATCCGGTTCTTCGCCGGTCATCCGGTCGAAGGCCCATCGGGCGACCGGATCGGTGCGCTGTGCGTGTACGACCCGGAGCCCCGACGATTCGACGAGGCGGAACGCGCCCTGCTCCGCACGCTGGCCGAGCGGCTCGAAACCGCGCTCGGCCGTCGGCGCTGAGATCAGCCCAGGCGCGCCTTCAGGTTCTCGTCGAGAGCGGCCAGGAAGTCCTCGGTGGTCAGCCACGGGGCGTCGTCCGAGATCAGCAGCGCCAGGTCCTTCGTCATCTTGCCGCTCTCGACCGTGCGGATCACGACATCTTCGAGCGTGGTGGCGAAGTCGATGAGCTTCTGGTTGCCGTCGAGCTTGCCGCGGTGCTGCAGGCCGCGCGTCCAGGCGTAGATCGACGCGATCGGGTTGGTCGAGGTGGGCTTGCCCTGCTGGTGCAGCCGGTAGTGCCGGGTCACGGTGCCGTGCGCCGCCTCGGCCTCGACGATCTTGCCGTCGGGGGTGGTGAGCACGCTCGTCATGAGACCGAGCGAGCCGAAGCCCTGGGCGACCGTGTCGGACTGCACGTCGCCGTCGTAGTTCTTGGTGGCCCAGACGTAGCCGCCCTCCCACTTCAGCGCGGAGGCGACCATGTCGTCGATCAGACGGTGCTCGTAGGTCAGGCCCGCCTTGTCGAAGTCGGCCTTGAACTCGGCGTCGAAGACCTCCTGGAAGATGTCCTTGAACCGGCCGTCGTAGGCCTTGAGGATGGTGTTCTTCGTCGAGAGGTACACCGGGTAGTTGCGGGCCAGACCGTAGTTGAGCGAGGCGCGCGCGAAGTCGCGGATCGACTCATCGAGGTTGTACATCGCCATCGCGACACCCGAGCCGGGGGCCTGGAACACCTCGAAGCTCTGCGCCTCGCCGCCGTCCTGCGGCTGGAACGAGATGGTGAGCGTGCCCGGGCCCTCGAACCGGAAGTCGGTGGCACGGTACTGGTCGCCGAACGCGTGGCGGCCGACGATGATCGGCTTGTTCCAGCCGGGCACCAGGCGCGGGATGTTGCTGATGATGATCGGCTCGCGGAAGATCACGCCGCCGAGGATGTTGCGGATGGTGCCGTTGGGGCTCTTCCACATCTTCTTCAGGCCGAACTCCTCGACCCGCGCCTCGTCGGGGGTGATGGTGGCGCATTTCACGCCGACACCGTGCTTCTGGATGGCGTGGGCCGCGTCGATGGTGACCTGGTCGTCGGTCGCATCGCGGTTCTCGATGCCGAGGTCGTAGTAGTCGAGGGTGATGTCGAGGTAGGGGTGGATCAGGCGGTCTTTGATGAACTGCCAGATGATGCGGGTCATCTCGTCGCCGTCGAGCTCGACGACCGTGCCTTCTACCGTGATCTTTTCCACGGCGATTACCTTACCGGCTTTTCGAGATATCTCGACATCGAGATATCTGGCCCTGTGACGGTCTCCCGGGTTAGCCTGGGGGGCATGGCGGAGCTGAGACTCGAAGAGTTGGGGGCCGAGACTGCGGCCGCCGCGAACAACCTGACCCTCAAGCCCGGTCAGGAGGCGTTCCTCGAGCCGGAGACGTACGAGCACCTCGAGCAGAACCTCGATCCCGCCAACTCCTGGCCCCGGGTGATCCGCGACGGCGACGAGGTCGTCGGGTACATCATGGGCAACTTCGACAAGGAGGCGCCGGAGGACTTCCTGCGGGCCGCCATCTGGCGCATCGACGTCTCGGCCGACGCCCAGGGCAAAGGCGTGGGGCGTTTCGCCGTGCAGGCCTTCGCCGATGAGGCGCGGGCGCGCGGATTCGACCAGGCGACCGTGGTGTGGGCGCCGGGCGAGGCGGGCCCCGGCAAGTTCTTCGAAGCGGTCGGCTTCCGGGTCATCGGCCAGACCCCGTACGGCGAGAACCTGGGCGCGCTGCAGCTCTAGCCCGCCGCCGATGCCCGCACCGAACCCCGACTTCACCGAGGCGGTGCTGGATGTGGTGGCCGGCATCCCCGAGGGCCTCGCCATGGCGTACGGCGATGTCGCGGCCGCGATCGGGTCGCGCGCTCCGCGAGCGGTCGGCGCGGTGATGGCGTATTACGGCGGCGACGTCCCGTGGTGGCGGGTGGTGCGCGCCTCCGGTCATCCCGCCGAGGGGCACGAGCGGCGGGCGCTCGAGCACTACCGCGCCGAAGGAACGCCGCTGCGCTGGTCCGCCGATGGGTCGAGCTTCCGTGTCGACCTGCGTCAGGCGAGGTACTCCCCCGGGGAGGCGGGCGCATGATCAGCGCGTCACTTCGCACCTACCGCTACCTGCGCATCGGCCTCGGCGCACTGATCATCGTGATCTTCACGTCCGTGGCGGTCGCGACCGTGAGCCAGGGCCGGCTGCTCGGGTCGATCAGCGCCTACTTCTACACCCCCGCTCGGTCCGCCTTCGTCGGCGCGATCGTCGCCTCCGCCGTCGCGCTCCTGGCGCTCTCCGGTCACCGCGCGGAGCGCGCACTGCTCGATACTGCCGGACTCCTCGCACCGCTCATCGCGGTGGTCGCCACGCCGATCCGCAGTGCCACCGACTGCGGACCGGGGCTGACCTGCGTGCCCGAGAGGGTGATTGCCGACATCGAGAACGGCGTGCTCACCTATCTGCTGATCGGCACGGCCGGATGGCTGACCGTCGTGATCCCGGTCGTCACGCGCACCGTCGAGTGGCGGGTGGCGCGGATCTCGCTCGCCGTCGCCACCGTCGTGCTGCCCGCCGTCGCCGCGCTCTGGTTCCTCGCCCGGCCGGTCTTCCTGGCGACCGTGCACTTCGGGGCGGCCGCACTGTTCTTCCTCGTGATCGGCACGATCGCGGTGCTTCACCTGCGCGGGCGGGACGACTCACCCGACCCCGCACGCTGGATGAAGGTGGTCTACGGGATCGTGGGCGGCGGGATGGTCGCGGTGGTGGTGATCGCGGTGGTGGCGGTGACGTACGAGCAGCTGCATCCGCGCGACGAACTGCCGGCGGTGCCGCCGGTGCTGGCGTGCGAGGTCGCGGCGCTCAGCCTGTTCCTGGTGTTCTGGGTGGTGCAGTCGATCCAGCGCTGGAACGACGACTCGGCCCCGCTGACCGCGGCGGCCTGAGCGACCAGCGCACCACCGCCTCGAGCCCGACGATGCCCGCGAGCGCCGACCCCGACATCCACCACAGCATCGCGGCAGACGGCATCGCCCACTGCAGGAAGTCCGAGACCAGCGGGATGACGAGCGCCAGCACCAGCGCCAGATGGGCCACGATCAGCAGCCCGACCCGACGGATGTCGAGCGGGCGCAGCAGCACGTTCAGCACCCACAGGGCGAGCACCGCGAGAACCACCGATGACGCGGTCCGGGCCTCGTCCGCGGTGGCGCCGTGCAGGTGGGCCGCCAGACCGATCGCGAGCATGGCGAACGCGATCACCGCTCCCGCCGGCACCGCGAAACCCAGGGTGCGCCGGAGGAACCCGGGAAGGTAGCGGCGCGTGTTCGGCAGGAACGCCAGCACGAACCCGGGCAGCCCGATGCTGATCCCGTCGAGCACCGACAGCTGCCGGGGGAGGAACGGGTACCCCCAGAGCAGTGCGCCGAACCCCACCGCGATGAGCACCGAGTACACCGTCTTCGACAGGTACAGCTTCGAGACGCGTTCGATGTTGGCGATCACCCGGCGACCCTCCGCGACCACCACGGGCAGGCGGCTGAAGCGCCCATCGAGCAGCACTAGGCGCGCCACCGCGCGCGTCGCCGGGGCGGCCGTGTTCATGGCGATGCCGATGTCGGCCGCCTTCAGCGCGAGGATGTCGTTGACCCCGTCGCCGGTCATGGCGACGACGTGCCCGGCGGAGCGCAGCGCCTCCACCATGTCGCGCTTCTGGGCGGGAGCGACGCGCCCGAACACCTGGTGGCGCTCGAGAGCGGTGCGCAGCTCGGCCGGATCGTCGGGCAGGTCGCGGGCATCGAACCCGTCGGGTGCGTCGATTCCGACCCGTCTCGCGACCGCTGCCGCGGTGCGCGGGTCATCCCCCGAGATGATCAGCAGCCCGACGCCCTCGGCACGGAAATAGGCCACGGTCTCCGCAGCATCCGGCCGGATGCGCTCCCGCAGGGTCACGATCACCTGCGGCCGCAGACCGGCGGGCAGAAGCGGTTCGGCCCCGGCGGCGGGCTCGGCGATCTCGTCGTGCGCACGAGCGAGCAGCAGCACGCGCAGGCCGGCCGTGGCATGAGCCGCGCACTCCGCGAGCGCGGCACGCGAGCGCGGGTCTCGCCGCCCGGCGAGCACCAGCTCGGGTGCGCCGAGAACCCACGATCCGGCCAGGGGGTCCCCGGCGGCGTGCACGTGCGCGCTCCATTTGCGGTCGGATGAGAACGCGATGCGCAGCGTCGGGGACACCCCTGCGCCGGGGAACGCGTCGCCGAGCGAGCGGGCCGTGATGTTCGCGTCCTCATCTGCGGCGAAGGACGCGAGCACCTGCCGCCACCCGTGGTCATCGGTGAGCTCGTGCGCCGCATCGAACTCGACGTCGCCGTCGGTGAGCGTGCCGGTCTTGTCGAAGCACACCAGGTCGACACGTGCCAGCCCCTCGACCGCGGGCAGTTCCTGGGCGAGCACCCCATGGCGAGCGAGGCGCACCATGCCGACGGTGAACGCCACACTGGCCAGCAGCACGAGCCCGAGCGGCACCATCGCGATCACGGCGCCGGCCGCACCGACGAGCGCGGGTCGCCAGGCGCCCGACTCGATCGCGGTCTGCCAGCCTCCCGCGGCCTGCATCTGACCGTTGACCACGACGAGGGCGACCGGCCCCAGCGCCCAGGCGACGACCCGCAGCACGCGGTTGATGCTGTCGCGGATCTCGCTCCGCACCAGTGAGAACGCGCGCGCCTCCCCGGCCAGACGCGCGGCGAATGACCCCTCCCCCACCCGCGACACCACGGCGCGGCCGGAGCCGGTGACGACCGACGATCCGGCCAGCAGCTCATCCCCGGGCTGCTTGTGCACCGGCGCCGACTCACCGGTGAGCATGGACTCGTCGACGGAGAGCCCGTGTGCCTCGACCACACCGGCGTCTGCCGGCACCTGATCGCCCGTGCGCAGGATGAGGAGGTCATCGCCGACCACCCGGTGACGCTCGATCTGCAGCTCGACCCCGTCGCGCACGACGGTGGCGCGCGCCGCGCTCAGCAACGCCAGCCGGTCGAGAGAGCGCTTGGCCCGGTACTCCTGCACCACCCCGACGGCTGCGTTGGTGAGCGCCGAGAACCCGAACAGTGCATCACGCCACTCGCCCAGCACCAGCAGAAGCACGAACAAGCCGCCGACGATGCCGTTGAACAGGGTGAACACGTTCGCGCGCAGGATCTCCCACAGGCTGCGGCTGGTGTGCGGGGTGACCCGGTTGGTGCGGCCCGACTCCTCGCGCTGCCGCACCCGGGCCGTCGACAGACCGCGCAGCGGGTCGGTCGTCTCGGTGGCCAGGGCGGCTCCGTTCTCTGTCGGGTCCTGCCGGAATGATGCCCTACCCGGCCCGAGTGCTGATAGAGCCGGAGGTCACACCAGAGAGTCGCGCCATGCGGCGTGCAGGCGGGCGAACCGGCCGGTGCCGCCGATCAGCTCTGCGGGGGTGCCGTCCTCGACGATCGTGCCCTTCTCCATCACCAGCACCCGGTCGGCGATCGACACCGTCGAGAGCCGGTGCGCGATGATCACGGCGGTGCGATCGGCGAGCAGGGTCGTCAGACCCTCCTGCACCAGCCGCTCGCTGGGGATGTCGAGCGAGGCGGTCGCCTCATCCAGGATCAGCACCGCAGGGTCGGCCAGGAACGCGCGCGCGAAGGAGAGCAGCTGGCGTTGGCCTGCCGACACGCGGCCTCCGCGCTTGTTGACGTCGGTGTGGTAGCCGTCGGGCAGCGCCTGGATGAACTCGTGCGCCCCCACCGCTCGCGCCGCCGCCTGGATCTCGTCGAGGCTCGCGTCGGGTTTGCCGAGCGCGATGTTGTCGGCCACCGACCCGCTGAAGAGGTACGCCTCCTGGGTGACCATGACGATCGCCCGCCGCAGATCCTTGGGATGCAGCCGGCGCAGGTCGACGCCGTCGAGCGTCACGGCACCATCCGTCGGGTCGTAGAAGCGCGCCAGCAGCTTGGCCAGCGTCGACTTGCCGGCCCCCGTCGACCCGACCAGCGCGACCGTCTGACCCGCCGGGATGTGCAGATCGAACTCGGGCAGCACGACCGGGTTGCCGCTGTAGGCGAACCTCACCCCGTCGAAATCGACGGCTCCGCGCGCGGTCCACAGGTCGATCGGCTGGGTCGGGTCGGGCACGCCCGGCTGCTCCTCCAGCACGCCCGAGATCTTCTCCAGGGCAGCGGCGGCCGACTGGTAGGAGTTGTAGAACTGCGCCATCTCCTCCATGGGGTCGAAGAACCGGCGGGTGTAGAGCACGACGGCCAGCAGCGCGCCGATCTCGAGCCCGCCGCTCAGCACGCGGTATCCGCCGACGAACAGCACCACGCCCACCGCGACGTTGCCGATCAGGATCAGGCCGGGGTCGAAGATGCCGAACAGCTGGATCGCGCGGGCGTTGGCGTTGCGGTAGTCCTCGACATGCTCGGCGTACTGCTTCTCGTTGCGCTCCTCTTTGCGGAACGCCTTCACGGCGCGGATGCCGGTCATCGTCTCGACGAAGTGCACGATGAGGCGCGCCGAGTACACGCGGGTGGCGCGGAACAGCTCCTGTGAGCGCTTCTGGAACCATCGGGTCAGCAGGAACAGCGGCACGAGCGAACCGGCCAGCACCAGTCCGCTCCACGGGTCGAGGGCGACCAGGGCGATCGCGATGAACCCCATGTAGAGCACCCCGCGGACCAGGCCGTTGACGCCTTCGTCGAGGAGTTCGCGAATGGATTCCAGGTCGCTGGTCTGACGCGCGATGATGCGACCCGAGGTGTAGCTCTCGTGGAACTCGAGGCTGAGGCGCTGGGCGTGCAGGAACACGCGCTTGCGCAGTTCCAGCAGCACCGCCTGACTGATCCGCGCCGACAGGATGGTGTACTGCGAGATCAGTACGGCCCCCGCGATGCCGGCGACCAGGTACGCCGCCACGACGAAGATCAGCGGTTTCGGGTCGCCATCCAGGATCGCGGGCAACGCCGAGTCGATGCCGAACGCGATCAGCGCGGGACCGGCGACCTGCAGGGCGGTGCTGATGACGATCACGACGACGGCGGCCACCAGCCGGCCGTGCAGGGGCTCGAGCAGCGAGCGCAGCAGACGCAGCGAACGCTGACGGATGCGGCGGCTCTCGTCGCGCGTGTAATCGTTGCGCTCTTCACCTTCGACGCCTTCGACGGTGTTGTCGCTCACGCGTCCACCTCCTGCCGGTCGTCGTCGAGCGACGAGATCACGTATCGGTAGTGCTCGCTGGTGGCGAGCAGCTCGGAATGGGTGCCGACCGCGGTGATGCGGCCGTTCTGCAGCAGGGCGACGCGGTCGGCGAGTTGCACGGTCGACGGGCGGTGCGCGACGACCAGCGCGGTGGTCGTGGCCAACACGCGACGCAGCCCCGCCTCGACCCGCGCCTCGGTGTCGACGTCGAGAGCCGACAGGGGGTCATCCAGTACGAGTACGGCCGGCTTCGCGGCCACCGCACGGGCGAGCGCCAGACGCTGCCGCTGCCCCCCGGAGAGCGAGAGGCCCTCTTCGCCGACCTTGGTCTCGGCCCCATCGGGCAGGTCGGCCACGAAGTCCGCCTGGGCGATGTCGAGCGCTTCGGCGAGCACCGCATCCGCCTCCGGTCCGCCATCGGCGAGTTCGGGGCGGCCGAGCAGGACGTTCTCGCGCACCGAGGCCGAGAACAGGGTCGCGTCTTCGAATGCCATGGCGATGTGCCGGCGCAGCTCGTCGCGGCCGAGGTCGCGGATGTCGACGCCGTCGAGGCGCACGGCGCCGCCGGTGACGTCGTAGAGCCGGGTGGCGAGCGCGGTGAGGGTGGTTTTGCCGGAGCCGGTCAGTCCGACGAGCGCCATCGTCTCGCCGGGCTCGAGCTCGAGCTCGATGCCGTCGAGCAGGTCGGGGAACTGCGCCGGGGAGTCCTGGTAGCGAAAGTGCGCGCCGTCGAACTTCAGCCGACCCTCGGGGTGGTCGATGTGTTTCGGCTGCTCGGGGTCGACGATCGGGTTGGTCTCGTCGAGCACCTCGAAGAGACGGTCGATCGCGGTGCGGGTGTCGAGCGTCATCGACAGCAGGAAGCCGATCGACTCCACCGGCCAGCGCAGCACCGTGGCGGTCGCGAAGAACGCGAACAACTGCCCGACCGTGAGCTGGTCGGTCGAGGCGAGCCACACGCCGCCGAGCAGGCACAGCGCGAAGGCGACATCGGGCACCAGCAGCAGCCAGAGCCAGATGCCGGCGATGGCGCGTGCCTTCTCGATCTCGGTGCCGCGGAGTTCCTCGGCCTGCCGGGCGAACTTCTCGAGCGAGTGGCGGCCGCGACCGAAGGCTTTGAGAACCCGGATGCCGTGCACGCTCTCTTCGACAGCGGTCGCCAGGTCGCCCTGCTGATCCTGCGAGCGGCGGGCGACGACCGAGTACTTGGCCTCGAACACGAACCCGTAGACCCAGAGCGGGATCGAGCACACGATGAACACGATGGCGAGGATCCAGCTGTAGAAGAACAGCACCGCGAAGCCGACGATCACGGTCACGATGTTGACGACCAGCAGCACGATGCCGAAGGCGAGCCAGCGACGCACCAGGCTGATGTCGCTCATCGAGCGAGAGAGCAGCTGGCCGCTCTGCCAGCGGTCGTGGAACGCGACGGGCAGGTCTTGCAGCTTGGCGTAGAGGGTGTTGCGGATGGCGGCCTCGACGTGGGTGCCGGGTGTCAGCACGAACCAGCGGCGTGCGGCGATGAGGGCGGCCTCGAGCACGCCGAGCACGAGAACGATCAGCGCGGCGGGCCAGATCTGGCTGCCGTCACCGGTCGACAGCGGACCGTCGACGAGGTTCTGCAGAACGATCGGGATCGCGAGCGACACCAGCGCGGCGCCGAGCGCGGCGACCATGCCGAGGATGATGCTGCGCAGGGCAGGGCGGGCGAAGGGCAGGATCCGCAGCATCGTGCGGATCGTCCCGAGCCTTGTGGGCGCGATGGACGAGGGTGTTTCAGACATGCCTGTTTTCCGGGTCGACGGAACGGTGGTGGTGATGGTGCGGCCTGTGCGCCGCGCGGGAGACGGGTGGGGCGTTGGCTCTTAGCGCCGCG